>NZ_JBHUUV010000005.1:0-339818 GCF_042670885.1 Streptomyces sp. NPDC057136
GGACACAGAATGTGTGTCCGGGCCCGCAGCTTTCTGTGTGCCGGGGGTTTCTGTGTGCGGTCAGGGGGTCAGGGGCGGCCTGGGGCCCTCGTCGGGGCGGGGATGCGGCTGAGTGCCGTCCTCGCGGATGACCTCGCCCTGGACGACCTTGCCGTCCGGCCGGTGCATCCGGGCCTGCTGGAAGGCGTCCGAGAGGCTGCCGGGAGAAGCGGCCCGCATCCGACGCTCGAGAGACCGCTCCGCGTACCGCCCGAGGGCGGTACGGACCGGCGGCAGCAGCAGGAGCAGGCCCGCCACGTCCGAGATCAGGCCCGGGATGATGAGGAACAGGCCGCCCAGCATCAGGAAGCCGTTACCCTTGCGGCCCGTGGCGGGGCCGGGTGGCACGGCGGAGGCGCCCGGCCCGCCCGGCATCTGCTGGAGCGTCTCGGTGAGATTGCGGAAGGCCCGCCGGCCGGCGCTCTTCATCACCACGGCCCCGAGCACGGCCCCGGCCACCAGGAGCAGCAGCACGACGAAGCCGCTCGTCGCTTCCGCGACCACGGTCAGCAGCCAGATCTCCAGCACCACCCAGGCGGCGAGCGCCAGGGGCAGCAGCCTGCGGGCGCGTGAGCGCCGTGGACGTTCGGGGGGCGGTGTGGCCGTCGTCATGCCCCCAGTGTGCCCGTACGGACGTGCAAACGGCGTAAGGGGGTGATCATGACGCCGCGACGGCGTGCGGTCAGGGAGCCTTGCGGCCCAGGACCTTGTTCGCCCGGCTCGTGATGCCCCAGCCGGTGACCCGCCACAGCGCCTCGACGAGGATGTCGCGGCTCATCTTCGAGTCGCCGATCTCGCGCTCCATGAAGGTGATCGGGACCTCGACGACGTGATAGCCCGCCTCGACGGAGCGTCTGGCGAGGTCGACCTGGAAGCAGTAGCCCTGCGAGGCGACCTCGTCGAGCCCGAGGCCGGCCAGGGTCTCCGTACGGAAGGCCCGGTAGCCGCCGGTGACGTCCCGCACCGACAGTCCGAGCAGCATCCGGGAGTAGAGGCTGCCGCCGCGGGAGATGACCTCGCGGTGCTTGGGCCAGTTGACGACCCGCCCGCCCGGCACCCAGCGTGAACCGAGGACCAGGTCGGCGCCCTTCAGCGCGGTGAGCAGCCGGGGCAGCTCCTCGGGCTGGTGCGAGCCGTCGGCGTCCATCTCGACCAGGACGCCGTAGCCGTGCTCGGTGCCCCAGCCGAAGCCCGCCAGATAGGCGGCGCCGAGCCCTTCCTTGCCCTTGCGGTGCAGGACGTGGACGTTGCTGTCGCCCGCCGCGAGCTCGTCGGCGACTTTACCGGTGCCGTCGGGGCTGTTGTCGTCGGCGACCAGGATGTCGGCATCCGGAACGGCGGCACGCACCCGGCCAACGATCAGCCCGATGTTCTCGGCCTCGTTGTAGGTCGGAATGATGACCAGGACTCTGCCGAGCGGGCCGTACTGCCGCTGACCGCCGTCGTTCACAACTGCCCCTTAAAGTCCGTACGCAGGTGTCCACCATATCCAGCACCCCGGCACCGGTCGCCGACGCGGTCGCGGGGCGCCAACACGGCACCGGACAGAAGCACGGAACTACGGACAGAACTGCGGATCGGGGCCCGGCGTCCTTCGGGCCGACCTGGGACCCGCTGGCTGCGGGTCGACCGAAAGCCGTTGTCTACTGAACGTCCGGGCCCCACCCGGGTCGCACCCTCCGTCCGGCTGAAACCTTCCCTCGCCCCCGAGGCGCGGGCGCTGAACCTGGCTGTCAGTGGTGGTGCGCCGGTGCGGCACACCACCTCATGACCCAGCGGCGTTCGACGACTGCGTGGACGCTTAACCGGTCGGACGTCCTGTGGTGGACTCGCCGAACCTACCGGCCGGTGGGCGCGTTCTGTCAATAGTCGTCTGACCTGCGGCTTTTAACGAAAACGCCTGGTCAGTGACGAAGATCCGCAGGTCGCGGCAGAGTGGGCACACCTTCGGTCGGCGGTACGAAATGTCCGCACGTCACTCGTTCGGCCGTACGTAGACACTTTGTCCGAAGACCACGGTGCGCAGACAGACCGGAAGCTCGGCTCCGGGAGTGAGATCCGGCAGGCCAGGGGTACCGGACCGGGGGTCGGTCGACCAGCGGGCGACCCGGTCGTCGGGGGCCTGGACGACCAGTTCGTCCGTACGCCAGATCGCGTAGTCGGCCGGGGCGCCCGGCACGAGGATGCCGGCGTCGTCGCGGCCGACGGCCCGCCAGCCCCCGCGGGTATGGGCGGTGAAGCCGGCCCGTACGGAGATCCGGTGCTCGGGCGTCCGGTGGAACGCGGCAGCCCGGACGGTGCCCCACGGGTCGAGGGGCGTGACCGGGCTGTCCGAGCCGAAGGCCAGGGGCACCCCGGTGCGCAGGAGCGCCGCGTACGGGTTCAGGGTCCTGGCCCGCTCGACGCCCAGGCACTGGGCGTACATGCCGTCCTCGCCGCCCCAGGCGGCGTCGAAGGCGGGCTGGACGGAGGCGGTCAGGCCCAGTTCGGCGAAGGCCGCGATGGTCTCGGGGGTCAGCATCTCGGCGTGCTCGACGCGGTGCCGGGCGGCGCGGATACGGGCGAGCCCGAGGGTCTCCGACGCGGCCCGGACGCCCGCCACGACGGCGGAGACGGCCGCGTCGCCGATGGCGTGGAAACCGGCCTGGAGTCCGGCCTCGGTGCAGGCCGTGACATGGGCGGCGATCTCGGCGGCGTCCAGATGGGCGGTGCCGGTGTGCGGGGCGTCGGCGTACGGCTCGTGGAGGCACGCGGTGTGGGAGCCGAGCGAGCCGTCGACGAAGAGGTCACCGGCCGCCCCGATCGCCCCGAGCTCGCGGATGCGACGGGCGCCCTTCTCGTCGCTGATGCGCTCGGCCCAGTAGCCGTGCACCCTCGGCCCCGGCTGCTCGGCGGCGAGCGCGAGCAGGCCGGTGAAGTCGTCCTCGTCGGAGATGTCGGGTCCCGCGCACTCGTGGACCGTCCCGATGCCGAGCGAGGCGGCGTGCCGTAGTGCGGCGCGCTGGGCCTCCATCCGCTGGCGCGGCGACAGGGCGCCGTGCGCGGCGGAGCGCACGGCGTGGTGGGCGGGGCCGGTGAGGGGGGCGTCGGGGTGATATCCGGCGAGCTCGGTGACGCCGGGGACCAGGTCCAGGAGTGCGGTCGTGACGACCGCGGAGTGCACATCGATCCGGGGCAGGTAGACGGGCCGGCCGCCGGCCGCGGCGTCGAGCTCGGTGCGCGACGGAGGGCGCTGCTCGGGCCAGCGTGTGGCGTCCCAACCGTGGCCGAGCAGGACCCGGTCCCCGGGGTGGGTGCTCACGTACGCGCGTACGAGGCCGAGGGCGTCGGGGAGGCTGCGGGCGCCGGAGAGGTCGAGGCCGGTGAGGGCGAGGCCGGTGGACGTGGTGTGGACGTGGGCGTCGGTGAACGCCGGGGTGACCAGGGCCCCGTCGAGGTCGATCACCTCGTCGACGCCGCTCGCGAAGGCGTCGGCCGCCCCTTCGGAGCCCACCCAGGCGACGTGCCCGCGTTCGACGACCATCGCGGTGGCGAACGGGTCGGCTGGACTGTGGACGTCTCCACCGCGCAGCAGCACGGTGCGGTGGTCGCTCTGGGGGGCGGTGCTCTCGGTCATGGCACCAGTCTCGCGCCTGCCCGGAGCGCCCCCGTCCGCGGCCCCCTCAGATATGCGGCGGCCGCGCCTCGTACGGGGTGGAGAGGACGACGGTCGTGCGCGTCGAGACGCCTGCCAGGGTGCGGATGCGGGTGAGCAGGTGCTCCAGTTCGAGGGGGGTCGCCACCCGTACCTTGAGGATGTAGTTCTCGTCGCCCGCCACGCTGTGGCACGCCTCCAGCTCCGGCACCTCGGCGAGCCGCTCCGAGATGTCGTCGGGCGCGCTGGGGTCGAAGGGTTTCACCGAGATGAACGCGGTGAGGGGCAGGCCGACGGCCTCGGGGTCGACGACCGCGGCGTAGCCCCGGATCACCCCGCGCTGCTCCAGCCGGCGGACACGCTGATGAACCGCCGAGGTGGACAGGCCCGTGGCCTTGCCCAGGTCGGTGTAGCTCATCCGCCCGTCCTTGACGAGCAACTCCACAATCTGACGGTCCAGCTCCTCCATGCGGATCAACCTATGCCCCAGGCCCCTTCCGGCACAGCCGTGAGGGCTCCGGAAGGGCACCTGCGGCGGGCATGTGACGAATGCCACAGGTTTACGGATGGGTAGCGGACGGCCTCGCGGTTACGGCCGACGCGTGACGGGAAGTGCTTGCTTTGGCCGAGGCCACGGCGCCTTGTCGGCCCACCCGAGGGGGGAATTCCCATGCAGAGCCTGAAGCTCACCGGACGTATCGAACCGGAACCTGTTGATCCGGACGAGGACGCCGCACTCGACGCGTACGACACATTCGAGATGTACCGGGTGATCTGCCCGGACTGCGCGCAGCCGATCGCGCTGCTGGCGGACGAGGACATCCTGCCGGAGCACGCTCTGTGCCCGAGCCCGTGGAACCCGTTCGTCCTCACGGTCTGCGCGGGCACGGGCCGCTCCGCCGCCAAGGCGCGCCCTGCCGACGAGTCGCTCGACGCCCAGGAGCAGGAAACGGCCCTGCTGTTGACGCTCCCCCAGGGTCTCGACTGGCGGATGCAGCCGTTCTCGCACGCCGGCGGCGTGGGTTCGCGCCCGCTGCGGGTTCCGCAGATGCGGCGTCACGCCGCCTGACGTACCCCTGCCGCTCCGCAACAGCCACCCACCCGATGGTCATCCACCGGCCGGTCCCTCCATGGACCGGCACGGCGAAGAGCCCGGCCGGAAAGGCCCGGAGCGGCACGTACACCTGACGAACTGGCGCCCGAAAGGGCCCGGCAGTGACCCGTCCCCGGCTTCCGGCGTTGGCCCTGCATGACCATGCTGCACTCCACGGCCGGCCCCGGTCGACGCCGTCTCGTCGCTCCGGCCCCCGAAGAATCGGTTCCGCAGCCCGGCCCGCCTGCCGTGCCCCAGCCCGAGCAGCCGGCGCAACAGCGCCCCGCACCTCAGCCCACGAGCCGGGCCATGGGCCGGTCGGGCCTGCCGTACTCGGCCGACCCGCCCATCTACCGGGCCATGCTGCGCCATTGGGAGAGCACGGGACGGACGCTGCCGGGCCGCCAGGACACGGAGTGGAACCGGATCATGACGACGCCTGTGTGGTCGGACAGCCCCGGTCGCGTCAGCGCGTCTCGGGGCCCGCGAGGTGACGGGCGATGACCATGCGCTGGATCTGATTGGTGCCTTCGACGATCTGGAGCACCTTGGCCTCGCGCATCAGCCGTTCGACGGGGAAGTCGAGCGTGTAGCCGTAGCCGCCGAGCACCTGGACGGCATCCGTGGTCACGCGCATCGCCGCGTCCGTGCAGAACAGCTTCGCCATCGCCGCCTCGCGGGAGAACGGCCGGCCGGCGTCACGCAGCCGGGCCGCCGCCAGGTAGAGCGAACGCCCGGCCTCGATCTGGGTGGCCATGTCGGCGAGCATGAACCGCAGCCCCTGGAAATCGGCGATGGGACGGCCGAACTGGCGCCGCCCGGTGGCGTATTCGACCGCCTCCGTGAGGGCCGCCTGGGCCACCCCGACGGCGCAGGCCGCGATGCCCAGCCGCCCGGAGTCGAGCGCGGACAGGGCGATGGCGAACCCCTGCCCCTCCTCGCCGATGCGACGGGAGTCGGGAATCCTGACGCCGTCGAAGTGCAGCTGAGCGGTGGGCGAGCCCTTCATGCCCATCTTCTTCTCGGGGAGGGCAGCATTCAGCCCTTCGGCGTCACCCGGGACGAGGAAGGCGGTGATGCCACGGGGACCGTCGACGCCCGTGCGTGCCAGCACCGTGTAGAAGTCGGCGATACCGCCGTGGGTGATCCACGCCTTCGTGCCCGTGAGGACCCAGTCGTCACCGTCGCGTACGGCTTTCGTACGCAGCGAGGCGGCATCGGAGCCGGACGCCGGCTCGGAGAGGCAGTAGGCGCCCAGCAGGCCGCCGGAGAGCATCGCCGGGAGATGCGCGGCCTGCTGCTCCTTGGTGCCGTAACCGGCAAGGGCGTGGCAGGCCAGCGAGTGGACGCTGACGCCGAGGCCGACGGTGAGGCGGGCGGCGGCGAGCTCTTCCAGGACCTGGAGATACACCTCGTACGGCTGGTCGCCGCCGCCGTGGTCCGAGTCGTAGGGCAGTCCGAGCAGTCCGGACTCGGAGAGCAGGGTGAAGACCTCGCGCGGGAACAGGCCCGCTTCCTCCTCCTCGGCCGCGCGGGGCGCGATCTCCCTGGACACGATGTCGCGGACGAGCGCGACGAGCTGCCGGGACTCCTCGGTGGGCAGGCTGCGTTCCACCAGCTGCGGGGCACGGTCGGACATGACGGCGCTCTCCTCCCTGTCGGGCGTAGCGGCGGTCGCACGCGCGGGGTAGGAGCGGCGCCGCCGGGTGATCCCGGGCATGGCCCGGAAATAGATGACTCCCCAACCGATCCTGCCCTCTCGGATCACAAGAGGCGCTGGCCAGCGGCTGTGGCGGCTTGAGTATGCCCGATAGGAGCGCTGCCGTCACGGGGTGCACGGCGGGCCCGGCAGTCCTGGAGATGGTCCGAACCTTTGACCCAACTGGTCCGGTCCGTCCGGGGTTCCACCGACCGGTGCGCCTTCCGGGCGGGCCGGTGGGGCGGGGAGCCGGGTGCGCTCCCCGCCTCTGCGCCGTCAGTGGATTCCGAGCGCCTTCAGGACGCGGCTCTGCGCCGCCGTCGGAGCGGCGGGGAAGTAGACGTAGCAGACGCCTCCCGTGCCTCCCCTGACAGGTCACAGGAACGGAACGCGTGAGGCTTGTTAAGCGCAGATGCGCTCGTGCGGGCCAGGTGCCGGGGTTCCGTTGGCGTGAAGAAGTGCCGAGCTTCCGGGTAGGTCAACAGCTACGGTTCTCTCCGGCGGAAGTTCGGCGATGGATGGAAGAGCGATGCCGAATGGCAACCGTGGCGTGAGCGCGCATTCAGCAGCAGTTCGAAGGCGCCGAGGGCATCGGGTGCTGCGTGATCGGGACGGGTCTGCCTTGGCCGATCCGAGATGCACACGCCATCACCGCGCTCGGCAATTCCCGCGGCTTGGAGCTTGGTGCTCTGGATATCCTCTAGCGCCATTGGTCGCAGTGCCAATGCGCCACCTTGGTGCCCTCGATCTGGTCCAGCCCGGCCAGGACCGCGAAGGTCGAGGGGTTGGCACGATCCTGGAGCGATCCCCAAGGCCGCGCTGATGTACGACTGAAGGCGATCACTGGCAGGGGCGAAGATCAGCCCGTGTTCCCCAAAGACGTTGCCGCGATGCGGCTTCGTGGGTGACAACGCGTCCGGTGTCCCTACGCGAGACGAGGCCGTTCCCGGTGTCAGCCCTGGGTCCTGCTCACACACTCGGCACCGGCAGCACGAAGGCTGCCGGTGCACACAAGCTTCGTCGAAGGCATAGAGCGCGTCACGTACGTCGCCAATAGGAGCCGTGGCAGGGGCGGTCGGCACCAGCGCGCCCGCGCCTACGGTGCGTGCCCCTGGGAGGCCGGCCACGGAGCAGAAGCGGCGCCGGACTCAGCGACCGTGAAACGGGCGTGAATGAGGCCCGGTAGCGGTCACCCCGAGTGCGCAGCCCGCTCTGGACCCTACCGACCAGACTTCTTCACCCGCTCGGCCGCCTTTGCCGCGGTCTCTTCTGCTTTGCCCTTGACCTGCTCGCCGCGGCCCTCTGCCTTCATTTCCTTGTCATCCATAGCGCCGCCGACGGTTTCCTGGAGCTTGCCCTTGGCCTGCTTCGCCTTCCCCTTTGCCTTACCCATGACGATCCCGCCCTTCACTGCGAGAGGGCTGACGTACCACGTACACAACCTTGCGCCGTTCGTTTTGAGCCCGCAACCGGCGAAGTGCGGCTCGCTCCCCGTTACCTTCTTCGTGGCTCCGCAATGGGGCCTCCGGGCTTCGGGTCCGGCATACCCCCTTGATGGAACGTGGATGTGGCAGCTCGGTGCCGTGGTAGGCCGGACGGAAGCGTGAGCGGAGGGGCCTGCTCGTAATCGACACCGGCGACATCGACGTCTTCCTCGGCCTGGACGCCAGCAAGGGCGAACACCACGCCACCGCCGTCACGCCTGACGCGACCTGAGGTCCACCAGCATGCAGAAGGCCAGACATCGTCACTGCACAGCGCAGGCAATTCCCTCTGCCCATGTGCTCAGCAGCGTTGTCGAAACCGGCGCGGCCACGGCGCGCACCGGCTCGGCTCGGGACAACAGCGGTCGGCACTGGACACCGATACAACTGCGGACGTCGTTGTGATCGGGGCAGGTACCGGAAGAATGGTCGCAGCCCTCGCGGCCGTCGGCGCCGGGAGATTTCGTACGGCGGCGGTGGCTGGTGTCGCACCACGGGTACACGCGGCTGCGGCGCCAGGTGCAGACGGCGACGACGAACCGGTCGGAAGCGGCGATCGTGCCGTCCTCCTGGATGATCTCCACCGGCCCTTCGATCAGAATCGGACCGTCGCGGACAACGGTCAAACGCCTGGCGTGGTCAGCCTCGTTCGGCACGGATGACCACCAGTTCCTCTCGGTCCTCGTCGGCGCCGATCATGCCCTGAGCCCGCATCACGGGTCCGTAGGGTACGTAGGACCGGTCCGTCACCGAGCAGCGCAGACCGGTGTCCGGTCAGCCGTCTGAGCGTTTCCTCGACGCCGCAGAGCCCGGAGTGCACCAGAAGCAGTACGCCGTGAGGCCGGAGAACGTCCGGGGTGTGAGTGCAGATCCGGTCCAGGGCCTGCCGTCCACCGTGTCCGGCGGATTGCTCATCACCAGGCCGAAGCGCTGATCGGCGACCGGCCCTGTGAGGTCGCCGTGCATCACCCGGATGCGGTGGCCGGAGCGGGCGGCGTTTATCCGCGCAGTCATCACCGCCGGCCGGGAGATGTCGGTCGCCGAGACCCGGGCTCCCATCCGCGCGGCCAGCAGAGCGAGCGCGCCGTTTCCGGTGCAGACGTCGAGGACGTCCATGCCCGCTGTGATCCCTTCGGCGCGAAGAGCCTGGGCAAGCAGGTAGGTGTCGGCCTGGGGAGCGTAGACCCCTGGCAGTGTCCACAGGTTCCCGAGGCCGGCGGAAGGTGCGGCAGCAGTCGTCATCCGAAGCCTCCGTGAGGGGACAGACAGGTTCAGGTCTCCGTTCGTCTCGCCAGGCGCGTGCCCACCTCATTCAGGACGGAGTGACCGAAGCGCGCTTGGCAGGCGGATCACAATTCGGGCTGGAAGGGTTCACGGCGTCCATCATCCGCTCCACTGCTGCGGGAGAATCCGCCTCGGAAGCCCTCCGACAGCTGATCCACTCGCTTCGAGAGCGCCAGAACGACAAACTGAATGACGATGCCACCATCCTCGTGATCGAGTGGCGCTGAAGCCCCGTTCGAGGGCGGTCGCGGCGTACAAAGATGAATGTTCCCTCGACCTGGGCCGACTGCGTTTCGAAGTCTTCGAACATGGCCCCGGCATCCGACCCCGGGCTAGGAGCCAAGAACCGTGACCGACCTGGATCCGTTCACCGACGTGCTCAACTGTCCGCTGTATGTCGTGACCGCCGAGGCGGCCGGTGAACGGGCCGGCTGCCTGGTCGGCTTCGGTTCGCAGTGTTCGATCCGGCCGCCCCGGTTCGTGGTGTGGCTGTCGAACGCCAACCGCACGTACCGTGTCGCCGCCCGTGCCGATCGGCTCGCGGTCCATCTGCTCCGCCATGACCAGGGCCACCTGGCCCGCCTCTTCGGCGGCGAGACCGGTGACAGCACCGACAAGTTCGCCCGCACCGCATGGCACCCGGGCCCGGGCGGGGCGCCGGTGCTCGACGAGGCGCCGGCCTGGTTCGTCGGCCGCATCGAGAGCCGTCTCGAAGGCGGCGACCACGTCGGGTTCCTGCTCGCCCCGGAGGCCGCACAGCACCCCGCGGGCAACGGCCTCCGTCTGCTGTCCTTGGCCGACGGGCACGGCATCACACCGGGCCATCCGGTGAACTGACGGGCAATCGGCCGGCCCCCGGGGCGGCATCCTGCACACATGGGCGCACCTCGGCAAGGTTGATGCCGTGCCCTCGCAAGCCGCACTGTCGGATGGCTGAGCTGCTTCGATGTGGGGTGCGACTCAGACGTTCATCCTCGGAACGCTCTCGTTCCAGGTCCGGGAGAACACCCTGCGGCCACCTTCGTAGCCGTCCAGCGTGGCATCGACATGGAACTCGTTCTCGTCCGACGTCAGGGTGGTGCGAGTCTCCACTCGGATGTCCCATGCGGGGCGCCTGAACCGCAGCGTCCAGGCGGACTCGCCGCTCACCGATCCGAAATCGTCCGCGATGGAGGTGTACTTCTCGACGGCCCGCAACCCGACCTCGATCCCGTTCTCCTCGTACCGCTGAAGTCCGCGGTCCTTGACGATGTCGAGCGAGGAGTGGTAGTCGACCAGGTTCCTCGACACGGTCCAGGCCTGTTCGGGCTCCGTCAGCTGGGTCACGTCCGCCGGTGTGCAGCCTTCGGGCTCACCAAAGGGCGTTGAGGACGCGTCGTGCGGGGCGTCGGTGGGCCGGATCGGCAGAGTGAGGGAACTGCCGGTCTCGTGGACGCTCAAGAGGGCGGGTGCGGGTGCCGGCCAGACCAGCGGCCAGTACGAAGTGGAGAGCGAGAGCCGGATGCGATGCCCGGCCGGGAAGACCTGAGCGACTCCGTTGAGGGGGATACGGACGCGGTACTTCCTGCCCGGCTCCAGTGGTTCGGGTCGGTCGTCGCCTGCTCGGTGTGCGAGGTTGAGCACACCGTAGGTCACCCTGGTCGCCCGGCCATCGGTCGCCACATCGGACAGCCGGACGGTGATCTGTGCTGTCTCCTTGGACGAGGACACCAGGAGTTCCACTGCGGGCGCGCCGAGGATCTCCACGCGTTCCGTCAGCGGCTGCGTATCGAAAACGAGTGAGCCGCCGTCCTCCTCCCGTTGGTCGTACGGCAAATCCGGCGGGGCGTTGTACGAAGCCCACTTTCCCGCAAACTGCCCGACCGAAAGCGGCGATTGCACCGTGTGGACACGGCCCGCAGATTCGCCCTCCTCCCATGAGGAAGGCTCCTCATCGACGCGCACGATGGCGCGGTCACGCAGTGGGTGCAGCACCTGCTGGACGTGCGGCGAGGGCCAGCTCGGCTCCCCCACCCAGCGGCCCGGGCGCTCCTCGTAGGACGTGGATGGCGGCACGCTTTCCTGCATCCAGGCACGGATCATGGGTCCGTCCATCGCACCGTTTTCCGCTCCCTTGAGCCAGTGGTCCCACCATCGGACCACCTCCTGGAGATATCCGATGGCCGGTCCCGGCTCGCCGAGGTGCGGCAGCTTGTGCGACCAAGGTCCGATCAGGCCCTTGCGAGGTACATGGACACGGCTCAGTAGCCGCGTGACGGCATTGGAGTACCCGTCTGCCCAGCCGCTGGAGGCAAGCACGAGGCAACGCAGGGCCTGGTAGTTCTCACTGAGCGACGCATGGCGCCAGTACTCGTCGCGGTGCTGGTGGCGCAGCCCGGCACGACGTCGATGCGCACTCCGGGAATCGCCCGTTCGATGGTTGCGAGTTCGTCGCGCATGGGCACCTGGTGCACCCTCCCTTCGCCGAACCACCGGTAGTACCACTTGGCGGCCATGCGATACGGACCCTGCCCACTCGGCGACACGGGGTCGCGTCCGCGCGCGAGACTGATCATCCGGCGGTGGTTGGGGGCACCGTCGACGTAGTCGAACAGCTCCGCGTGTGACTGGGAGTGCCGTGGGTTGATCTCCAGCAGGCAGATGTCACCGGTCTTCGGGTCGTAGAAGTACTCAATGCTGAATGTGGCCGAGTCCATGCCTATCTGTCGGATGGTCCGCTCGCTCACCTCGTGCAGCTTCTGGATCACCGAGGGCGGGAGAGTGCTCGGGTACTGGTGACGCAGGAAGCAGGGGGAACCGGGGTAGTTGATCGAGTCCAGTACTCCGTAGACGGTGACCTCCCCGTCGTACACAAAACCCTCGACGGCCACCTGGATGCCGGTCATCGCTTCCTCGTCCAGACAGACCTGACCGCCCACCCCCGCCATTTCCGGCGGAAGTTCCAGGAGCTCGAGTACCGAGTCGAACGGCCTTCCGACCCGGCCGATCCCCTCCCGTATCTTGTCCACGGCCGCGCGGAACTCCGCCATGTCCGAGACGCCGTATGCCAGTTCCGACGAATAGGCGAGGGCAGGTTTGAGCCACATGGGGAAGCTCACGCCGTCGGGCGGCTGAGGATCCGCGCTGTGCAGGTCCACCCGCCCGAAAGCCGGGTACTCGTCGATCGCCTTCTGCTGTTCCAGCCGGCTCCAGTACTTGTGCTCACATTTGACGACGGACTCAAGACTCGTGGTGCGCGTGCCGTACTCGCTGCCGAGCATCGGCACGAGCGTGCTCACGGGGAAGTCCCAATAGCCGACAATCGCGTCGATGCTGCCCTCATGCGCGTCGAGGATCTCGCGGGCCCGACTCATCAGATCGGCCACCGAGACCTCTCCCTCCTGCAGCTCGCCGATGCTCAGCAGAGGATGGAACCGGTACGTGTCGGATTCCGGGACAGCTTCCAAAGTCGGCAGATTCGCCTCGTCCAGGCCGAGTACGAAGATGTTCTTCCGCTGTACGGGCACGGCGTGGTCCCTTCGTGGGATTCACGGCGCGTACCCGCCACACAGGCTCCAAACCGACTCGGTCGGACACCTGCTCTCGCTCACATCGTCTGTTCTGCGGTGATGCCATCGCATCAGACGCTCCGCCAAGGGCACGCACAGAGCGACGCAAGCACTCGCCCGCCAACGCGAAAGTGAGCACTACGCCCGCAGGCCGGACATCGCGTTCACGGAGGACCGGCTCCCGGTGCGGCGGACGACCGGCGTCCTGCCTTTGGCGCCCCAGGTGCGGCCGGTGCCCTGGTCCGAGCGGATCCCGACCTGGTCACCGAAGAGGATTTCGCCGTTCTTCGCCTTCGCCTTGGCCCGGATGGCTGGCCAGGTCACCTCGTGCAAAATAGCGGCTTGCCGTATCCCGATCTCCTGCGCAAGTCATGGAATCGCGCCATCAGGCGACTCGGTCTGCCCGAATACAATCCGCACGACTTGCGACACAAGTGGACCACCGTGACCCTGACGAGCGGCGTGTCCATCCACGAGGTGTCTCGCTGGCTCGGACATCGCTCGATCAAGGTCACGGTGGACCGGTACGGCCACCTCACACAGGACGGCCAGGAACGCTGCCGTCAGGTCGTCGAGAGGGCCGTGGGGCCGTACATGCTCACGCCAGGCCGAGCGACCGCAGCACGCGGTGCTGACTCGGTGCTGGCTCAGCGGGCCAGTAGACGTAGCAGACACCGCCTGTACCGCTTCTGACCTTGCCGTTCGCGTCGTACCGCTTGGTCCTCAACCAGATGTTCTCCCATTCGCGCCGCCGGTAGACACGGCGTACGGCCTCGTTGGACGGCGACGCCGGGTCGTTCGCGACCACGTCGCCCTCGGCGGTGAAGCCGATCACCGTCATCAGGTGGCCCGAGGTCCCGTAGCCCGCGCCGGTCAGCTCCTCCTTGATGAAGGACTGGGACGTTATTACCGGGATGCCCGCGCCGACCAGCTTCTCCAGGTCCGTCAGCGAGCCGAGCCGGGTGACCACGGCGCTCATGTCCTTGTAGGTGGCGGCGTAGGCGGCGTTGAAGGGCCAGTTGCCGCAGCCCTCGTACTGGTAGTCGAACGTGTACCGGGCCGCGTGGCAGATCTGCGGGTCGGTGATGTCCGGCCTGACCCAGGCCAGGTCCTCGGCCGTGGGCCTGCGCCCCCAGTACTCGATGATCATCTGCGAGGAGGTGGGGCTGCACCATGCCTCGCCCCCGTTGTCGTACTCGGGGTACTCCCCCACGTGGACGTTCTGCGAGTAGCGCGGTACCCGGAGCTCGCGGGCGAGCCCGGGTGCGGTGGCGGGGACGGTGAAGCGGTCCGGGATGTCGGAGGCCATCGCGCCGAGCCGCCAGACCGTGGGCGTGAGGGTGGTCCCTGGCGTGCGGTGGAGGGTGAGCCGCAGCCGGTACGAGACCAGCCGGAGCCCGCTCGCCGCGTCGTCCACGGAGAAGGTGTCGGTCCAGATCGAGCTCTTGCCGTCGCTCTGGTCGTCGGCGGAGGTGCGCCGGATGTCCCCGTCGCCCGCCGCCCAGCGGCCCATCACGTACCAGGGGGTGTCGGTTCCGTCGGAGTAGCTGCCGAGCAGCTCGATCTGGATCCACGTGCCCGCGGGGGCGTGGGCGTTCCAGGAGGCGATCACTTCGGTGGCCGGGACGCTGGAACGGTGGACCGGCGAGGTCCACGTCGCGTACTCCCAGGAGCTGGTCGCACCGGTGTGCGGGTCGGTGTAGTCGCTGCGACCGACGGGGGCGGAGATCACCAGCCCCGGCCTGCGGCCCGCGACCACGCGGGTGCCGGCTCCGGAGCCGGCACGCCAGTCGGTGTACGTATTCCAGAAACGGTTGTCCACCTGCGAGGTCGTCGCGGTGGGGGCGGCGGGGCGGGGTACCGCGGCCGTAGCGGGCCCGGCGGATGCCACCGCGCCGCCGGTTGCCGCTGCCGCGATCGCGGCGCTCAGCACGGTTCTGCGCGAAGTCGGTCTGGTCATGGGCGAGACCCCCGGTTGTGAGCGGAATGGGGCTGCGGGTGCCGATCAGTGGGCCAACTATTGCGGGTCGCGGCACCGTTCGGCCAGCGATTCGGCTCGTGCCGCCGGACCAATATTGGTCTGGTCCACTGACGTGACCTGCGGTTGGTCCAGCCGGGCTCGTAGGCTGGGCGGATGAACGACCTCGATGAGCATGCCCGCCGCCTGCGGACCCTTCCGCCGTCCTGCGGTCCGGTGCGGCTGATCGCGGTCGACGGGCACGCCGGTTCCGGCAAGAGCACGTTCGCGGCCCGGCTCTCGGCGGCGCTCGGCGACGCGCCCGTACTGCACCTGGACGACCTCGCGACCCATGACGAGTTCTTCGCGTGGACGGACCGATTGCGCGAGCAGGTGCTCGTCCCGCTCGCGCACGGCGAGCGCGCGCACTACGCGCCGTACGACTGGACGCGGCGGTGCTTCGGCCCCGCGCGGACGCTGGAGCCCGCGCCCGTGGTGCTGATGGAGGGCGTGGGATCGGGGCGGCGGGAGGTACGGCCGCTGCTCTCGGGGCTGCTGTGGATGGAGTTGGCGAGCGGCCCTTCCTGGGAACGCGGCCGGCACCGCGACGGCCCCGCGCTCGGGACGTTCTGGGACGGCTGGACGGCCGCCGAGGAACGGCATTTCGCCGACGACCCCTCGCGGCCCTTCGCCGATGCCCTGATACGGCAGTTGCAGGTGGGGTACGAGTGGCTGAAGGGACCCCGCGCCACCACAGGGGTGAACCATTTCGTCACCCACAGTGAAGACGTGGCGCCGCCCTCCTGAGCAGTCGGGAATCGGTCCGGAAGTCCCTCAACTCGGCTTGACCGACGGGCCGTACAGGTCTTACGTTCTCAATGTGCGGCTTTTCGGAGCCCCCGTAGACGCGAAGCCCCCGGTTGTTCCCCCGTGATCGGGGGCTTCGTTCTGCGCGCAGCCCCTCTTTCGACGGCCCCGTGCGGACCTTTTCGCTTACCCACGGTCACGGTCGACCGTCGGCCACACCCTTAGCCGCCTGCTGCCTTCGCAGGTACGATGCACTGCGGTGCGGTCAATTCCCGTCCCCGGCACAGTGATTCGACGTGCCCAGGTGGGCATGCTGTGCGGGCGGGACATCCTGGGGGCACGGTTTTGTGGGGGACCTGATGGACATCGGCACGCAGGGCGCACAAGCCCCCGCCGACCTCGCCTGGCTGCGCGGCGTGGACGCCTACACCATGGGCGCGTATCCGCAGGCCGAGGAGGAGTTCAGAACCGCGGTGCGTTTCGATCCCGGCATGGCGGACGGCTGGCTCGGTCTCCATGCCCTGCGGGTCGACACGACCACGGCGCTGCTGCGCATGTACCGCCATCGCGAACGCTTCGGCGACCAGCGCGCCCGCCACCGCCGCACCCTCAACTCCTGGTACTGGCTGGGCTGGTGGGTGCAGCCCGTGCTGGAGAGCCCGCGCGACCTGCTGCTCGCGCACGCCTCCCACTGGCTGGACGGCCGGCACGTGCCCGAGCTCGACCGGGCCCTGGCCGGGCTGCCGCCGGTCGACGCGGACCCGCAGGTGCGGTTCCTGCACGCCTGCCGCTCGTATCTGGTCAAGGACTGGGACCAGCTCGTACGCAACACCGAGCAGCTCGTGGGGGACCCGCTGCTCGGCATCGAGGCGGGGCTGTTCGGGGGCATGGCCCGGGTGCGTCTGGAGATGTACGGGCAGGCCGAACCGCTGCTCTCCGCGGCCCTGATGCGCTGCCGCAGCGAGCAGCCGCAGCGCAAGGAACTGCGCTACTGGCTGGCGAGGGCCCACGAGGGCACGGGCCGCAGCGCCGCGGCCCTGCCCCTCTACCGTGCGGTGCACCGGGTCGATCCGGCGTTCATGGACACCTCCGCCCGGCTCGCGGCGATCTCCGAAGGCGACGGGTACGACGATTCGGCCGATCTGGCCTCCGTGGCCCTGACGGGCTTCGGTTCGGACGGTCTGGGCACGGAGACGCAGATCGACGGCGACGCGTTACTGGGCACCGATCTGGTGGACGGCCGGGAGCCGTGGCTCGGCGGCGATCCGCAGGGCCTGGCCGGGATGGCCGCGCCGCCGCCGGCCGACGGGGTGCGGGAGAAGTCGCCGGTGGGCGGCCGGCCGGGGCCTTCGGTCCTCCCGGCGGGGCCCAGTGACCCGGCCCTGCTCGCCGAGGCACTGGCCGAGCTGGAACGGATGGTCGGCCTCGAACCGGTGAAGCGTCAGGTCAAGGCCCTGTCCGCCCAGCTGAACATGGCGCGTCTGCGCGCCGAGCAGGGGCTGCCCGTCCAGCCGCCGAAGCGGCACTTCGTCTTCTCCGGCCCCTCCGGCACCGGCAAGACGACGGTCGCCCGCATTCTGGGCAGGGTCTTCTACGCGCTGGGTCTGCTGGGTGGTGACCATCTCGTGGAGGCCCAACGGGCCGATCTGGTCGGCGAGTTCCTCGGTCAGACCGCGGTCAAGGCGAACGAGCTGATCGATTCGGCGCTCGGCGGGGTGCTGTTCGTCGACGAGGCGTACAGCCTCTCCAACTCCGGTTACAGCAAGGGCGACGCGTACGGGGACGAGGCCTTGCAGGTCCTCCTCAAGCGGGCCGAGGACAACCGGGACCATCTCGTGGTGATACTCGCGGGCTACCCGGAGGGCATGGACCGGCTGCTCGCCACGAACCCCGGGCTCTCCTCGCGGTTCACGAGCCGCGTCGACTTCCCCAGCTACCGGCCGCTGGAACTGACCGCGATCGGCGGGGTGCTGGCCGCGGAGAACGGGGACGCGTGGGACGAGGAGTCCCTGGAGGAGCTCCGCAGCATCAGCGGGCATGTCGTGGATCAGGGGTGGATCGACGAGCTGGGCAACGGCCGGTTCCTGCGGACCCTGTACGAGAAGTCCTGCGCGTACCGTGATCTGCGGCTGTCGGGGTACGCGGCGGTGCCTACCCGGGATGATCTGGCCACGTTGCGGCTGCCGGATCTCATGCAGGCGTACGGCGAGGTGCTGTCCGGCCGGGGGCCGGTGAATCGGGGGCCGCAGGAGCCGGGGGCGGCGTGAGGGGGCGGGGTGCCGGGGCGTACGGCGGCCGGGTTGTCCTCAATCGCCGGACCGGCTGAAAGACTGTCCTCAATCGCCGGACGGGCTTGATTTTTGCCCGCCCGGCGATTGAAGGTTCGGCCGCGCTCGGCGGTTGATCTTGCCCGCCCGGCGAAGAAGGTTCAGCGCCGCTCGGCGCTTGATTTTCCCGCCCGGCGAAGAAGGTTCGGCCGCGCTCGGCGGTTGATTTTGCCGCCCGGCGAAGAAGGTTCGGCCGCGCTCGGCGGTTGATTTTGCCGCCCGGCGAAGAAGGTTCGGCCGCGCTCGGCGGTTGATTTTGCCGCCTGACGAAGAAGGTTCGGCCGCGCTCGGCGCCTGATGTGCGTCGCTCGGGTCAGGGGCGGCCGGCCATTGCTTTGTGTTCTTTCTGGTCCGTTGGTACGTCCACCGTGCGGCGTGGCACCGAGATTCGGTGGGCCGGGTCTCTGACCTCGCCGACCAGCATTTCCAGGACGTCCTCCATCGCGACGAGGCCGAGTACTCGGCCCGAGGCGTCGGCGACCTGGGCCAGGTGTGTCGCGGCTCGGCGCATCACGGTCAGGGCGTCGTCGAGCGGGAGCTCCGCGCGTACCGTCGCCATCGGGCGCCAGATCTGCTGCGGGACCGCGCGTTCGTCGTCCTCCAGGTCCAGCACGTCCTTGACGTGGAGGTAACCCATGAACGGGCCGCCGCCCTCCGCGCAGACCGGGAAGCGGGAATAGCCGGTCCGTACGGTCAGTTCCTCCAGCCGGCGCGGGGTGACCGAGGGGTCGACCGTCACCAGGGAGGCCCGGTCGAGCAGCACGTCGGTGACAGGCCTGCTGCCCAGCTCCAACGCGTCCTCCAGCCGCTCCTGAGCAGCCGGTTCCAGCAGACCCGCCTGCCCGGAGTCCTCGACGAGCCGGTTGAGCTGCTCGCTGGTGAAGACCGCCTCGACCTCGTCCTTGGGCTCGACCTTGAAGAGCCGCAGCACGAGCCGGGCGCAGACGCCCAGGGCGGCGGTGACCGGACGGCAGAGCCGGGCGAAGCCGACAAGCCCGGGGCTGAGCCACAGCGCGGTTTTCTCGGGGGCGGCCATCGCCAGGTTCTTCGGGACCATTTCACCGATGACGAGATGGAGGAAGACCACGAGGGCCAGGGCCAGCGCGTATCCGAGGGGGTGGATGAGCCCCTCGGGGACGTGCATCGCGTGGAAGACCGGCTCCAGGAGATGGGCGACGGTCGGTTCGGCGACGGCTCCGAGGGTGAGGGAGCAGAGGGTGATGCCGAACTGGGCGGCCGCCATCATCTGCGGCAGGTTCTCCAGCCCGTACAGGACCTGCTTGGCCCGGCTCGATCCGCTCGCCGCGAGCGGTTCGACCTGACTGCGGCGTACGGAGACGAGCGCGAACTCGGCACCGACGAAGAATCCGTTCGCGAGCACGAGCAGCCCGGCGAACAGCAACTGGACGAGACTCATCGCACGGCCTCCAGCCGGCTGTGGGAGAACCCTTCGGCGGCCGGTCCCGGCACATCGGTCAGGCGCACGAAACGGACCTGTTCGGCCCGGTAGTGGCCGACCTGGCGGACCGCAATCCGCCAGCCGGGGAGCTCGGCCCTGTCACCGGGGGCGGGGATGCGCCCCAGCAGGCCGGCGATCAGGCCGGCCACGGTCTCGTACGGCCCGTCGGGCACGTCGAGGCCGATCCGGCGCAGGGTGAGGACCCGGCAGCTGCCTTCGACGTCCCAGGCGGGACGTCCGTCATCGGCGACGGCGGGGACGAGTTCGGGACGGTCGGCGCCGACTGCGTCGTGCTCGTCCCTGACCTCGCCGACGAGCTCCTCGATGATGTCTTCGAGGGTGACGACACCGGCGGTCCCGCCGTACTCGTCGACCACCACGGCGATCGGCTGCTCATTGCGCAGCCGGTGGAGCAGCTGCTCCACCGGAAGCGTCTCGGGGACCAGGAGCGGCGGTACGGCGATCCGGCCGGCCGGGGTACGCAGCCGGTCCCCGGCGGGGACCGCGAGGGCGTCCTTGAGGTGGACCATGCCGACGACCTCGTCGATGCGTTCCCGGTAGACCGGGAAGCGGGAGAGGCCCGTGGCACGGGTGAGGTTGAGGACGTCCGCGGCGGTCGCCGAGGACTGGAGGGCGCTGACCTTCACCCGCGGGGTCATGACGTGCTGCGCCGTGAGCCCGGCGAGCGACAGGGTACGTACGAAGAGGTCGGCGGTGTCCTGTTCCAGGGCGCCGGCCTCGGCCGAGTGCTGGGCCAGCGAGACCAGCTCGCCCGGGGTACGGGCGGAGGCCAGTTCGTCGGTGGGCTCGACGCCCAGCAGCCGTACCAGCCGGTTGGCGACAGTGTTCAGCGCAGTGATCACCGGCCGGAAGACCGCGGCGAAGCGGTGCTGGGGGCCGGCGACGAACCGGGCGACCTGGAGCGGCCGTGAGACCGCCCAGTTCTTCGGTACGAGTTCGCCGATCACCATCTGCACGGCGGCGGCCAGCAGCATGCCGATCACGACGCCCGCCCCGGGGACGGCCCCTACGGGCAGTCCGGTGGCGGTGAGTGGTCCGGCGAGCAGCTGGGCGAGCGCCGGTTCGGCGAGCATGCCGACGACCAGCGAGGTGATGGTGATGCCCAGCTGGGTGCCGGAGAGCTGGAAGGAGAGTTCGCGCAGGGCGGCGACGACGGTACGGGCCCGCCGGTCGCCTTCGGCGGCGGCGCGTTCGGCGTCCTGCCGCTCCACCGTGACGAGCCCGAATTCGGCTGCCACGAAGAATCCGTTGGCGAGGATGAGAAGGAATGCCGCAGCGAGCAGCAGCAGGGGGGTGGTCATACCGCCGCCTCCGGGGAGAGCGTGGGCTCTGCTGGGGCGGCGCAGGTACTACCGGACGATCCGTCCATTGCTGGAGGGAGTCACTCCTTGGGTCGCAGGAAAGCCCCGCCGGCCTCGTGGACCTCTCGTGCGGGGCGGGGCGCACAGGGCGCCGCCGCCCTCAAGAGTAGTCAAGAAGGGGCCGTACGGGGCAGGGGGCTCAGCCGTTCTCCGTACCGGCGTCCGCTCCGGTGCCGTGGAATTCGGCGAGTGCACGGAGCGTACGGGCGTCGCGGATGGCCTGTTCCTTGGCGATTCCGGGCTGGATGCCAAGGGCCGGCAGGCTGGTGCCGTCGCTGAGGTCGAGGAAGACCCAGGGGTCTCCGACCCGCAGGTTGACGCGGAGGATCTCCGCCCAGGCCAGCCTCCGGGTACGGGTGAGGTTGACGACCATGACCCCGGTCTCGTCGGCGACGACCTTGGGCCTGCTGAGCAGGGCGAGGACGCCGAAGAAGAGCAGGGCCACGAAGATGAAGCTGGTCCGCTCCCCCGCGCTCAGTTTCTCCAGCGCCAGGGCGACGACGGTGATGACGACGAACATCGCCAGACCGACGGTCAGCAGGACCACCCGGGTGAGGGTGGGCCTGAAGGTCACCGGGAGGACGGGCAGTTCGGGCCGGGACGCGGGGGCGGTCATCAGGTTCTCTGTCTTCCGGTGTTCGGTGTTCTCCGGCCGTCAGAGGCGGCAGGCGTGGATGGCCGTGGTGAGAATGGCGCGGGCACCCAGTTCGTACAGGTCGTCCATGATCCGCTGGGCCTCCTTGGCGGCGACCATGGAACGGACGGCGACCCAGCCCTCGTGGTGCAGGGGGGAGATGGTCGGCGACTCCAGGCCCGGGGTGAGGGCCACGGCGCGCTCCAGGTGCTCCACGCGGCAGTCGTAGTCCATCATCACGTAACTGCGGGCGACCAGGACGCCCTGGAGGCGGCGGAGGAACTGCTGGACCTTGGGGTCGTCGTCGGGGGCGCCTGTGCGGCGGATGACGACGGCTTCCGACTTCATGATCGGCTCGCCGATGACTTCGAGTCCGGCGTTGCGCAGGCTGGTGCCCGTCTCCACGACGTCGGCGATGACCTGGGCGACGCCCAGCTCGACGGCGGTCTCGACCGCGCCGTCGAGGTGGACGACGGAGGCGTTGACGCCGACCTCTGCGAGGTGCTTGGCGACGATGCCCTCGTAGGACGTGGCGATCGTCATGCCGTCGAAGTCCTGCGGGCCCTCGGCCGTGCCGGGCTTCGTGGCGTAGCGGAACGTGGAGCGGGCGAAGCCGAGCTGGAGGATCTCCTCGGAATCGGCACCGGAGTCCAGCAGCAGGTCCCGGCCGGTGATGCCGATGTCGAGGCGGCCGGAGCTGACGTAGATCGCGATGTCGCGCGGTCGCAGATAGAAGAACTCGACCTCGTTCTCCGGGTCGACCAGGACGAGTTCCTTCGACTCCTTGCGCTGCTGGTAGCCGGCCTCATGGAGCATCGCCATCGCAGGCCCGGAGAGTGCACCCTTGTTGGGGACGGCGATGCGCAGCATGAGGTCAGGTTTCCTTTGTGCGAAGGGGTGTTCTGCGTGTACGGAGCGGGAAGGTGCGTCGGCTCAGAGGTGGGCGTAGACGTCGTCGAGAGAGATTCCGCGGGCGACCATCATCACCTGGACGTGGTACAGCAGCTGCGAGATCTCCTCGGCGGCGGCCTCTTTGCCCTCGTATTCGGCGGCCATCCAGACTTCGGCGGCCTCCTCGACGACCTTCTTGCCGATGGCATGCACTCCCTTGTCCACCAGTTCGGCGGTGCGGGAGGTGGAGGGGTCGCCGTTGGCGGCCTTGAGCTGCAGCTCGGCGAAGAGCTCTTCGAAGGTTTTGTTCGCCATGATGGTCCTTAGAATACGGGGTCCAATAAGACGGGCGCGCAGCGCCTCGGTTGAGGGGTGGCGGCGGGCGACGGGAGGGAACTCAGCGCCAGGGTTCGCTGACGGTACGCAGCGTCGCGGCGGTCGCGACGGCGGCGGTGACCGCTTCGTGCCCCTTGTCCTCGTTGGACCCTTCGAGGCCTGCCCGGTCGAGTGCCTGCTCCTCGGTGTCACAGGTGAGGACGCCGAAACCGACGGGGACCCCGGTGTCGACGGTGACCTGGGTGAGGCCGGTGGTGACGCCGTGGGACACGTACTCGAAGTGGGGTGTGCCACCGCGGATGATCACGCCGAGGGCGACGATCGCGTCGTAACCGCGTCCGGCGAGGACCTTCGCCACGACCGGGAGCTCGAAGCTGCCGGGGACGCGGAGCAGGGTCGGCTCGTCGATGCCGAGGTCGTGCAGGGCGCGCAGCGCGCCGTCGACGAGGCCGTCCATGACCTTCTCGTGCCACTGGGCCGCGATCACCGCGACCCGCAGGTCACCGCAGTTGCGTACGGACAGTTCGGGTGCGCCCTTGCCGCTCATGTCTCTCTCCCGCTCGTTCTGTGATCTTTACTGGTTGCCGCACGTCGACGCGGGGACCGCGTCGAGCCAGGGCAGGTCGTGCCCCATCCGGTCGCGCTTGGTGCGCAGGTACCGCAGATTGTGTTCGCCGGCCTGGACGGGCATGGGCTCGCGGCCGGTCACCGCCAGACCGTGGCGCAGGACCGCCGCGGTCTTGTCGGGGTTGTTGGTCATCAGCCGGACGCTGTGGACGCCGAGGTCGAGGAGCATCCTGGCGCCCGCGGCGTAGTCCCTGGCGTCGGCGGGCAGACCGAGTTCCAGGTTGGCGTCGAGGGTGTCGACGCCCTGCTCCTGGAGCTCGTACGCGCGGAGCTTGGAGAGCAGGCCGATGCCCCGGCCCTCGTGGCCGCGCAGATAGACGACGATGCCACGGCCCTCCTGCGTGATGCGCTCCATGGAGGCATGCAGCTGGGGGCCGCAGTCGCAGCGCTGGGACTGGAAGATGTCGCCGGTCAGGCACTCGGAGTGGACCCGGACGAGGACGTCCGTGCCGTCGCCGATGTCACCGTGAACGAGGGCCACGTGCTCCACGCCGTCGGTGATGGAGCGGTAGCCGTACGCGGTGAACTCGCCGAACGCGGTCGGCAGCCGGACCTCGGCCTCGCGGCGGACCGTCGGCTCGGAGCTGCGGCGGTAGGCGATCAGGTCCTCGATGGAGATGATCGTGAGCCCGTGCTTGCGGGCGAACGGCACCAGCTCGGGCAGGCGCAGCATGACGCCGTCCTCGCCCGCGATCTCCACGATGGCGCCGGCGGGCCGCAGCCCGGCGAGCCGGGCCAGGTCGACGGCGGCCTCGGTGTGGCCGTTACGGACGAGGACTCCGCCCGGGCGGGTGCGGAGCGGGAAGATGTGGCCGGGGCGGACGAAGTCGCCGGGGCCCGCTTCGCCGGCCGCCAGCATGCGGAGCGTGGTGGCGCGGTCGGCGGCGGAGATGCCGGTGGTCACGCCGTACGCGGCGGAGGCGTCCACGGAGACGGTGAAGGCCGTCTTCATGGATTCGGTGTTGTGGTCGACCATCTGCGGCAGTTCGAGCCGTTCCAGCTCGTCGTTCTCCATGGGTGCGCAGATCAGACCGCGGCACTCGCTCATCATGAAGGCGATGATCTCGGGGGTGGCCTTCTCGGCGGCGATGACGAGGTCGCCCTCGTTCTCGCGGTCCTCGTCGTCGACGACCACGACGGGGCGTCCGGCGGCGATGTCGCGGATGGCCTGTTCGACGGGGTCGAGGGAGAGGTCGACGACGTGGGAGCCGTGTTCCGGGTGCAACCAGGTGGGCTGGGCAGTCATGCCGTGGCTCCTTCCAGAGCGGGTGTCCGCGTACGCAGCCACCAGTCGCGCATGCCCCACAGGACGAGGGCGCCGTAGACGACGTAGATGAGACCGGAGAAGGCGAGACCGCTGTGGAAGTTCAGCGGTACGCCGACCAGGTCGACGAGGAGCCAGGCGAACCAGAACTCGACCATGCCGCGGGCCTGGGCGAGCATCGCGACGAGAGTGCCGGCGAATATGTACGCGTCCGCCCACGGGCTCCAGGAGAGCGAGGGGAACGCGGTGAAGAGGCCGCCCACGGCGAGCGTGCCGAGCGCGGCGCCGCCGATCAGATAGCCGCGTTCGCGCCAGGTGGCGAAGCGGACGGCGATCGAGCCGTCCTGCGCCTGCTGCCTGCCGCGGGTCCACTGCTGCCATCCCCAGACGGCCACGGCGACGACAATCACTTGCTTTCCGACGCTGCCCGCCTGCTGCACGGAGACGTTGGCGGCGACGAGGACGAGGCCGGAGAGAAGCTGGGCGGGCCAGGTCCAGACGGAGCGGAGCCAGCCCAGGGTCAGGGCGATCAGACCGATCGTGTTGCCGATCAGGTCCGACCAGATGATGTGCTGGTCGAAGGCGGTGAACGCCTCCGAGTTCAGCCAGGTCAGGGCACTCACTTCACCGGCTCCTCGGGCTCTTGGGCCGCGCGGTCGCCGAGCAGGCGCTCGACGTACTTCGCGATGACGTCCACCTCGAGGTTGACCGGGTCGCCGGGCTGTTTGAGGCCGAGCGTGGTCAGGGCGAGGGTGGTGGGGATGAGACTGATGGTGAAGTAGTCGGGTCCGGCCTCGACAACGGTCAGGCTCACGCCGTCGACGGTGATCGAGCCCTTCTCCACCACGTAACGGGTCAGGTCCTCGGGCAGCGAGATCTTGACGATCTCCCAGTTCTCGGAGACCTCGCGGTCGATGATGCGGCCCGTGCCGTCGACGTGTCCCTGGACGATGTGTCCGCCGAGCCTGCCGCCGAGCGCCATGGGCCGCTCCAGGTTGACCCGGGAGCCGGCGGCCAGGGCGCCGAGGCTGGAGCGGTTCAGGGTTTCCGCCATCACATCGGCGGTGAACTCCTGCTCGCCGAGGTCCACGACGGTGAGGCAGACTCCGTTGACGGCGATCGAGTCGCCGTGCTTGGCGCCTTCGGTGACGACAGGACCACGCAGTCGGAAGCGGGAGGCGTCGTCGAGTTTCTCGACGGCGGTGACCTCACCCAGTTCTTCGACAATTCCGGTGAACACTCAGTTTCCCTTCCGAGCAGGGACGGGGACGGCGGTGATGCGCAGATCGGGGCCGATGCGTTCGGTCTCGGTCACATCGAGGCGCAACGCCCGGGAGATGGTGGAGATTCCGGCGTCGGCAAGGGCCGCGGGGCCCGCGCCGAGGAGGACCGGAGCGAGATAGCCGACGACCTTGTCGACCATTCCCGCGGCGACGAAGGCGCCGGCCAGGGTCGGCCCGCCTTCGAGGAGTACGGAGCGGATATCGCGGGCGTGCAGGGCGCCGAGCAGGGCCTCGATGTCGAGACCGGGCCCGGTGACGGAGCGGGGCAGCCGGAGCACGGTCTCTTCGGGGAGATGAGCCGTGTCGGCGTCCTCGGCGACCGCGATCAGGGTGGGCGCCGTGCCGTCGAGGACGCGGGCGCCGGGCCGTACGGCGGTGGCGCCGGTGTCGACGACCACTCTGAGCGGCTGGTGTGCGCCGTCGATGCCGCGTACGCCGAGCTGCGGGTCGTCGGTGCGTGCGGTGCCGGAGCCGACGATCACGGCGTCGGCCTCGGCGCGCAGCCGGTGGACGTCGGCGCGGGCTTCGGGGGAAGTGATCCAGCGGCTGGTGGCATCGGCGGCCGCGATCCGGCCGTCGAGGGTCGCCGCGTACTTCCACAGGACGTACGGGCGGCCGAGGCGCACGGAGGTGAGCCAGGCGGCGTTGCCCGCCTCGGCCTCGTCGGCGAGGAGACCCTGCGCGGTTTCGATCCCGGCCGCACGGAGGGTGTCCGCACCGCCGGTGGCCTGCGGGTTCGGGTCCCCGACCGCGTAGACGACCCTGTGCACACCGGCCTCGGCGAGCGCCTGGGCACAGGGGCCGGTCCGGCCGGTGTGGTTGCAGGGTTCGAGGGTCACGTAGGCGGTGCCGCCACGGGCGCGCCCGCCGGCCGCGCGCAGGGCGTGGATCTCGGCGTGGGGGCCGCCGGCCCGCTGGTGGAAGCCTTCGCCTGCCGGTGCCCCGGCGGCGTCGAGAATGACGCATCCGACGACCGGGTTGGGGCTGGTGGAGCCGAGACCGCGGGCTGCGAGCGTGATCGCTCGCCGCATGGCGGTGATGTCGGCTGCGGTGTCCACCGGGTCCTCCTGCCTCTTCGGGCACGGACTCCGGGGCCTGTCGATGACGACAGATGAAGCGGAACGCAACAGGGGAACGCCAAACCGAAGACACGGATGCAGGTGTCCCGGGAGATCCCGAAACGCATCCGCCGACGGCGGCGTACCTGTGACGGCCCGCCGCGCACTGCCTCCCATCCGGACTTTCACCGTCGGTCCAGGAATCTCACCTGATCAACCGGCCGCTGGATGCGGACGGGTCGCGGACTATAACCGCCGGTTCGGAATTACACCGACCCCGGAGTGCGCTGCTGCTGGTACGGGACCAGTCTGCCACGGTCGCTCGTCGGCCATACGGGCGAGTGCCTGTGGGCTGACTCACAGGATCCCGCGGCAGGGGTACGCACGGGACAGTTGGGTGCAGATGGTCCAGACCTATTGACTCACTGGTCTAGTCCTCTTAATCTCTGCGTCACTTCCGAGGTCCGGTCCCGGGTGTGCGCACGCCCGGACCCCAACACGACCCATCCCTCTTGCCAGTTGTGTTCTGCCGACCTCCCCAGGAGGAACGACAAATACTGTCCCCCACTCGTGCGAGAGCCACCCTCTTCGCAGCCGGCGCGGCCGTCGCCAACGCCCTCGCCGGTGACCTGGCCCGCGGAACGACCATGGTCGAACCCGGCACAGGCACCACCCCCTCACCGGACCCGGCCACCAGCCCCTCCCCGGGCGGCAGTTGCTCGGCCGCGGCCTGGAGCTCGGCCGCCGAGTACGGCTCGGGCGCGACCGTCAGCCACGCCGCCCACCAGTGGAAGGCCAAGTGGTGGACGAAGGGCGAAACCCCCGGCACCACCGGTGAATGGGGTGTCTGGCAGGACCTCGGGGCCTGCTGAGCCCGGCTCGACAGCCGTGCGGCGACCGGAACGCCCCCGGTCACCGCACGGCCATGTGCGCGCACGTCCCGGAGGTGCGTCAGCTGCCCGGGGCGAACAGGGCGTCCTGTGCGGCCTCACGGGCCACCACCAGGGCGCCGCGCAGCACCGCCGCTCCGCCGAGCTCCCCCGCCCTCACCTCCGTGGGCAACGGCGACATCCTGGCCAGCCGTTCCTCGACCCGCGAGGCCAGTTCGCCGCCGCCCGCGTGGCCCACTTCGCCCGCCAGGACCAGGCAGCCCGGGTCGAGCACCGAGACCACGGCGGCGGCCCCGAGCGCGACGCGGTCGGCGAGTGCGTCCAGGAAGGCGTCGCCGTTCGCGGCCCCCGCCAGCGCGGCGTGGACCGCGTGGACCGCCGCCGGGTCCTGTTCGCCGCCCCGCGCACCCGCCGGCGCCTCGGCCGGTACGCCGTACCGGGCGGCCAGCTCACAGACGGCGGCCGAGCCCGCCAGGGAGTGGAACCCTCCGTCGCAGTTGACGGCCGAGGGCACCCCCGTCGTCCACGGCACGGGCAGGAAACCGATCTCGCCCGCACCGCCGGAGGCCCCGCGGCGCAGCTTGCCGTCCAGCATGACGGCGGCGCCGATGCCCTGGCCGAGCCAGAGCAGGACGAAGGTGTCGCGGTCGCGGGCCGCGCCGACGCGCTGTTCCGCGACGGCCGCGAGGTTGGTCTCGTTCTCCACGAGCACGGTGGCGGGCAACTGCTGCTGGAGTGCGGCGACGAGCCCCCGGTGCCAGGCGGGCAGGCCGGTGGTGTCACGGAGTTCCCCGGTGGCCGGGTCGATCAGCCCGGGGGCGCCGATGCCGACACTGTGCAGGGGGGCGGGGCCCGCCCTCCGTGCCGTGCGCTCCAGCAGCGCGACGGCCTGCTCGATGGCCGGTCCGGTGCCGGTCCCGCCGTCGATGGGCAGGGTGTCCTCGGCGAGCGTCACCCCGAGGAGGTCGGCGACGACGACGGCGACGCTGTCGGTACGCACGTCCAGGGCCGCGAGGTGCGCGCGGTCGGCGACGATCCCGTACAGCCGGGCGTTGGGCCCGCGTCGCTCGGCGCCGCTCTCGCCGACGACCCGGATGAGCCCGGCCCCCTGGAGGCGCTCGACGAGGTCGGCGACCGTGGGGCGGGAGAGTCCGGTGAGCGTCTTCAGTTGCGTGGCCGTCAGGGGGCCGTCCCGCTGGAACAGTTCCAGGGCGAGCCGGTCGTTGATGGCCCGGGCAGTGCTCGGTGAAGCGGGCATGCCGCGATCCTTCCAGATCCCGTCCCGTACAGGGCCGTCTATTTATCAGGCAGGGTTCCTGATAGTTTACGGCCCGTGTTGTGGAGACGGCTGCCGGGACCTCGGTTGGCCACACTTTCCAGGGGAGGGCACGGCGGTATGACGACGGATTCCGGCAGCACAGTTTTTGGCAAGGAGCAGGTGAAGCGGGCCAGGATCGCGGTCGCCGCGGTCTTCACCGTGCACGGAGCGGTGACCGGCAGCTTCGCCACCCGGGTGCCCTGGATTCAGGACCACGCCTCGGTGAGCGCGGGACAGCTCGGCCTCGCCCTCGCCTTCCCCGCCATCGGCGCCTCGCTCTCCATGCCCCTGGCCGGCCGGATCAGCCACCGCTTCGGTGCCAGGACCGCGCTGCGCGGACTGCTGGTGCTCTGGACGCTGGCGCTGATCCTGCCGGCGCTGGCCCCGAACCTCGTGACGCTCTGCGCGGCGCTCTTCGTGTACGGAGCGACGGCCGGGATGTCGGACGTGGCGATGAACGCGCTCGGTGTCGAGGTGGAGAACCGGCTCGACAAGTCGATCATGTCCGGTCTTCACGGCATGTGGAGCGTCGGCGCACTGATCGGTTCGGCGGCGGGCACGGTCGCCGCCCACCTCGGCACCGATGCCAGGCTGCACCACACCATCGCCGCCCTCGCACTCACGGCACTCGGGCTGATCGCCTGCCAGGGGGTGCTGGACCTGCGCAGCGACGCGGACGAGGAGCCGCCGCCGCGCTTCACCCTGCCGCCGAAGTCGGCGCTGGTCATCGGCGCGGTGGGCTTCTGCGCGGTGTTCGCCGAGGGAGCCAGCCTGGACTGGTCGGCGGTCTACCTCAAGGACATCATGGGCAGCTCCGCCGGACTGGCCGCCGCGTCCACGACGGCGTTCGCGCTGACGATGGCCGTGGCCAGGATCGCCGGTGACAAGGTCGTGGACCGCTTCGGCGCGGTCAGGACGGTCCGGGTCGGCGGCGTCCTGGCAACGGTGGGCGGACTGCTCGTGGTCCTGGCACCGAACGCGGCCCTGGCCATGTGCGGCTTCGGACTGCTCGGCCTCGGGGTCGCTGTCGTCGTCCCGCTGGCGTTCGCCGCCGCGGGGCGCAGCGGCCCCAACCCGAGTCAGGCGATCGCGGGCGTCGCCACCATCACGTACACCTCCGGGCTCATCGCCCCCTCCGCGATCGGTTCGCTGGCGGAGGCGACCTCGCTGATCGTGTCGTTCGGCCTGGTGACGGTGCTGGCCTTCGGCCTGGTACTGGGTGCGGGCGTGCTCCGCGGCGCGGACCGTACGTCCACGGGCGGTGGCGTCCCGGACCCGGCTCCGGCGAAGGCCGGGACCGGGACCTGAGACCGGCGGTGCCGGGGCCGGCACCTGGGGCGCTGCGAGGGTCCGGCAGCCTGCGGCACTAACATGGCGCTGATCTTTTCCGCGGGAGAACACTCCGCAGGGACATACGCGGTGAACACTCCGCACGGACACACAGGGAGCAACCATGGGCGGCCTCGGCGTGCGCTGGACCTTGCACGGCGACGGGAAGACCCCCGCTCCGGGGGCCGTGGTGCGCCCCGACGAGCGGCTCTCCTGGCCCCGTACGTTCGGCCTGGGCGCCCAGCACGTGGTGGCCATGTTCGGCGCCTCGTTCGTCGCGCCGGTGCTGATGGGCCTGGACCCGAACCTCGCGATCATGATGTCCGGTGTCGCGACGGTGATCTTCCTGCTGGCGACGAAGGGCAGGGTGCCCAGCTATCTCGGCTGTTCGCTCTCCTTCGTCGGTGTCGCCGCGACGATCCGGGCGAGCGGGGGCAGCAGTGCGACCGTCACGGGCGCGGTCCTCGTCGTGGGCGCGGTGCTGTTCCTGGTGGGGCTCGCGGTGCAGAGGTTCGGCGCACGGATCATCCACGCGGCGATGCCGCCGGTGGTGACCGGCGCGGTCGTCATGCTGATCGGTTTCAACCTGGCGCCCGTCACGGCGTCGACGTACTGGCCGCAGGATCAGTGGACGGCGCTCCTGGTGATGCTGTTCACCGGACTGGCCGTGGTCTGTCTGCGCGGATTCTTCTCCCGGATCGCGATCTTCCTCGGTCTGATCTTCGGTTACCTGCTCTCCTGGGCGCTCGACGGGATCTTCGGGAAGATCCACTCCCCGGCGGGCGGCGCCGAGGCCGTCGACCACTGGCGGCTGGACCTCTCCGCCGTCTCGCAGGCCGACTGGATCGGGCTGCCGTCCTTCCACGCCCCCAGCTTCGAGTGGTCCGCGATCCTGGTGGCCCTGCCCGTCGTGATCGCGCTGGTCGCGGAGAACGCCGGCCATGTGAAGGCCGTCGGCGAGATGACCGGTGACTCGCTCGACGACAAGCTGGGCACGGCCATCGCGGCCGACGGCGCCGCTTCCATGCTCTCCACCGCGGTGGGCGGCCCGCCGAACACCACGTACTCCGAGAACATCGGCGTGATGGCCGCGACGCGGGTCTACTCCACCGCCGCGTACTGGGCCGCCGCCTGTTTCGCCCTGCTCTTCGGGCTCTGCCCCAAGTTCGGTGCGGTCGTCGCCGCGATCCCCGGCGGTGTGCTCGGCGGCATCACCGTCATCCTGTACGGCATGATCGGCCTCCTGGGCGCCCAGATCTGGACGAGCGCCAAGGTCGATCTCCGTAACCCGCTCAACCTCGTGCCGGCCGCGGCGGGCATCATCATCGGCGTCGGCGGGGTCAGCCTGAAGATCACCGACAACTTCGAGCTGAGCGGGATCGCGCTCGGCACCATCGTCGTGATCACCGGCTACCACGTGCTGCGGGCCTTCGCGCCGGCCCACCTCAAGACGCAGGAACCCCTCCTGGACTCGGGCACCTCCACGTACGACGAGGAGCAGCCCACCGCGAAGGACTGAGGTGTCAAGGGTGTCGAGGACTGAGGCGTACGGGCGGTTCTTCGCCCGTTCCGATGAACCCCCGGCCCGTCGGCGCCACGTCCGGCCCGGGACTGGGACGCTGCCCGCATGGCGCAGTTCGAGCAGTACGCAGACCCCGCAGGACCCGGCACAGCGACCGTGGACGCCCCCGCGGTGATCGGGCGGATGCGTGCCTTCCGCTCCGGTTGGCCGCCGCGCGACGGGGTCGCCGTCTTCAACCAGGTCTATCTGGCGGTCTCGGAGACCCTCGGGCGGCAGAGCGGGTACGGGACCGTCCCGGACACGCTGGACGTCCTGCTCGCCGAGCGCTATCTGACGGTGGTCGACACCGCTGCGGTGGGGCTGCGCCCGCCCGCGTGCTGGCGTCCGCTGTTCCAGTACCGGCGCCATCCCGGCGTACACCCCGCGCAGTTCGCGCTCGCGGGGATCAACGCGCACATCGGCCACGACCTCGCGCTCGCCGTGGTGGACGCCTGCCATGCGCTCGGCTGCGCTCCGCCCGACCTGGAGGAGGAGTTCGACCGGGTCGGGGATCTCCTCGTGATGCTGGAGGAGCGCATCCTGGAGGACCTGGACGCGGGGCCCGATCTACTGGAAGTCACGGACCCGCTCACTCATCTGATGGAGTCCTGGAGCCTGGAACGGGCCCGCGAAGCCTCCTGGTCGGCGGCCGGGATGCTGTGGGAGCTGCGCGGATTCCCGCTGCTGGCAGCGGAGTTCAGGGAGCGGATGGACGCGGGAGCGGGACTCGTGGGGCGCTGTCTGCTCACGCCGTGCCGCTGACGCTCCCCCGGTCCGCTCCCCGTAGACCGCCCACCGTCGACTACGGCCGCGCGGCAGCTTGCGCCCGGCGGCGAGCTCCCAGCCGTTGAGGTAGCCGATCCGGATGTGGGTGGCGTCGAGATCCGGATGTGGGTGGCGTCGATGATCTCGACCAGTTTCTGGAGCTCGCGCTCGTCGGCGCCGCCGCCCACGACGGGGGCCAAGGTGTCGGTGAGTTCGATGACCTTGGCGGAGAGCGCGTGTTCGACGGTGGCGTCGGTGAAGGTGCCTCGGAAGGAGAGGACGGCGCCGAAGGGGTTGAAGATCGCCCCGTTCGACCGCTACCGCACCGCCGATGTCATCCGGGTGGTGTCGGCCGCCGACCGGGCGGACGAGGTCGCGCTGTACACCGGCAACGACGACGACATCATCGGCGACCTGCTCACCCCGTACGAGACCGCGAGCGGTGCGCGTCGCTGGTTCGCCGGAGGGCTGCTCGGCCAGTGGGCCGCGTGGACGAGCTCCGCCGTGACGCTCCTCGACGACGTACGGGCCGCCCGCGCCGGTGACCACGAGGCGATGGTGCGCTGCCTGGCCCGCCGTCCGGACTCACGGACGCCAAAAGCGCCGTCTTGGACGTACGCGGGGCGTTCCGCGGCTGCATCGCCGGAGTGCACGAAGTGCTCTGCTGCCAGGGCCTGTTGGAGACCATCAGCTGCCTCGACCCGGCCGAGACGCTGTCGCCGGGACAGGCCGACGAGATCACCCGGGCGTCCGAGACCTACCCTTGGCTGACCGATGACGCCTTCATTGCGGAGCACCTCGATGCCTGGCTCTCCTCACGCCGCCCGATCCGACCGCTCCGACCGCCCCCGGGTGGTCGTCTCCGTACCGCCGAAGCTGCGCGCCCAGTTCTTCACGTCCGAGGTGTGGCAGGAGTTGGAACGCGTGGCGGAACTCACCGTCCTCGACGAGCACACCGACCGGGCGGCGCTGATCGAGGCGATCCCCGGCGCCCGCGCTCTGATCACTTCCTGGCGCAGCCCCAAGGCCGACAAAGAACTCCTGGACGCCGCCGACCGGTTGGAGCTCGTGGCACACACCGGCTCCGCCGTCGCCCCGTACGTCACCGAGGAGGTCTTCCGCCGCCAGGTCCTGGTCACCCAGGCCGGGGACGAGATGGCGCGGCCGGTCGCCGAGGTCGCGCTCGCCTTCACGCTCTCCCTGCTGCACCGCATCCAGCGCTTCGACCACGCCCTGCGGGGCGGGGCGGAGTGGGCGACGGCGAGTCAGGCGCCACCGCGTCACGAGATCCACGACAGCGACATCGGGGTGATCGGCGCGTCCCGTACCGGTCGTGCTTACATCGCGATGGTGCGGGCGATGGGGGCGCGGGTGAGTGTCAGCGACCCGTTCCTGTCCGAGGAGGACGCGGCGTCGCTCGGCGTGGAGTCCGTCCCCCTGGACACACTGCTCTCGCGCAGCAGGATCGTCGCCGTGCACGCGCCCGTGACCGAGGAGACCCACCGGATGATCGGCGCTGCGCAGCTGGCGCTGATGCCGGATGGGGCGGGCCTGGTGAACACCGCCAGATCGTGGCTGGTCGACGAGGACGCCCTGCTCGCGGAGGTGTCCTCGGGGCGTCTGGACGCGGCGATCGACGTCTTCGACGCCGAGCCACTGCCCACCGACCACCCCTTCCGCACGCTCCCCAATGTGCTGCTCACCCCGCACCAGGCGGCGGGCAGCGTCGAGTGCCGGCAGCGGCTGGGCGCGAGCGCGGTCGACGAGGTGCTGCGGCTGCTGTCCGGACGCCCAGCGGCCCACGCGGTCGGCGTCGACGCGCTCACCCGCCTGCGCTGACCCGCACACCTGCACCCCAACCCGCATTACCTTCCAGGAGAGTTGAACCCCATGCGCCTCATGCGCGTCGGCGAGCCGGGCCATGAGCGTCCGGTGCTCGTGTGCCCGAAGGCCGCCACTCGGACCTGTCGGCGATCACCGACGACATCGACGGCGCCTTCCTCTCCGCGCTCGCCGAGAAGCCGCACCTGATCCCCGCCGAGCCGAAGCTCCCGGAGATCGACATCACCGGGCAGCGGATCGGCGCCCCCGTGGCCCGCCCGTCCGCACTGCTCTGCATCGGCCAGAATTACGCGGCCCACGCGGCGGAGTCCGGCTCGGAGCCGCCCGAGCAGCCGATCCTCTTCTGCAAATCACCGAACACGGTCGTCGGTCCGCACGACGACGTGGTGACCGCCGACGAGGCCGGCGACCCGCAACAGCTCCGGCTGCGCAGTCACGTCAACGGAGAGCCGCGCCAGGACTCGCCCACCGCGGACATGATCTTCGGCGTGGCGCCGTCCGGCCGCTTCCCCTACCTGGAGCCGGACGATGTGATGGAGATCGAGATCTCCGGCCCGGGCCGGCAGCGCAGCGTCTGCCGGCCCGCGTAACGGCCGTTCTCAGTCCTCGGGAAGCTCCACCGGGCTGATCTCGTCGAAGACATCGCCGGGGCCGGGGTTCGTCGCGTCCGTGGCACCGCCGAACTGGGTCATCACACCCCACACGGCGTTGAGCGCGGTCTGCACGGCGCCCTCGGCCCATCCGGCCGTCCAGGAGATGTCGTCGCCCGCGAGGAAGACGCCCCGCTTGTCGGCGGGCAGCCGGTCCTGCATGAAGTGGGTGAACAGCCGCCGCTGGTAACGGTAGTGACCGGGCAGGTTGGCCTTGAACGCACCCATGAAATACGGCTCGTTCTCCCAGGAGACGGTGACCGGATTCCCGATGATGTGCTTGCGAATATCCACACTCGGATAGATCTCACCGAGCGACTTGAGCATGACGTCCATGCGCTCGTTCGGGGAGAGCGGCAGCCACTTCAGACTGTCGTCGCACCAGGTGTACGAGAGACAGATGACGGCGGGCTTGTCGGGCCCCTCGTCCAGCAGGTACGTCCCCCGGGTCATCCGGTCGGTGAGCGTCATCGACATGGTGTCGCGCCCGGTCACCTCATCCTTGTCCAGCCAGAACGGCCGGTCGACCGGGACGAACAGCTTGGACGACTCCATGTAGTGGGTGCGCTCCATCGCCGTCCAGTGGTCGATCGGGAAGAGCGCGTCGTCACAGGCGATCTTGGAGAGCAGCAGCCAGGACTGCGCGGTGAAGATCGCGGCACGGTACGTACGGATGTCGCCGCTCGCGTCGGTGACGGTGATCTTGTTGCCCGCTGTGCGGTTCAGCCGGGTCACGGCGGGGCGCGGCTCACCGTTGTGCAGGGAGGCCAGTGACGTGCCGAGCGGCCAGTGGACGATCTTCTGCGGTTCGCGGTCCCAGAGGCGCAGCGGCAACTGCTGGCTGCCGCCGACGATCCCGCGGTGGTGGTCGTCCGCCTCGCTGTAGACGACGCGCAGGATCTCCAGGATGGAGTTGGGGAAGTCGGTGTCCCAGCCACCGGTGCCGAAGCCGACCTGGCCGAAGATCTCACGGTGCCGGAAGGACTTGAAGGCTTCGGAGTCGCAGAGGAAACCGTAGAAGGTCTGGTTGTCGAACTTCTCGACGAGCTTCGCCCAGATCTCGCGGATGCGCGGGATGTCGCGCTCGCGCATCGCCCGGTTCATGTCGGAGAAGTCCGCGCCCTCCTCCAGGCAGGCGTTCCAGGCGTCCATGACATCGCGGTAGACCTGTGGCAGGTCGGCGATGGTCTCCGCGTAGTGCGACTCGCCCTTGAGGTCGACGACGGTCGACGGGGTGGCCGGGGACAGCGGGTTGGGGAACGGCTCGGTCTCCAGGCCCACCAGGTCGATGTAGTGCTGGAGCGCCGTGGAGGACGGCGGGAAGCGCATCGCGCCCATTTCGGCGGTCAGTTCGGGGTCGCAGCCCTCGAAGCCGACGGTACGGAGCCGGCCACCGATCTGGTCCGCCTCGTAGACGACGGGCTTGAGCCCCATCTTCATCAGTTCGTAGGCGGCGATGATGCCGGAGAGCCCGCCACCGATGACGGCGACCTCGGCTCCGTGCTCGGTGGCCGGGATCTGTCCGATGCCCGCCGGGTGGGCGAGGAAGTCGTCGTACGCGTAGGGGAAGTCCGGCCCGAACATGGTGATCGGCGGCTGCGCGTCGGTGTGCTGGACGGCGTTGGGCACCGTGGACGTCATGGGGTGGGGACTCCTTGCGCGAAACAGTGGAACGGGGGCGGGCGTACTCAGACGAGGGAGCCGTAGAGTCCCGGGCGGCGGTCGATCAGATACGGGTTGGCGGCACGCGACACGGTCAGCACCTCGGGGTCGACCTCGCCGATGACGAGCTCCTCGCCACGGCCGGCACGGACCCGCACGACACCGTCGGGCCCGGCCAGACAGCTCAGGCCGACGAACTCGAACTCGCCTTCCTGGCCTGTCCTGTTGACGTACGCCACATACATCTGACTCTCGAAGGCACGTACCGGTACGACGGACTCGGCGACGAACTGGAAGGGGTGCATCTGCGCGGTCGGCACCAGCAGCAGACCGGTGCCCGCGAGGGCGTGCGCCCGGACGTTCTCCGGGAACTCGACGTCGTAACAGATCAGCAGGCCGATGCGTACGCCACCGAGCTCGGCCTGCACCACGGGCTGCTCACCGGGGGTGAACCACTCCTGCTCGAAGCAGCCGAAGAGATGGGTCTTGCGGTAGTTCGCGAGCGCGGCCCCGTCCGGCCCGATGAGCTGCGCCGCGTTGAAGATCTGCTCCCCGGAGCGCTCCGGGTAGCCGTACAGCACCGCGAGCCCGTGCCGTACGGCGATGTCGGCGACGGCCTGCGCACCGGGTCCGTCGGAGGCCTCCGCGAGCCGGGGGACGGCGTCGCCGATGGCGTAGCCGGTCAGGAACATCTCGGGACAGACGAGCAGCTGCACCCCGGCCCCGGCGGCACGCCCGGCGGCCTCGTCGAGAACCTTGAGATTCTCGTCCACGGCACCGGGCCGACCGGAACTCTGGAGCAGGGCGGTACGCAACGACGGCATGGCTGACCTCGGGCGGTGCGGGCAGGGTGGGGAGACGTATTGACGGTACGGCCCGCCGATCCCCCCGGACAAGGCGCGACCATTGCGCCCCCACGACGATCCATTGCGCCCGCCGACCTCAGGACGGCGATTCATTGCGCCGGACGTCTTCCCAGGTCAGAAGGGTGATCTGGGTCTCAGCCACATCAAGCCCACCCGGCGCCCGAGCACGGCCACATCACCGAACTCCAGCCCGTCCGGCACCAAGGACAAAGCCCTCACCGAAACTCAAGCCCGCCCGGCACCCAAGGACGAAACCCTCGCCAAACTCAAGCCCGTCCGGCGTTTGAGGACGGAACCCTCGCCCGAGGACCCGGCACAGCTCCAGCCGGCCGCCGCCACGAACCCGGCCCGATCAAGCCCGTCCGGCGATTGAGGACAAGACGCCCACCACACGCACCCGGCTCACGCCGGCGGCAACCCCGCCGAATACCGCCGCAACAACGGCGACAGCACAAGCACGGACTTCGTCCGCTCCACATACGGCTCGCCCGCAATCCGCTCCAGCACCTGCTCGAAGTGCCGCATATCCGCAGCGAAGACCTGCACGATCGCATCCGCCTCCCCCGTGACCGTCGAAGCCGACGCGACCTCCGGATACACCGCGAGCCCCCGCCTGATCGCCTCCGGCGACGTATTACGGCTGCAGTAGATCTCGATGAACCCCTCGGTCTCCCAGCCAAGGGCCGCCGGGTCCACTCGCACGGTGAACCCCGTGATCGCCCCCTCCGCACGCAGCCGGTCGACGCGGCGTTTCACGGCGGGGGCGGACAGCCCGACCAGCGCGCCGATATCGGCGTAGGAGCGCCGGGCGTCTTCGGCGAGGGCGTGGACGATGCGTTCGTCGAGGTCGTTCAGGCGCACTTCGGGCGGTTCACTTCTCTGCGGGCCGGTTCGGAGGCGACGGCACTGCCGCCGCCCCCGAAGTAGACCACGCGCACCCACCCGCGGCGCGCTCACGGCCACCGACCGGTCAGAACGGGAACTGCGAGCGCCCGTGCTGCACCGAGATCCACTTCTGGGTGGTGAACGCCTCGATCATCGACTCACCGTTCAGCCGCCCCAGCCCCGACGCCTTCTCGCCGCCGAACGGGACGATGGGCTCGTCATGGACCGTGCCGTCGTTGATGTGGATCATCCCGGTGTGGATGCGCTGCCCGACCCGCACACCGCGCTCGATATTGCCGGTGTGCACGGCGCCGCTCAGCCCGTACGGGGTGTCGTTGGCGATGCGTACCGCCTCGTCCTCGCCGTCGAACGGCACCAGCAGCGCGACGGGGCCGAAGATCTCCTGGTGCAGGACGGGCGAGTCGGCGGCCAGCCCGGTGAGCACGGACGGGCTCACCACATTGCCGTCGGCCCGGCCGTGCAGCAGCGCCGTCGCGCCGGCCTCGACGGTCTGGTCCACCAGCTTGGACACCGCTTCGGCCTGCGAGGAGTTGATCAGCGGGCCGATCTGGGTCGCCGGGTCGGCCGGGTCACCGACCCGCAGCGAGGCCACCTTGGCAACGAACTTCTCGGTGAACTCCTTCTCCACCGCCCGGTCGACCAGAATCCGGTTGGCCGCCATGCAGACCTGGCCCTGGTGGATGTACCGGCTGAAGACGGCCGCGTCGACGGCGTAGTCCACATCGGCGTCGTCGAGCACGATGAGCGCGCTGTTGCCGCCCAGTTCGAGCACGGCGCGCTTCAGGTTCGCCGCACAGACGGTCGCGACGTGCCGGCCCACCTTGTCCGAGCCGGTGAAGGAGATGACCTGCGGGACAGGGTGCTCCAGCAGCGTGTCGCCGATCTCGGCGATGTCGGTGACCACGACGTTCAGGAGACCGGCGGGCAGACCCGCGTCCTCGAACACCCTGGCCAGCAGGGTGCCGCCACAGATCGGGGTGTTCTGGTGCGGCTTGAGGACCACGGCGTTACCGAGGGCCAGCGCGGGCGCGACCGACTTGAGCGACAGCAGGAAGGGGAAGTTGAAGGGGCTGATGACACCCACGACGCCGACGGGCACCCGGTAGACCCGGTTCTCCTTGCCCTCGGTCGGCGAGGGAAGTATCTGCCCGGAGGGCCGGAGCGCGAGCTGTATCGCCTCGCGCAGGAACTCCTTGGCCAGGTGGATCTCGAAGCCCGCCTTGAGCCGCGTGCCGCCCAGCTCGGCGACGATCGCCTCACTGATCTCCGGCTCGCGCTCCTCGACGATCCGCAGCGCCTTCTCCAGCACACCCCGCCTGGCGTACGGGTTGGTGTCCGCCCACGCCTGCTGGGCCCGCTCGGCCGCACGGTATGCCTGGTCCACCTCGTCGGCCGTGGCGACCTGGATCGACGCGAGCTTCTCCCCGTTGTACGGGTTGAAGTCGATGATGTCCCACGACCCCTTCCCCGGCCTCCACTCGCCGTCGATGTACTGATGGGCCAGGTCAGTGAAGAAGGACATGAGATCCCTTACCGCAGAGAGGCGGGCAGCTGATTGCGCTTCATATTACTTAATTTTCAACCGAGTTGAAGCGCTCTCAGGGGCAGCACCGGAGCGCCCCGGCCACCGGACGAGCCCAACGCAAAAGCCCCTCCCGGCATCAATCACCGGAAGGGGCTCAGCTGTTACGGACGGGGCGGGATCAACTCCAGCTGGCGTGCAGCGGCTTGCCCTCGGCGTATCCGGCGGCGCTCTGCACGCCGACGACCGCCTTCTCCGCGAACTCCTCCAGGGAGGCCGCGCCCGCGTAGGTGCAGGAGGAGCGGACGCCGGCGATGATCGAGTCGATCAGGTCCTCGACGCCGGGCCGGGTCGGGTCCAGGAACATCCGCGACGTGGAGATGCCCTCCTCGAACAGCGCCTTGCGTGCGCGGTCGTACGCGGACTCCTCCGACGTACGGTTCTTCACCGCACGCGCCGACGCCATACCGAAGGACTCCTTGTAGAAGCGCCCGTCGGCGGACTGCTGGAGGTCGCCCGGCGACTCGTACGTACCGGCGAACCAGGAGCCGATCATCACGTTGGACGCGCCCGCGGCGAGTGCCATCGCGACATCGCGCGGGTGACGGACACCGCCGTCGGCCCAGACGTGCTTGCCGTACTTCTTCGCCTCGGCCGCGCACTCCAGAACGGCGGAGAACTGGGGCCTGCCCACACCGGTCATCATCCGGGTGGTGCACATGGCGCCGGGTCCGACACCGACCTTGATGATGTCCGCGCCGGCCTCGATCAGGTCGCGCACACCCTCGGCGGCCACGATGTTGCCCGCGACGATCGGGACCTGGGGGTCGAGCGCCCGGACGGCCCGCACCGCGGCGATCATGGATTCCTGGTGGCCGTGCGCGGTGTCGACGACGAGCGTGTCGGCGCCCGCGTCGAGCAGCTGCTTGGCCTTGCTCGCGACGTCGCCATTGATGCCGACGGCGGCGGCGACGCGCAGCTTGCCCGCCGCATCGGTGGCGGGGGTGTAAAGAGTCGCGCGCAGTGCGGCCTTACGGGTGAGGATGCCGACGAGCCTGCCCTCCGCGTCCACGGCGGGGGCGAGCTTGCGGTTGGCGCCGTCGAGCTTGTTGAAGGCGTCGCGCGGGTCGATGTCCGCGTCGAGCAGGACCAGGTCCTTCGACATGACCTCGGTGAGCTGGGTGAAGCGGTCGACGCCGGTCAGGTCGTGCTCGGTGACGACACCGATGGGGCGGTACTCGTCGTCGATGACGACGCCCGCGCCGTGGGCGCGCTTGTGCAGCAGGGAGAGGGCGTCCGCGACGGTCTGCCCCGGGGCCAGCACGATCGGGGTGTCCAGCACGAGGTGGCGGGTCTTGACCCAGCTGATGACCTCGGTCACGACCTCGATCGGGATGTCCTGGGGGATGACGACGAGGCCACCGCGGCGGGCGATGGTTTCGGCCATTCGGCGGCCCGCGATCGCGGTCATGTTGGCGACGACGAGCGGGATGGTGGTGCCTGTGCCGTCGGGCGAGGAGAGATCCACACCCTGCCGGGACCCGACCGCGGAGCGTCCGGGAACCATGAAGACATCGTCGTACGTGAGGTCGTACGGGACCGAGGGGGACTCTGTGTAGCGACCGGTGCCCGGCTCAAGAAAACGCATAACACTCATTTTTTCATACGAAACGGTGCAGGTCGTTTCCACGAAGACACAGCAAAAGACCCCCGCGTTCGTCTGTTCCTCCAAGGAGGAGTTCGGGAGGGCCGGGCAAGTGGAACCTGCCTTACCCACAGACCTTACCCGAACGGCATTCGAACCATTCGTGATCACCATCCCTGGACCCGGTGACAGGGGGTCAGGTAGCTTCAAATCCGCAGGTCTCAGAGGCAACGCAGCGCCGACGATCAACAGCCGGAACACCTGTCGCGTGTTTGACCGGAGAGGATTCAGACTCGCCCGTGGAGAGCGAACTGCCGGACATCTACTGCCCGTTCCCCCAGCGGACCAGTCCGCACGTCGGGCAGACCCGTGAGCACCTCGACACCTGGACACGCCTGACCGGACTCGTGCACAGGGCCTCCGCGAGAGCCAGATTCGAACAAGCCGACTTCGGATCCTTCGTCGGCATGGTCTATCCGACGGCGGGCGGCGAGCACCTCGATCTGGTGGCCGACTGGTTCGTCTGGCTGTTCCTCGTCGACGACCAGCTCGACGACGGCCAGCTCGGCCGCGATCCGGAACGTGTACGCGACGTGGTCGCCCGGATGCTGGCCGTGGTCGACGGCATGGACACCGCCCCCGTACCGGACGCGGAGCTCCCGGCCGCCGTCGTCGCCCTGGAGGATCTGTGGGCGCGAACGATTCCCGGCATGGCCGCACACTGGCGCAGACGCTTCGCCTGGCACCTCACCACGTATCTGACGACGGCCACCAGCTGGGAGGCCGGCAACCGGGCCGACGGCGTGGTGCCCTCGGAGGAGACGTACATCGCCAAGCGCCGGCACACCGGTGCGATCCATGTCTGCATGGACCTGATAGAGATCGTGGCCGGAATCGAGGCACCGGAGTCGATTCACAACGATCCCCGCTTCATCACCGCGCTGGAGGCCTCGTGCAACGTGGTGTGCTGGGCCAATGACGTCTACTCCTTCGAGAAGGAGCAGGTCCTCGGCGAGATCCACAACCTCGTGCATCTGGTCCGCCATCACCGGGGCTACGGGGAACAGCAGGCCATCGACCACGTCTGCGCCCGGATAGCCACCGAGACCGAGCGGTTCCTCACCGCCGAGGACGAGCTCCTGGAGATGTATCCGCAGCTGGCCGAGGTGCTCGTCCCGTATCTGGACGGCATGCGCAGCTGGATGCGCGGGAATCTGGACTGGTCCCGGCTCACCCCCCGCTACAACCCGGCGGACGTCAGCCAGTACGAGGAGCCTGAGGAGTATCTGGAGGAGACGGTCCTCGGCTTCTCCGCCGGCCGCGCCGCGGAAAGTGTGAGCGACGCCCGGAAGGGCTGAGCGACGACGAAGGCCGGGCGCACCCTGCGCCCGGCCTTCCGTCTGCCCGCTCTCCCGCTGTTCAGACGCTGTCCGGGTCCGCGCGCTCCAGCGCCGGACGGGGTCCGGGCGCCGACTCCGTCAGCAGGAAGTCCGCGGCGGCCGTGTCCGTCACCAGGCTGGTGACCAGGCCGGACCGCAGGACCGCGCCGATCGCCGCCGCCTTGCGCTGGCCGCCCGCGATCGCCACCACCTCGGGAATCCGGCGCAGCCGGTCCGCCTCCACGGTGATGCACCGCTCGCCGAGGTCACGGCCGACCCTGCGCCCCTCGGTGTCGAAGAGGTGCGCGGACATCTCGGCCGCGACGCCGAGCGAGGCGTAGTGGGCCCGCTCCTCGTCCGAGAGCATGTCGTGGACGGTGGAGATGCCCGGCTCCCAGGAACCGATGGAGACCGCGGCGACCGTCACCTTGTCGAAGTACTCGAAGGCGCGGGCGATGCCCGTCTGGTGCCGCAGCGCGGCCGCCGTCGCCGGGTCCGGCAGCAGCATCGGCGCGTAGATCGGGTGCGCCTCGCCGCCGGACACCTGTGCGGCACGGCGGACCGCCTCGACCGAGCCGCGCTCGGCCGTTCCCGCGTCGTACACCCCGGTGAGCTGCACGACCGTGCAGGGCGGCAGCCGGTCGAGGGCTGCTGCCATATGAATGGTGGACCGGCCCCAGGCCAGGCCCAGCACATCGCCTTCGTTCACCAGTTCGCCGAGAAGGTCGGCCGCGACCTCACCCAGGTTCTCCGGGTCGGGGGCGTCCTCCTGCTCCTCGGCCGGGGACTCGACGACGACCGCGTGGCGCAGCCCGTAGCGGGCCCTGAGCGCATCGGAGCGCTCCGCGTCCAGTTCGGCCGGCACCCGGATCTCGATGCGTACGAGATCACGCTCGAGGGCGGTCTCCAGAACCCGGGCCACCTTGAAGCGGCTGACGCCGAACTCCTCGGCGATCTGGATCTTCGACTTTCCCTCGAGGTAGAACCGGCGGGCCATGGCCGCCGCCTGCACAAGCTCCGCGGGTCCCATCCGCATGGCTGACCGACCCGCCGAGATGCCAGACACCGCGATCTCCTCACTGCTGTTCACACGCTCGATACGCCGTTCATCCTGTCAGATCCGGCGATCCTTGATCAGCCACGTCGGGCCGCGTTCATCTGCCCTTGGTTCAGTGGTTGCATGCCCAGGAGGAGGCGGCCGTGGCCGCGTCCGCCTGGGCCCTCAGTCCCCGCACCGCCTCGGCCGGGTCCGCGGCTCCGTACACCGCCGAGCCCGCGACGAACACATCGGCGCCGGCTTCGGCGCACCGCTCGATGGTCGTGGCGGAGACTCCGCCGTCCACCTGGAGCCACAGTTCGAGACCGTGCTTCGAGATCAGTTCACGGGTGCGGCGGATCTTCGGCAGCATGATGTCGAGGAACGACTGGCCGCCGAAGCCCGGCTCCACCGTCATGATCAGCAACATGTCGAGTTCGGGGAGGAGATCCTCGTACGGCTCGATGGGCGTGGCGGGCTTGAGCGCCATCGAGGCGCGCGCCCCCTTCGCCCTGATCTCCCTGGCCAGCCGCACCGGCGCCGCCGCGGCCTCCACGTGGAAGGTGACGGAACCGGCACCCGCCTCGACGTACTGCGGCGCCCAGCGGTCCGCGTCCTCGATCATGAGATGGCAGTCCAGCGGAGTGTCCGTGGCCTTGCTCAGCGCCTCCACGATCGGCACGCCGAGCGTCAGGTTGGGCACAAAGTGGTTGTCCATCACGTCGACATGGAGCCAGTCGGCGCCTTCGACGGCCTTCGCCTCCTCGGCGAGACGCGCGAAGTCGGCGGACAGGATGCTGGGGTTGATCTGGGCCATGCCCCCAGCCTGCCACGTTCCGCGCCACTTCCCCGCCTCGGTGCGTCTCAAAGCCTCACGGGATCATCACAGTTCGCGCAATCCCGGCTTTTCGCCGCTCTTTTGCCTCCGGTTCAGCCGGTGCGGCGCAGCAGCGCGAGGTACATCGCGTCCGTGCCGTGCAGGTGGGGCCAGAGCTGCACGTCGGGTCCTTCGCCCAGCGCGGGCACTCCCGGCATCAGGGGACGCGCGTCCACCCACTCGGCCTCGAAGGGCTGTCCGCCGCGGCCCTTGAGTACGTCGTCGACGACGACCCGGGTCTCCGCGAGATGCGGCGAACAAGTCGCGTAGCCGACGACTCCACCGATCCGCACGGCCTTCAACGCCTCGCGCAGCAGGCCTCGTTGGAGCGGAGCGAAGCTTTCGAGGTCCGCCGCCTTGCGCCGCCAGCGTGCTTCCGGGCGACGGCGCAGCGCGCCCAGTCCGGAGCACGGAACGTCCATCAGGACCCGGTCGAAGGAGCCCGGCTGCCACGGCGGACGGGTGCCGTCGGCGGTGATCACCTGGTACGGGCCCGGGTTGCCGGCCAGCGAGCGCTCGACGAGCCGCGCGCGGTGCGGCTGCTTCTCGGCGGCGAGCAGTGCCGCGCCCCGGCCGGCCGCGAGAGCCGCCAGCAGAGCGGCCTTGCCGCCGGGTCCCGCGCAGCCGTCGAGCCAGCGGCTGTCCCTGCCCTCCACCGGCGCGTTGGCCAGCGCGGCGGCGACGAGCTGACTGCCCTCGTCCTGCACTCCGGCCCGGCCGTCCTGGACGGCGGTCAGAGCGCCCGGCTCGCCGCCCTCGGCCATCCGTACGGCATAGGGCGACCAGCGGCCGGGAAGACCGTTGTCCTCGCCGAGAGCGGTCAGGAGTTCCTCGGTGGTGGAGCGGCCCGGCCGGGCGACCAGGGTCACCTCGGGCCGTTCGTTGTCGGCTTCGAGCAGGTCCTCGATGCCCGCACGGCCGCCGCCGAGGGCGTCCCATAGAGCGGAGACGATCCATCGCGGATGCGAGTGGACGATGGAGAGATGGTCCTCGGCGTCCTTCTCGTACGACGGGGCGACCAGCTCCACCCAGCCGTCCAGGTCGTGCGCCGTCACCTTCCGCAGTACGGCGTTGACGAACTTGGCGCGCCCCTCGCCCAGCACCACCCGGGCCAGCTCCACGCTGGCCGAGACGGCGGCATGGGTCGGAATCCGGGTGCCCAGCAGCTGGTGCACGCCCATGTTGAGGACGTCCAGCACCGGCGGGTCGACCTCGCGCAGCGGCCGGTCGATGCAGGCGGCGACGATCGCGTCGTACGTCCCCTGCCGGCGCAGCGTCCCGTAGACCAGCTCGGTCGCGAGCGCCGCGTCCCTGCCGTCGAAGTCGCCCTTGGCCCGTGCCTTCTTCAGCAGGGGAGGCAGGACGAGGTTGGCGTACGCATCGCGTTCGTCGACGGCCCGCAGCGCCTCGAAGGCGAGGAACCGGACAGGGTCCTTCTGGGGACGGCGATGCGGCTTGGCAGGACGGCGACGCTGCTGGTCTGTCACGAGAAAGGTGCTCCGCTGATGGTGAGAGGACGAACCCTCACAGGGTACGTCGCGGCTACATCCCCACCAGTTCGCCCGGCACGATCCGTACCCCGCGCGCCCAGTCGGCGCCCCGCATCGGCTTCTTCCCCTGCGGCTGCACCCACAGCAGCTCCACGGCGTGCGAGCCGGTGCCGACGTACACGTTGTTCTTGGCGGCGGACAGCTCGCCCGGGGCCAGGTCGGTGCGGTCGAGGACCGGCACGGCCTGGATCAGCTTGAGGCGTTCCCCGCGGAAGAGCGTCCAGGCGCCGGGGGCGGGGGTGCAGCCCCGGATCACCCGGTCGACCCGCAGCGCGGGTGCGGACCAATGCACCTGGGCGTCCTCGACGGTGATCTTGGGCGCGAGGGTGATGCCGTCGGCCGGCTGCGGCACCGCGTGCAGCGTGCCGTCCTCGATGCCGTCCATGGTCGCGGCGAGCAGCCCCGCACCGGCGAAGGCGAGCCGGGTCAGGACGTCGCCGCTGGTGTCGGTGGGACGCACTTCCTCGGTCAGGACGCCGTACACCGGTCCGGAGTCCAGCCCCTCCTCGATCAGGAACGTCGAGGCGCCGGTCACTTCGTCGCCCGCCATGACCGCGTGCTGCACGGGTGCGGCGCCCCGCCATGCGGGCAGGAGCGAGAAGTGGAGGTTGACCCAGCCACGGGCGGGCACGGCGAGCGCCGCCTTGGGCAGCAGCGCCCCGTAGGCGACGACGGGACAGCAGTCCGGCGCGATCTCCCGCAGCCGCGCGAGGAAGTCCTCGTCCCTCGGCTTGAGGGGCTTGAGGACCTCGATCCCGGCCTCCTCGGCGCGCTCGGCGACGGGGCTGGCGACCAGCCGGCGCCCCCGCCCTGCGGGTGCGTCGGGCCGGGTGACGACGGCGGCCACTTCATGTCGGCCGGAGGCGAGCAGGACGTCCAGGGCGGGTACGGCTACCTCTGGGGTGCCTGCGAAGACGAGCTTCATGGGGGCTGACTGCCTCTCGGGCCGAAACGTACGGTGATGAGCAGCACACCAGTCTAGGGCCTCTCGTTTGCCCCGGAACCGCGCCCGTGCCGGGGGCGTACGCGTGGCCGTGCGCCCCTCGCAAATGCACATACGCCCCGATAGCGTGACCACATCCCCCGGTGGCGCGTTGGTCAAAGGAGATTGACCGAAGTGGGCCGCCTCGGTGTGGCCCCGATCCCTTTCATCGCCGGTTCGAGAGGCTTCTTCATGGCCGACCACGCAACCCACGACGCCCAAGCGCGGGCCAGTCTGCATCTTCTGGTGCGGGACATCGAGCGGGTCCGGCGGCAGGTGGACGCGCTGCGCACCCTCACCGCCCAGCTGGGCAACGTCTACCGTCCGCGCCGCTCCGGCCCGTCAGCGGGCTTCGTCGTCTACGGCAGGGCCCCGGCCCCCACCGTCCGGCTGGCCCAGGAACTGCGGGACAGCGTCGAAACCCTGGTCACGGCGGCGGTCGACTTCGACCGCTCGCTCGGATTCTCCTGGGACGCGGTGGGCTCGGCCCTCGGGGTCACGAAGCAGGCGGTACACCGCCGTTACGGTGCCCGCCGCAATGCGCCCAACCCCGCAGCGGCCGAGGGGGCCGTCGCCGCCGAGAACGCCACGCAGCGGCCCGTGGCCATGGTCCCCGGTATGCCTGGGGCTCCTGTTACCCCCTCCGGTCCCACCCTTCCCTCCGTACCCGCGGCCCGCTCGATGCCGCCCCAGCCCTCGACGGCCGGTCCTTCGCTGCGGGAGGAGCTGCGCCCCGGCGCCTTCCCCGGCCCACGCAACGGCTGACGGCGCCGCCACACCCTCTGCCCCTCCGTGCCGTGCGCACGGCGGGGCAGTCCCATGTGCGCCGCTGCTCCGCTCTTCCTCAGCCGATGTCCGGTGGATCAGCCGATGTCCGGCGGATCGATCCTGATCCGGACGGGGTCTCCACCGCCCTTCGCCATCCGCGCCGCCTGCGCCGTCTTCAGCGCCGCGGCGAGCGCCGCTCCCCGCCCTGGCTCCACCCGGACCAGCGCCCGCTCCCAGGTCTCGCCCGGCGGGGCGTCCCACGGCCTGCGGGGCCGTCCGGGCTCGGCGGCCGGCACCGGAACAGGTCCCAGGATCTGCGCCTCCGGCGGCAGTTCGGCGGCGGCGAGGAACGCGGCCAGCGCCTCGGCGGGACCGGTGACGGAGGCCATCCGGGACACCGGCGGGAAGCCGAGCTCGGCCCGCTCCGCCAGCTCACGCCGTGCGTACCCGGCGGGGTCCCAGCGCACCAGTGCCTGCACGGCCCGCAGCGTCGGCTCCGCGACGATCACAACAGTGCCGCCCTCGCTCTGCCCGCGTACCAGCGAGGCGGCGGAGGTCCACCGGCGCAGCGCCTCCTCACCGGCCCGCAGGTCGGGTCTGCCGAGCATGGCCCAGCCGTCCAGCAGCAGCGCCGCGGCGTACCCGCCCTCGGCGACCGGTTCGGCGCCCGGGGTGCTGACCACCAACGCGGGCGCGTCCGGCACCGAATCCAGGATGTGGTCACGCCCGGACGTCCGGACCGGCACGGCGGGGAAGGCCCTGCCCAGCTCCTCCGCCGTCCTGCGGGCCCCGACGATCTGGGCCCGCAACCGGAAGGACCCGCAGCTCTCGCAGTGCCAGGACGTCTCGGCGCGCCCGCACCAGGCGCAGTTGAGGTCCTGCTGGTCCGGGGCCTCCAGCGGCCCGGCGCAGTGCCGGCACCGCGCGGGCGTCCGGCAGCGCTCACAGGCCAGCCGGGGCGCGTAACCCCGGCGGGGCACCTGGACCAGGACCGGACCGGTGCGCAGTCCGTCCCGGACGGTCTGCCAGGCGAGGCTGGGCAGCCGCGCACTCCGGGCCGCGCCGTCCCGCGCCAGCTCGCCGTCCCCGACGGTACGCACGAGGGGCGCCGCGCTCCTCAGCTGCTCCCGGTCCGCGCTCAGGGGCAGTGCCCAGCCGGTCTCGACGAGTTGGGCGGCCTCCACGGTGCAGCTCGTGCCGCCGAGCAGAAAGGCGCATCTGCCGTGCGCGGCCCGTAGCTCCAGCACCTCCCGGACATGCGGGAACGGCGCGTTGTCGTCGCTGTGGCTGGAGTCGCCGTCGTCCCAGATCACGACGAGGCCGAGATCGGCGACGGGTGCGAACATCGCGGCACGCGTCCCGACGACCGCCCGCAGGGAACCGCGGCGCACCGCGAGCCACTGCCGGTAGCGCTTCTCCGGACCGGAGTCCGCTGTCAGGAGCGTGTGCCGCCCCTCTCCCAGCAGTCCGGTCAGCGCAGTGTCCACCCGCGCGGCGACCCGGCCGTCCGGTACGACGACGAGCGCGCCCCGTCCCGAGGCGAGCGTGGCGGCCACCGCCCTGGCGATCTCCTCGGGCCAGTGCGGGCCCGGCAGAGCGGTCCATACGGCGCGCGGCGCTCCGCCTTCGGCCAGGGCACGGAGAAACGCGGGCCCCTGGCCGTATCTCTCCCAGCTCCCGGGCTCCGGCGGGGCAGGCGGTGGCAAGGGCTCCGGGGACGGTTTGGACTCGGCCCTGCCGTTCCTGGGCGGCACGGCGAGCTGGAGGACATCGGCGAGGCTGCCCGCGTACCGGTCGGCGACGGCCCTCGAGAGCGCGAGCAGCTCCGGGCCGAGCACCGGTTCGGGCGAGACGACGTAGGCGAGGGCGGCGAGCGCCCCCTGGTAGTCCGATTCGGCGCGCCGCTCGATGAGGAATCCGTCGATCAGCCCGCCGCCCTCGCGTCGGCCGCCGCGGACGTTGCGCCCCCCCGCGCCGAACCGCACCCGCACCCGGACACCGGGCTGGGCGTCGGCGTCGAGCTCCTCGGGGACGGCGTAGTCGAAGTACTGGTCGAGATGGAGCACGCCCTTGTTGACCAGGACCCGGGCGACGGGCAGCTCCTTGGCCAGCGCGGCCCCGCGCCAGGTGCGCGGCTTGGCCCGCGGCACCTGTGCCTTGCGCACGGCCTCCCGGATCAGCGCAAGCTGCTCCGGCGCCCCGGCGTCGGGTTCAGCGGATCGCTCGTTGTCGCTGCTCACAGCCAAATTCCTACCAGACGGCACTGACAGCGGCGCCGGGCGTCACGACGCCGGGGCCCGGACACCACGATCGGTGTCCGGGCCCCGGCATGAGCCAGACGGCTGCGGGCGTTCGTTACAGACCCGCGGCCCTGCGCAGTGCTTCCACGCGGTCGGTGCGCTCCCAGGTGAAGTCGGGGAGCTCGCGGCCGAAGTGGCCGTAGGCCGCGGTCTGGGCGTAGATCGGGCGCAGCAGGTCGAGGTCGCGGATGATCGCGGCGGGGCGGAGGTCGAAGACCTCACCGATCGCGTGCTCGATCATCTCCGTGTCGATCGTGGCCGTACCGAAGGTCTCGACGAACAGACCGACGGGCTCGGCCTTGCCGATCGCGTAGGCCACCTGGACCTCGCAGCGGGCGGCGAGCCCGGCCGCGACGACGTTCTTCGCGACCCAGCGCATCGCGTACGCCGCCGAACGGTCGACCTTCGACGGGTCCTTGCCCGAGAAGGCGCCACCGCCGTGACGGGCCATGCCGCCGTAGGTGTCGATGATGATCTTGCGGCCGGTGAGGCCGGCGTCGCCCATCGGGCCGCCGATCTCGAAGCGGCCGGTCGGGTTCACCAGGAGGCGGTAGCCCTCGGTCTCCAGCTTGATGCCGTCCTCGATGAGCTGCGCCAGGACGTGCTCGACGACGAACTCACGGATGTCCGGCGCGAGCAGCGAGTCCAGGTCGATGTCCGACGCGTGCTGCGAGGAGACGACGACCGTGTCGAGGCGGACGGCCTTGTCGCCGTCGTACTCGATGGTGACCTGCGTCTTGCCGTCGGGGCGCAGGTACGGGATGGTCCCGTTCTTGCGTACCTCGGACAGCCGGCGCGAGAGCCGGTGCGCGATGTGGATCGGGAGCGGCATCAGCTCGGGCGTCTCGTCGCAGGCGTAGCCGAACATGAGGCCCTGGTCGCCGGCACCCTGCTTGTCGAGCTCGTCCTCGTCGCCCTCGACGCGCTGCTCGTACGCCGTGTCGACGCCCTGCGCGATGTCCGGGGACTGCGCGCCGATGGATACCGAGACGCCGCAGGAGGCGCCGTCGAAGCCCTTTTTGGAGGAGTCGTAGCCGATCTCCAGGACCTTGTTGCGTACAAGGTTGGGGATGTCGGCGTAGGCCTTGGTCGTGACCTCACCCGCGACATGCACGAGACCAGTTGTGATCAAGGTCTCGACGGCGACGCGCGAGGAAGGGTCCTCGCGCAGGAGCGCATCGAGAATCGTGTCGCTGATCTGGTCAGCGATCTTGTCGGGGTGACCCTCGGTGACGGACTCCGAGGTGAAGAGACGGCGGGACACATCGCTCCCTGGGGTTGCAGCGGCTGCTGGCTGATCATTGATGGAACGTCCGGGAGCTGCGCCCGGCACATTCCGTCGGCCAGTTTATCGGTCGCTTCCGGCGGTTGGGCCACGCGTCTCGCTCCTTGGGAGTTCTGTGACATGCGGCACTGATGACACCAGTGTGACAATCCCTCCTGCTGGGCGACATAAACATCCAATTTCCAATATTTTCGGCCACCCAGAAGAGGGAACCTGGAATCTAGCCGAAACGCGCTGCCACCAGGTCCCAGACCGTGTCGGCAAGGGCCTCCTTGGGCCCGTACGGCACCGGGGTCTCGCCGCCGTCCGCGGCCAGCACGACGGCTTCGTTCTCCTCGGAGCCGAAGGTCTTGCGCTCCCCCACCTCGTTGACGACCAGCAGGTCGCAGCCCTTGCGGCGGAGCTTCTCGCGACCGTTGGCCAGCACGTTGTCCGTCTCGGCCGCGAATCCGACGACGAGCTGACCGGGCCGGGCCCTGTCGGCGGAGATTTCGGCGAGGATGTCCGGGTTACGGACCAGGGCCACGGGCTCCGGCTCCCGCCCGTCCTTCTTCTTGATCTTGCCTGTCGCGTACACCGCGGGGCGGAAGTCGGCGACGGCCGCCGCCATCACCACCACGTCGGCGTCTGCTGCGGCCTTCAGCATGGCCTCGCGCAGCTGTACGGCGGTCCCGGCCCGCAGGACATCGGCTCCCGCCGGGTCCGGCAGGCCGGTGTTGGCCTCGACGAGGGTGACGCGGGCGCCCCGGGCGACCGCGGTGCGGGCCAGGGCGTAGCCCTGCTTCCCGGAGGAGCGGTTACCGAGATAGCGGACGGGGTCGAGCGGCTCTCGCGTGCCGCCCGCGCTGATGACCACGTGGCGGCCGGCGAGGTCGGGGGCGGCGGTTCCTCTGGCGAGAATCCGCCGGCAGACCTCGAAGATCTCGCCCGGATCGGGCAGCCGGCCCTTGCCGGTGTCGACTCCGGTGAGCCGGCCGACGGCCGGCTCGATGACGACGGCCCCGCGCCTGCGCAGCGTGGCGACGTTCTCCTGGGTGGCCGGGTGCTCCCACATCTCGGTGTGCATGGCGGGCGCGAAGACCACCGGACAGCGGGCCGTGAGCAGCGTGTTGGTGAGGAGGTCGTCCGCGAGGCCGTGGGCGGCCCTGGCGAGCATGTCGGCGGTCGCGGGCGCCACGACGACGAGATCGGCGGCCTGTCCTGTACGGACGTGCGGCACCTGGTGGACGTCGTTCCAGACCTCGGTCGACACGGGGTGGCCGGAGAGCGCGGACCAGGTGGCGGCCCCCACGAAGTGCAGCGACGCCTCGGTCGGCACGACCTGGACGTCGTGACCGGACTCGGTCAGCCGGCGCAGCAACTCGCACGCCTTGTAGGCGGCGATGCCTCCGCTGACCCCCAGGACGACCTTCGGCTTGTCCACTGCCTCTCCCCGCACTCGTGATCCCGGCGCACCCGGCTGCGTACGCACCGTCCCATAAGACACCACAGGCCCGGCGGTGGGACCGCCGGGCCTGTGGTGAAGGTGCTGGTTTCTGCTTACTGCGCGGGGCCCTCGATGGCCTCGGAGGTCAGCAGACCCGCATTGATCTCGCGGAGCGCGATCGAGAGCGGCTTCTCGTGAACGTGGGTGTCGACAAGCGGGCCGACGTACTCAAGGAGACCTTCGCCGAGCTGCGAGTAGTACGCGTTGATCTGACGCGCGCGCTTGGCGGCGTAGATCACGAGGCTGTACTTCGAGTCGGTGGCCTCGAGGAGCTCATCAATCGGCGGGTTGATGATGCCCTCGGGCGTGGTGATGGAAGAGGACACTCTCTGCCTTCCGAAGGGGGTAGAGATCAAAGAGAATCTTTGATCGCGCTGGGTTCCGTGCTGGTGGCTCTCCGTGTCAGTGGCGTCAGCCGCTGCTGTCACGGTTGCCGGAAGCCTGCAGCATCAAGGCTAGCAGCTCGCGTGCTACATCCTCGACCGAGGTGTTGACAAGCGTCGTATCGAACTCGGACTCGGCGGCCAGCTCGATCTTGGCGGCCGCGAGCCTGCGCTCGATCACGTCGGGTGCTTCTGTCCCGCGGCCGGTGAGCCGGCGCACCAGTTCGTCCCAGCTCGGCGGAGCCAGGAAGACCAGCTGTGCGTCGGACATCGACTCGCGGACCAGCCGGGCGCCCTGGAGATCGATCTCCAGCAGCACCGGCTCGCCCGCTTCCAGGCGGTCGAGGACGGCGCGGCGCGGTGTGCCGTAGCGGTTGCCCGCGAACTCCGCCCACTCCAGCAGCTCGCCGTTGGCGACGAGCTTGTCGAACTCCTCGTTCTCCACGAAGAAGTAGTGGACACCGTTGCGTTCGCCGGGTCGGGGCTTGCGGGTCGTGGCCGATACGGAGAGCCAGACCTCGGGGTGGACCTTGCGCATATGCGCGACGACCGTGCTCTTGCCGACACCCGAAGGGCCGGAGAGCACGGTCAGCCGCGGACGTACGTCCGGGGGTACGGGGGACGTCCCCCGGGATGTTGCAGCCATGGAGCGATTATCCAGGTTCTCAGGAGTGCCTGAGAACCTCAGGCGGCGCTGCCGCCGAACTCACGCTCCAGAGATGCGATCTGATTGGAGCCGAGACCCCGCACCCGGCGGCTCTCGGAGATGCCGAGCCGCTCCATGATCTGCTTGGCACGGACCTTGCCCACACCGGGCAGGGACTCCAGGAGCGCGGAGACCTTCATCTTGCCGATGACGTCGTTCTCCCGGCCCGACTTGATGACCTCATGGAGCGAGGCGCCGGAGTGCTTGAGTCGATTCTTGACCTCGGCCCGCTCCCGGCGAGCCGCGGCGGCCTTTTCGAGCGCGGCTGCGCGCTGTTCAGGGGTAAGGGGCGGAAGAGCCACGCCTACGTCACCTCGGATGTCGATCTGTCGGATACGGACCGGTGAGGAACCTAGTCGCCCCACACCACGTGAGCAACGGACAACGTGTGCTCGTTGACTCTCGACGGAGACTAGCGGCCAAGGGCGCCAGAGTCAGCGAGAACGCAGTAAAAGTCCTGGTCAGCCTCAGCCTACCGGGACTTTTCCGGCATATTGACCCGGATTTTGGTCAGGAATTCGTCAACACGCTGTTACATGGCATGGTCAGCTTTCCGAGACGGCCGCACGGACCTCGTCCGCGAACCGTCCGGCGGCTTCGCGCAGCCCGGAAACGTCCGGACCGTGACGCAGCACTCCCCGGCTCACGCTGGGCACCACATTGCCCACCGCGGCGCCGAACACACCCGGAAGATCCGCAGGGGTCGCACCCTGGGCGCCGATGCCGGGAGCGAGCAGCGGACCGTTGATCGCCAGATTCACCCCGGCGTCGCCGAGCGTGGCACCGACCACCGCGCCCACCGAGCCGAGCGGCGTGACGCCCTCGTTCTCCGCGGCCATGTGGTCGAGCATCACCTGAGCCAGCGACCGGCCGTCGGCCGCGGTCGCGCGCTGCACCTCCACACCCTCGGGGTTGGAGGTGAGCGCGAGCACGAAGACACCGGCGCCGGAGACCGCCGCCGCGTCGAGCGCCGGGCGCAGCGAACCGAAGCCCAGGTACGGCGAGACGGTGACCGCGTCGGAGAACAGCGGCGAGTCCTTGTCCAGGTAGGTCGCCGCATAGGCGCCCATCGTGGAGCCGATGTCGCCCCGCTTGGCGTCCATCAGGACCAGGGCGCCGGCCGCCCGCGCCTCCGCGACGGCCTTCTCCAGGACGGCGACGCCCCGCGAGCCGAAGCGCTCGAAGAACGCGGACTGCGGCTTGAGCACCGCGACCCGGTCGGCCAGCGCCTCGACGACCGTACGCGTGAAGCGCTCCAGGCCCGCGATGTCGTCGTTCAGGCCCCAGGAGGTGAGCAGCGAGGCGTGCGGGTCGATGCCCACGCAGAGCGGGCCGCGGGTGTCCATGGCGCGGCGCAGACGTGCGCCGAAGGGTTCAAGGGTCACTTCATGACCTTCCGTGTCTCGGCGCCGACGGCTTCGGCGAGGGTGGCGTACGGGGAGGCGGCCAGGCGTGCGGCCAGGCCCTGGTGGATCGCGCGGGCGTAGAACGGGCCCTCGTAGATGAAGGCGCTGTAGCCCTGGACGAGCGTGGCACCGGCGAGGATGCGCTGCCAGGCGTCCTCGGCGTTCTCGATGCCCCCGACTCCGACGAGCGTGATCCGGTCGCCCACCCGGGCGTACAGACGGCTCAGGACCTCGAGGGAGCGCTCCTTGAGGGGCGCGCCGGAGAGGCCGCCGGTCTCCTCGACCAGGGACGGCGAGGACTTCAGGCCGAGGCTGTCACGGGCGATGGTGGTGTTGGTGGCGATGATGCCGTCCAGGCCGAGCTCCACCGCGAGGTCGGCGACCGCGTCGACGTCCTCGTCGGCGAGGTCGGGGGCGATCTTGACGAGGAGCGGGACCCGCCGGTCCGTGACGGTCCGGTCGGCGGCCTCGCGCACGGCCGAGAGCAGCGGGCGCAGCGCCTCGGTCGCCTGGAGGTTGCGCAGGCCGGGGGTATTGGGCGAGGAGACGTTCACGACGAGGTAGTCGGCGTGGGCGGCCAGGCGCTCGGTCGACTTCACGTAGTCGCCGGCCGCTTCGGCCTCCGGGACGACCTTGGTCTTGCCGATGTTGACGCCGACGGTCGTCCGGAAGACGGGGTTACGGGCTGCCAGCCGCTCGGCCACGGCCGCGGAACCCTCGTTGTTGAACCCCATGCGGTTGATCAGCGCACGGTCCTCGACGAGGCGGAAGAGGCGCTTCTTGGGGTTGCCGGGCTGCGGTTCGCCGGTGACCGTACCGATCTCGATGTGATCGAAGCCGAGCATCGACATGCCGTCGATCGCGATGGCGTTCTTGTCGAAGCCGGCCGCGAGACCGAACGGTCCGTGCATACGCAGGCCGAGGGCCTCGGTACGCAGTTCCTTGTGGCGGGGGGCGAGCACGGCGGCGACGAAGGTGCGCAGCACGGGGACGCGGGCGGCCAGGCGGATCCAGCGGAAGGCGAGGTAATGCGCCTGCTCCGGGTCCGTGCGCTTGAAGACCAGCTGGAAGAAGAGTTTGTACATCAGAGGTGTCCTCATGAAGAGGGGGACACCGTTTCCGGTGTCCCCCATCTGGGCATAGAAGGTCCGGCACTTGGGGGCGGCGTCGCGGGGCTCCTTCTCCCACCCCCCAAGTGCCGGACCTCTTAGTCGCGGGCCGCTGTCAGATGCTCCGCGTGTTCCTGGAGGGAACGTACGCCGACATCACCGTGGTTGAGCGCGTCGATGCCCTGGACGGCGGCGGCGAGCGCCTGCACCGTCGTCAGGCAGGGCACGGACCGGGCCACCGCCGCGGTGCGGATCTCGTAGCCGTCGAGCCGGCCGCCGGTCCCGTACGGCGTGTTGACGATGAGGTCGACCTCGCCGTCGTGGATGAGCTGGACGATGGTCCGCTCGCCGTTCGGGCCCTCGCCCTCGGACTGCTTGCGCACGACCTTGGCGTTGATGCCGTTGCGCTTGAGCACCTCGGCCGTACCGGACGTGGCGAGCAACTCGAAGCCGTGGGCGACCAGTTCGCGGGCCGGGAAGATCATCGAGCGCTTGTCGCGGTTGGCGACGGAGATGAACGCGCGTCCCTCGGTGGGCAGCGGACCGTACGCGCCGGCCTGCGACTTGGCGTACGCCGTACCGAAGACCGAGTCGATGCCCATGACTTCGCCCGTCGAGCGCATCTCCGGGCCGAGGACGGTGTCGACGCCCGCGCCGTGGATGTCGCGGAAGCGCGACCACGGCATGACGGCCTCCTTGACGGAGATCGGCGCGTCGAGCGGCAGGGTGCCGCCGTCGCCGGTCTTCGGGAGCAGGCCCTCCTCGCGGAGCTCGGCGATGGTCGCGCCGAGCGAGATCCGGGCGGCGGCCTTGGCGAGCGGGACCGCGGTCGCCTTCGAGGTGAAGGGGACGGTACGGGAGGCACGCGGGTTGGCTTCCAGGACGTACAGGATGTCGCCGGAGAGCGCGAACTGAATGTTGATCAGGCCGCGTACGCCGACGCCCTTGGCGATGCCCTCGGTGGAGGCGCGCAGCCGCTTGATGTCGTAGCCGCCGAGCGTGATCGGGGGCAGTGCGCAGGCGGAGTCGCCGGAGTGGATACCGGCCTCCTCGATGTGCTCCATGACGCCGCCGAGGTAGAGCTCGGTGCCGTCGTAGAGCGCGTCGACGTCGATCTCGATCGCGTCGTCGAGGAAGCGGTCGACCAGGACCGGCCGGGTGGGGCTGATCTCGGTGGACTCCGCGATGTACGAGGAGAGGCGGGTCTCGTCGTAGACGATCTCCATGCCACGGCCGCCGAGTACGTACGACGGGCGCACGAGGACCGGGTAGCCGATCTCGTCGGCGATGGCCTTGGCCTCGGAGAAGGTGGTGGCGGTGCCGTGCTTCGGGGCGGGCAGACCGGCCTCGGCCAGGACGCGGCCGAAGGCGCCGCGGTCCTCGGCGGCGTGGATCGCCTCCGGGGGCGTACCGACGATGGGCACACCGTTGTCCTTGAGCGCCTGCGCCAAGCCCAGCGGGGTCTGGCCGCCGAGCTGGACGATGACACCGGCGATCGGGCCCGCGAGGGACTCCGCGTGCACGATCTCCAGCACGTCCTCGAGCGTCAGCGGCTCGAAGTACAGACGGTCGGAGGTGTCGTAGTCGGTGGAGACGGTCTCCGGGTTGCAGTTGACCATCACGGTCTCGTAGCCCGCGTCGCTCAGGGCGAAGGAGGCGTGGACGCAGGAGTAGTCGAACTCGATGCCCTGGCCGATACGGTTGGGACCCGAGCCCAGGATGATCACCGCGGGCTTGGTGCGGGACGCGACCTCGCTCTCCTCGTCGTACGAGGAGTAGAAGTACGGCGTGTTCGCGGCGAACTCGGCGGCGCAGGTGTCGACCGTCTTGTAGACCGGACGGATGCCGAGCGCGTGCCGGACCTCACGTACGACGTCCTCGCGCAGGCCGCGGATCTCGGCGATCTGCACGTCGGAGAAACCGTGCCGCTTGGCCTCGGCGAGCAGATCGACGTCGAGCCGCTCGGCGGCGGCCAGCTCGTCCGCGATCTCCTTGATCAGGAAGAGCTGGTCGACGAACCAGGGGTCGATCTTCGTGGCGTCGAAGACCTCTTCCTGGGTGGCGCCGGCGCGGATCGCCTGCATGACGGTGTTGATCCGGCCGTCGGTCGGGCGGACCGCCTCGGCCAGCAGCTCGGCCTTGTCGCCGGGCTCGCCGACGAAGGTGAACTGCGAGCCCTTCTTCTCCAGGGAGCGCAGTGCCTTCTGCAGCGCCTCGGTGAAGTTCCGGCCGATCGCCATGGCCTCGCCCACCGACTTCATGGTGGTGGTGAGGGTGGAGTCGGCGGAGGGGAACTTCTCGAAGGCGAAGCGCGGAGCCTTGACCACGACGTAGTCGAGCGTCGGCTCGAAGGAGGCCGGGGTCTTCTCGGTGATGTCGTTGGGGATCTCGTCGAGCGTGTAGCCGACGGCCAGCTTCGCGGCGATCTTGGCGATCGGGAAGCCGGTGGCCTTCGACGCGAGCGCCGAGGAGCGCGAGACCCGGGGGTTCATCTCGATCACGATGACGCGGCCGTCGACCGGGTCGATGGCGAACTGGATGTTGCAGCCGCCGGTGTCGACGCCGACCTCGCGGATGATCGCGATGCCGATGTCACGGAGCCGCTGGTACTCACGGTCGGTGAGGGTCATCGACGGGGCGACGGTGATCGAGTCACCGGTGTGCACGCCCATCGGGTCGAAGTTCTCGATGGAGCAGACGACCACGACGTTGTCGTGTCTGTCGCGCATCAGCTCCAGCTCGTACTCCTTCCAGCCAAGGATGGACTCCTCCAGGAGCACCTCGGTGGTCGGGGAGAGCGTGAGGCCCTGTCCGGCGATCCGGCGCAGCTCCTCCTCGTTGTGCGCGAAACCGGAGCCGGCGCCGCCCATGGTGAAGGAGGGGCGGACGACGACGGGGTAGCCGCCGAGGGTGTCGACGCCCTTGATGATGTCGTCCATGGAGTGGCAGATGACCGAGCGGGCGGACTCGCCGTAGCCGATCTTCGCCTTGACGGCCTCGACGACGCCCTTGAAGAGGTCGCGGTCCTCGCCCTTGTTGATGGCCTCGACGTTGGCGCCGATCAGCTCGACGCCGTACTTCTCCAGGACACCGTTCTCGTGCATGGAGATCGCGGTGTTGAGCGCGGTCTGGCCGCCCAGCGTCGGGAGCAGCGCGTCCGGGCGCTCCTTGGCGATGATCTTCTCGACGAACTCGGGGGTGATCGGCTCGACGTACGTGGCGTCGGCGATCTCCGGGTCGGTCATGATCGTCGCCGGGTTGGAGTTCACCAGGATGACGCGCAGGCCCTCGGCCTTGAGGACGCGGCAGGCCTGGGTGCCGGAGTAGTCGAATTCGGCGGCCTGCCCGATAACGATCGGGCCGGAGCCGATGACCAGGACGGACTGGATATCGGAGCGCTTAGGCACGCTGGCCCTCCATCAGGGAAACGAAGCGGTCGAAGAGGTACGCGGCGTCGTGCGGGCCGGCGGCTGCTTCGGGGTGGTACTGGACGCTGAACGCCGGCTGGTCGAGGAGCTGAAGGCCCTCGACAACCTGGTCGTTCAGGCAGACGTGGGAGACCTCGGCGCGGCCGAACGGCGTCTCGGAGATCTTGTCGAGCGGCGCGTCGACGGCGAAGCCGTGGTTGTGCGCGGTGACCTCGACCTTGCCGGTCGTGCGGTCCTGCACGGGCTGGTTGATGCCGCGGTGGCCGTACTTCAGCTTGTACGTGCCGAAGCCGAGGGCGCGGCCCAGGATCTGGTTGCCGAAGCAGATGCCGAAGAGCGGGGTCTTCCGCGCCAGAACGGCCTGGACGACGGTGAGGTCGACGGTGGAGGGGTCGCCGGGCCCGTTGGACAGGAAGAACCCGTCGGGGTTCACGGCGTAGACGTCCTCGACGGTCGCCGTCGCGGGCAGGACGTGCACCTCGATGCCGCGCTCGGCCATCCGGTGCGGCGTCATCCCCTTGATGCCCAGGTCCAGGGCGGCGACGGTGAACTTCTTCTCGCCGATCGCGGGGACGACGTACACCTCCGTGGTGGTCACCTCGTCCGACAGGCTCGCGCCGGCCATCTCGGGGGCCTGGCGCACCTTGGCGAGCAGCATCCCCTCGTCGGCGATCGCGTTGCCGGAGAAGATACCGACGCGCATCGCGCCGCGCTCGCGCAGATGGCGGGTGAGCGCGCGGGTGTCGATGCCACTGATGCCGACGATGCCCTGGCTCACGAGCTCCTCGTCGAGCGAGCGCCGCGAGCGCCAGTTGGAGGGCACCCGGGCGGGGTCGCGTACGACGTAACCGGCGACCCAGATCTGCTTCGACTCGGGGTCCTCGTCGTTCACACCGGTGTTGCCGACGTGCGGGGAGGTCATCACGACGACCTGGCGGTGGTACGAGGGGTCGGTCAGCGTCTCCTGGTAGCCGGTCATGCCGGTGGAGAACACCGCCTCGCCGAAGGTCTCCCCCACGGCCCCGTAGGCGCGGCCGCGGAAGGAGCGGCCGTCCTCCAGGACGAGTACGGCGGGAGCTTTGGCGGCTCCCCGGGTGGAGATCGTCATCGTGCGGTGCCTTCCGTAGTGCGGTTCAGGTGGTTGATGGCGTCGACCCAGGCCCGGTGTTCGGCCGCGTGGTCGGAGCGGAAGCCGGAGTCGATCAGCTTGTCGCCGTGCGCCCAGGTGATGACGAGCAGGCCGCCCTCGGGGAGGACCTTGCCGGCGAGCGCCTTGTCGAGCCGGGCCTCGCGCAGTGCGTCGGCCGGTACGAAGAAGTCCGCTGCTCCGGGGCGTACGACGTCGAGTCCCTGCTCGCCGAGCGTGAGCTCGACGCGGCTGCGGGTGCCGAGCCCGTGGGCGACGATCCGGTCGAGCCACTGCCCGGCGGTCGTCGAGGCGTGGTAGCGGCCGGAGAGCGTGAGCAGCTTCTCGCCGTCCGCGAACCCCTCGGGGGTGGCGGGCAGCTCGGGCAGGTCGGACTGGAGCTGTCCCCGCCACTTCCATCCCTGGCGCATCAGCCAGTAGACGAGGGCGATGAAGACGGCCAGTCCGAGGACCCAGCTGATCCGGGCGGACCAGTCGGTCACCTCGGCCGACTTCTGATCGGCGGCCAGCAGGTACAGGGGGGTCAGTGTTGTCACGCGAGCTTCCCGTCGACGACCGTGGCACGGCCCCGCAGGAAGGTGTGGGTCACTCGGCCCGGCAGCTCGCGACCCTCGTACGGAGTGTTGCGGCTGCGGGACGCGAAGCCCGCGGGGTCCACGAGTCCACGGTATGCCGGATCGACGAGGGTCAGGTTGGCGGGCTCGCCTGCCGAGACGGGCCGGCCGTGGCCGTCGAGCCGGCCGATCGCCGCCGGACGGAACGACATGCGGTCGGCTACACCCGCCCAGTCGATGAGACCGGTGTCGACCATCGTCTGCTGGACGACGGAGAGCGCGGTCTCCAGGCCCACCATGCCCATGGCGGCCGCGGCCCACTCGCAGTCCTTGTCCTCGTGCGGGTGCGGGGCGTGGTCCGTGGCGACGCAGTCGATGGTGCCGTCGGCCAGCGCCTCGCGCAGGGCCATCACGTCGGCCTCGGTGCGCAGCGGCGGGTTCACCTTGTAGACCGGGTTGTACGACCGTACGAGTTCGTCGGTGAGGAGCAGGTGGTGCGGAGTGACCTCGGCGGTGACGTTCCAGCCCTTGGACTTGGCCCAGCGGACGATCTCGACGGAACCGGCGGTCGACAGGTGGCAGATGTGCACCCGGGAGTCGACATGGGCGGCGAGGAGGACATCGCGGGCGATGATCGACTCCTCGGCGACGGAGGGCCAGCCGCCGAGACCCAGTTCAGCAGAGACGATGCCCTCGTTCATCTGGGCGCCCTCGGTGAGGCGGGGCTCCTGGGCGTGCTGGGCGACGACCCCGTCGAACGCCTTCACGTACTCCAGCGCGCGCCGCATGATCACGGCGTCGTCGACGCACTTGCCGTCGTCGGAGAAGACCTTCACTCCGGCGGCGGAGTCGTGCATCGCGCCGAGCTCGGCGAGCTTCTTGCCCTCCAGGCCGACGGTGACGGCGCCGATGGGCTGTACGTCGCAGTAGCCGGACTCCTTGCCGAGCCGCCAGACCTGCTCGACGACGCCCGCGGTGTCGGCGACCGGGAAGGTGTTGGCCATGGCGTGCACGGCGGTGAAGCCGCCCACCGCGGCGGCCTTCGTGCCGGTGAGGACGGTCTCGGAGTCCTCGCGGCCGGGCTCACGCAGATGGGTGTGCAGGTCGACCAGACCGGGCAGCAGGATCTGGCCCGCCGCCTCGACGACGGTGGCGTCGCCGGCCTCGATGTCCGTGCCCACCCGCTCGATGGTCTCGCCGTCGATCAGGACGTCCTGCGGCTCGCCACCGAGGATCTTCGCGCCGCGAATAAGGATCTTGCTCATGATTACTTGTTCTCCTCGGTACGGGCGGGGGTGGCGGACTCGTTGCCGCCGAGCAGCAGGTAGAGCACGGCCATACGGATCGAGACACCGTTGGCGACCTGCTCGACGACCGTGCAGCGGTCGGAGTCGGCCACGTCGGCGGTGATCTCCATGCCGCGGACCATCGGCCCGGGGTGCATGACGATGGCGTGCTCGGGCATCTTGGCCATGCGCGAGCCGTCCAGGCCGTAGCGGCGGGAGTATTCGCGCTCGGTCGGGAAGTAGGCGGCGTTCATCCGTTCACGCTGCACACGAAGCATCATCACCGCGTCCGACTCCGGCAGCACCTCGTCGAGGCTGTAGCTGACGTCGCACGGCCACTGCTCGACGCCGACCGGGACGAGGGTCGGCGGGGCGACCAGCGTGACGTGGGCGCCGAGGGTGGTGAGCAGATGGACGTTGGAGCGGGCCACCCGGCTGTGCAGGATGTCGCCGACGATCGTGATGCGGCGGCCTTCGAGGTCCTTGCCGAGACCGGCGTCGGCTCCGACCAGCCTGCGGCGCATCGTGAAGGCGTCCAGCAGGGCCTGGGTGGGGTGCTCGTGGGTGCCGTCACCCGCGTTGACGACGGCTCCGTCGATCCAGCCGGAGGTGGCCAGCCGGTACGGGGCGCCCGAGGCGCCGTGCCGGATGACGACGGCGTCCGCGCCCATCGCCTCCAGCGTCAGGGCGGTGTCCTTGAGCGACTCGCCCTTGGAGACGGACGAACCCTTCGCGGAGAAGTTGATGACATCGGCGGAGAGCCGCTTGGCGGCGGCTTCGAAGGAGATGCGGGTACGCGTCGAGTCCTCGAAGAACAGGTTGACGACGGTACGTCCGCGCAGGGTGGGGAGCTTCTTGATCGGCCGGTCCGCGACCCGGGCCATTTCCTCGGCTGTGTCGAGGATCTGAACGGCGTCGTCGCGGGTGAGGTCGGCGGCCGAGATGAGGTGACGCTTCATCTGGGGGTTCTCCGGGTTGCTGAAGGGAGGGTTCAGGCAGGCGGGCGTGCGAAAGCTGCTGTACGGCCTGACTGGCGGCGTACGGGCCGGGCAGCTACTGCTCGACCGCCGGGGCCGTCTGCTGGACACCGAGCAGCACGGCGTCGCGGCCGTCCTCCTCGGCGAGCTGGACCTTGACCGTCTCCCGCAGCGACGTGGGGAGGTTCTTGCCGACGTAATCGGCCCGGATGGGAAGTTCTCGGTGACCGCGGTCGACGAGTACCGCGAGCTGTACGGCGCGGGGGCGTCCGATGTCGCCGAGCGCGTCGAGTGCGGCGCGGATCGTGCGGCCGGAGAAGAGCACGTCGTCGACCAGGACGACCAGCCTGCCCTCGATGCCCTCACCGGGGATGTCGGTGCGGGCCAGAGCACGCGCGGGGCGCATCCTCAGGTCGTCTCGGTACATCGTGATGTCGAGCGATCCGACCGGCATCTTCCGGCCGGTGATCTCTTCGAGCTTGTCGGCGAGCCGACGGGCGAGGAAAACGCCTCGCGTCGGGATGCCGAGGAGCACCACGTCGTCGGCGCCCTTGGCGCGTTCGACGATCTCGTGGGCGATTCGGGTCAGTACCCGGGCGATGTCGGGAGCCTCGAGAACGGGGCGCGCCGCATTGCCGATGTCGTCGTGCTGTGTGTCCATAAGAAACGGACCTCCTTCTCCGCCTCACTGGACGGACGTTAAAGGACGTCGAAATTGCGTCACCAACGTTACCAGGGCTTGCGCGAGCCGCTGGTCGCACCCCCGGGAGGTACCGGTCCGGACCATTCAGCTTGACGCATCCAAGTAACGCTGCGTAACCTCACAGTGAGTTACCAGCCACGCGGCGGAGCCGCAAACTGTTCCAGCGTCCGGGGAGCCTTATGTCCAGCGAATACGCAAAACAGCTCGGGGCCAAGCTCCGCGCCATCCGCACCCAGCAGGGCCTCTCCCTCCATGGCGTGGAAGAGAAGTCCCAGGGCCGCTGGAAGGCCGTCGTGGTCGGTTCGTACGAGCGCGGCGACCGCGCCGTGACCGTCCAGCGCCTCGCCGAGCTGGCCGACTTCTACGGCGTCCCGGTGCAGGAGCTGCTGCCCGGCACGACGCCGGGCGGGGCCGCCGAGCCGCCGCCGAAGCTCGTCCTGGACCTGGAGCGCCTCGCCCACGTCCCGCCGGAGAAGGCCGGACCGCTGCAGCGTTACGCCGCGACGATCCAGAGCCAGCGCGGTGACTACAACGGCAAGGTGCTGTCGATCCGCCAGGACGACCTGCGCACGCTGGCCGTGATCTACGACCAGTCGCCGTCCGTACTCACAGAGCAGCTGATCAGCTGGGGCGTGCTGGACGCGGACGCACGTCGCGCGGTCCACGACGAGGGCTGATCCTCCGCAGCAGAAACGTACCGCCGGGTGGGCGGGGGCCATGGCTCCCGCCCACCCGGGCGTGTTTCCGTACCCGGGGTTCACCTGGCCGCTGGGTGGTCGGGTGAGGCCCCTCCGGAGTGTCTCCTCGGGACGGGCGCGGCACCCGGGCACGCAAGCGAACCCGGCTCCTACGCCCGCCCCTGCGGGGACCCTCCTGCACGGCCCCACCCACGTCTCGCCGGCGCCTGCGACCCGGTGGCACGGGACGTGGACACGTACCCGGCGGCCCCCGATACCCCAGGCGGCACGGCCCGCACTGACGCTCCGGCCGGTCCGGGGCCGTGCAGGAGGGTCCCCGCAGGGTGACGAACAGATACCCGGGTTTCCATGCGTTCCCGCCGAACGTTCGTTGCCCGAGGAGACACTCCGGGGGGGGCCCCGGACCAACCCGAACGGGGCAACCAAGGACCGCGGCACCACAACACAGCCCGTCCGGCGCTTGAGGACAGAACCCCGGCCACAAGACCCGCGCACGCCGAAGGGCCCACAGTCAGCGACCGTGGGCCCTTCGTGGCGAACGCCGCCGAAAGCTACTGCTCCCGGCGAAGGTTCGGCTTGAGGTCCTTGAAGCGGGCCAGCAGCCCGTTCACGAACGACGGGGAGTCATCGGTGGAGAACTCCTTGGCGAGCTGGACCGCCTCGTCGATCGCGACGGCGTCCGGCGTCTCGTCCATCCAGATCAGCTCATACGCACCGAGCCGCAGAATGCTCCGGTCGACGACCGGCATGCGGTCGATCTCCCAGTCCACGGCGTAGGTGACGATGAGGTCGTCGATGCGGTCCGCGTACTGCGCGTACCCCTCGACGAGCTCCATCGTGAATTCGCCGACCGGCGGCTGTCGGTCGTCGGTCCGCGAGAGCCGCACCCAGTCCGCGAGGACCGTCTGCACGGACTCACCGCGCTGGTCGGCCTCGAAAAGGATCTGGAAGGCGCGCTTGCGGGCCTTGTTCCGGGCAGCCACGGTTAGCTGTTCACCCGGCCGAGGTAGTCGCCCGTGCGGGTGTCGACCTTGATCTTCTCGCCGGTGGTGATGAAGAGCGGAACACCGATCTCGTAACCGGTCTCCAGGGTGGCGGGCTTGCTGCCACCGGTGGAGCGGTCGCCCTGGACACCCGGGTCGGTGTGCTGGATGGTCAGCTCGACGGCGGCGGGAAGCTCGACGTAGAGCACCTCGCCCTCGTGCTGGGCCACGGAGGCGGTGAAGCCCTCGATCAGGAAGTTGGCGGCGTTGCCGACAGCCTTGCGGTCGACCATGAGCTGGTCGTACGTGTTCATGTCCATGAAGACGAAGTACTCGCCGTCCATGTACGAGAACTGCATGTCGCGGCGGTCAATGGTGGCCGTCTCGACCTTCACGCCGGCGTTGAACGTCTTGTCGACGACCTTGCCGGAGAGCACGTTCTTGAGCTTGGTGCGCACGAAGGCCGGGCCCTTGCCGGGCTTGACGTGCTGAAACTCGACGACGGACCAGAGCTGGCCCCCGTCGAGCTTGAGCACCAGGCCGTTCTTGAGGTCGTTCGTGGAAGCCACGGTTGCGGAATCTCCTGGACTGAAGCTGGTGGACGACCGAGGATGCGCGCTAGAGCGCGAGCAGCTCCTTGGTCGTAATGGTGAGTAGCTCGGGTCCGCCGTCCGCCTCTGGGCGCACGACGAGCGTGTCATCGATCCGGACACCGCCCCGGCCCGGGAGGTGGACCCCCGGTTCGACGGTGACCGGCACACAAGCGTCCAGTTTACCCATGGCTGTCGGTGCCAGCTGCGGGTCCTCGTCGATTTCGAGCCCGACCCCGTGCCCGGTCCAGGGCGCGAGGCCCTCACCGTAGCCTGCGGAGTCCAGCAGATGGCGGGCCGCGTGGTCCACGTCGCGGTAGGCGGCGCCGGGGAGAAGGGCCTCCCGTCCGGCCCGCTGAGCGGCGAAAACGATGTCGTAGAGCTCGATCTGCCAGTCCGCGGGAGTCGTCCCGATCACAAACGTACGGCCGATCTCGCATCGGTAGCCGCGATAGTTCGCGCCGAGGCAGACGGAGAGGAAATCGCCTTCCTCCACACGCCGGTCCGAGGGCCTGTGACGGCCTTGGCCCGAATTGGGCCCGGTGGCGACGGAGGTCGCGAAGGCGGGGCCGTCGGCGCCGTGGTCCACGAGGCGGCGTTCCAGTTCCAGGGCGAGGTGACGCTCGGTACGGCCCACCAGGATGGATTCGAGGAGCTCGCCGAGGGCCTGGTCGGTGATCTCGGCGGCGATCCGCAGACAGGCGATCTCTTCCTCGTCCTTGACGATCCGCAGCTGTTCCACGGCGTAGCCGAGGTCGGCCAGGCGCAGCCGGGGTGCGACCGAGCCCATGGCGCGGTGACGGGCGACCGTCAGATCGTGTTCCTCGACCGCGACCGACTCCGCGTCCAGGGAGGTGGCCAGATCGGCGGCGGCGACGACGGGGTCGCCGTCGGGCGCCGGGAGCACGGTCTGGCGCAGCGCCTCGTCGAGGCGTCCCTCGGCGGGGTCGCCGGTGGGGGCGCGGGGGCAGAGCAGGACGTCCTCGGCGGGTCCGAGCAGCAGGACGGCCCCGAGGGGGGCTCCGCCCGCGAGATAGCGGACGTTGGCGGGGCGGGAGACCAGGGCGGCCGCGGACCCCGCGGCGGCGCACCGGTCGCGGAGCAGGCCACGGCGGACGGCGTACACCTCTGACATGTTCCGAGCCTACGAGCGGGGGCTCGGGACCGCCCGGCCAGCGCATCCGACCGGGGGGATCGCCGGCGAATTACCAGGCCGGGGGGCTGGCTATGGAGCGTGCGAGGACGTCGTCCAGGACCCGGGCCGTCGTTTCCACGTCGTAGCCGGAGTTGTCGATGATGGGCAGCCCGGAGCCGTACCAGCCGGCCATCCGGCCGTGGATGCGGGCCACCTCCTCGTCGGACAGCCGCCGGTTGCCGCTGCGTGCGGCGTTGCGCTCCAGTACGACCTCCAGGCCGGGCAGGAGGACGACGGGCAGGAGTCCGGGGCCGACATGGCGCTTCCAGCCGCCGAGGCCGACAACGGGGCGGTCGGGGAACACGGCGTCGTCGAGGATGCAGGAGATGCCGTTGGCCAGGAAGTTACGGGCGGCGAAGCCGCAGGTGCGCCGGGCCAGGCGGTACTGGGCCTCGGAGTGGTCGTTCCACCCGGCCTGCGGGTCGGCGAAGCCGGCGCAGACCCATTCGCGGACGTCGTCGAGGGAGACGTGCGCGGTGGGGACGCGGCGGCGGGCGGCCCAGAGCCTGGCCACGGTCGTCTTACCGGCGCCTGCGGGGCCGATCAGGAGCACGGCGAGGGTCGCCGTGCCGGTGCCGGGCTCGGCGGGCGGCGCGGGCAGCGGCACGGGGCCGCCGGGGGGCAGCTGTACGTGCCCGGTCGTCTCGCGGGAAGTCGGTACGGGGGCGTGACGGGGCGCGGGGCCGGTCCAGCCCTGGCCCGGGGGCGGGGGTGGTATCGGCGGCGGACCTGGCGGGCCCGGGTGGCCGGGGTGCTGGGCCTGGTGCGTCCAGCCGGCAGGTCCGTTTCCGGGTCCTTGGGGCGGCGGCAGCGGGGCCCCCACTGCGTGCTGCATCCGGTGCCACTCCGTCTCGTACAGGCAACTGGCGCTGGTGGAACGGCAACCGTACCGTCCCCGACCGCCGCAAGGTGAACGGACGGGGACGGTGCGGAGTGCCCCGTCGGCCGATGTGGCCGACGGATCAGACGTCGAGTTCGTCGGCCAGGGCCCGCAGGGCGAGGCGGTAGGAGCCGATACCGAATCCGGCAACGGTGCCGGTGGCCACCGGCGCGACCACCGAAGTGTGGCGGAATTCCTCCCGTGCGTACGGATTCGAGATGTGCACCTCGATCAGCGGGGCGGTCCGCTGTGCGGCCGCATCCCGCATTCCGTACGAGTAATGCGTGAACGCACCCGGGTTGAGAACGACCGGAATTGAACCGTCCGCCGCGTCGTGGAGCCAGCGGATCATCTGGCCCTCGTCGTTGGTCTCGCGTACGTCGACGTCGAAGCCGAGCTCCTTGCCGAGCGCCTGGCAGGTTTCGATGAGCCCGGCGTAGGAGGTCGCGCCGTACACATCGGGTTCGCGGGAGCCGAGGCGCCCGAGGTTCGGTCCGTTGAGCACGAGGACCCTGCGGGTCACGCGGAGACCTCCCCGTAGGCGGCGAGCAGGATGGCCGGGTCGGGGCCCTCCAGGACGGTGGGCTTGCCCAGACCGTCGAGGACGATGAAGCGCAGGAGGTCGCCGCGGGACTTCTTGTCGACCTTCATGTTCTCCAGCAGCTTGGGCCACTGGTCGCCGCGGTAGGTGAGCGGCAGCCCGACGGATTCGAGAATGGCGCGGTGCCGGTCGGCGGTGGCGTCGTCGAGCCGGCCGGCGAGCCGGCCCAGCTCGGCGGCGAAGACCATGCCGACCGAGACGGCCGCGCCGTGGCGCCACTTGTAGCGCTCGTTCTTCTCGATGGCGTGGGCGAGGGTGTGCCCGTAGTTGAGGATCTCCCGGAGACCGGACTCCTTGAGGTCGCTGGAGACGACCTCGGCCTTGACCCGGATGGACCGCTCGATGAGCTCTGCGGTGTGCTGTCCGGTGGGCGTGCGGGCGCCTTCGGGATCGGCCTCGACCAGGTCGAGGATGGCCGGGTCGGCGATGAAGCCGGCCTTGATGATCTCGGCCATGCCGGACACGTAGTCGTTGACCGGCAGCGAGTCGAGGGCGGCGAGGTCGCAGAGGACCCCGGCGGGCGGGTGGAACGCGCCCACGAGGTTCTTGCCCTCGGCCGTGTTGATGCCGGTCTTGCCGCCGACCGCGGCGTCGACCATGCCGAGCACGGTGGTGGGTACGGCGATCCAGCGGACGCCGCGCAGCCAGCTGGCGGCGACGAATCCCGCCACGTCGGTGGTGGCGCCGCCGCCGATGCCGACGATGACATCGGTGCGGGTGAAGCCGGTCTGGCCGAGCGCCTTCCAGCAGTACGCCGCGACCTCGACGGTCTTGGCCTCCTCGGCGTTCGGTAGCTGGATGGCGATGGCCTCGTACCCCTGGGAGGCGAGGTCCTCGCGGACCGCCTCGCCGGTCTCGGCGAGTGCCTCGGGGTGCAGGACGGCGACCCGCTTCGCACGGTTGCCGATGAGGGTGGGCAGCTCGCCGAGCAGCTGGCGGCCGACCAGTACCTCGTACGGGTCGGTGCCCGCGGTGCCTGCGATCTGGATGCGAGTGGGTCCCTGCTCCGTCATGCGTGTGTTCTCCCGGCCGTGCGGTACGGGGCTGTCGCCCGTACGCTCCGGCAGTTCCAGTGCGTCGAGGATCGTCTGCGCGACCTCGTCGGGGGTGCGGTCGTCGGTGGCGACGGTCGTACGGGCCACCTCGGCGTAGAGGTGGCGACGGGCTTCCATCAGCTCGCGCCACTGCCGGCGCGGGTTGACGGCGAGCAGGGGCCTGGCGGTGTTGAGCCCGACCCGCTTGACCGCCTCGTCGACGTCCATCGAGAGGTAGACGACGGTGTGGTCCGCGAGCAGCTCGCGGGTCGTCGCGTCGAGGACGGCGCCGCCGCCCAGGGAGAGGACACCCGTGTGTTCGGCGACGGCGGCCCGTACGGCCTGCCGCTCCAGCGCACGGAAGTGGTCCTCGCCCTCGTCGTAGAAGATCTCCGGAATCGGCTTGCCCGCGCTGGCCACGACGTCCGCGTCGGTGTCCCGGTAGGTGGTGCCGAGCCGTTCGGCGAGCAGTTCACCGACCGTGGACTTGCCGACGCCCATGGGGCCGACGAGGACGATCAGGGGGCCAGTCATCGGATCTGGAGGTGGTCGAGGTACGACTGCACGTTGCGGTGGGTCTCGGGGACGCTGTCGCCGCCGAACTTCTCCGCGACCGCGTCGGCCAGGACCAGGGCGACCATCGCCTCGGCGACGATGCCCGCGGCCGGAACGGCACAGACATCGGAGCGCTGGTGGTGTGCCTTGGCGGGCTCACCCGTGACGACGTCGATGGTGGCGAGGGCACGGGGCACGGTGGCGATGGGCTTCATCGCGGCCCGGACCCGCAGGAGCTCACCGGTGGTCAGACCGCCCTCGGTACCGCCGGCGCGCCCGGAAGCGCGCTTGATGCCGTCCTCGGTGACCAGGATTTCGTCGTGCGCCTTGGAGCCTGGCACGCGTGCCAGGTCGAAGCCGTCGCCGACCTCGACGCCCTTGATGGCCTGAATGCCCATCAGAGCGGCGGCGAGCCGGGCGTCGAGACGACGGTCCCAGTGCACGTGCGAACCGAGGCCGACCGGCACTCCGTACGCGAGCACCTCGACGACTCCGCCGAGCGTGTCGCCGTCCTTGTGGGCCTGGTCGATCTCCGCGACCATCGCCTTCGACGCGTCGGCGTCCAGGCAGCGCACGGGGTCGGCGTCCAGCTTCTCGACATCGGCGGGCGTGGGGTAGACGCCGTACGGCGCCTTCGCGGCGGCCAGCTCGACGACGTGGCTGACGATCTCGATGCCCGCGGTCTCCTTGAGGTAGGACCGGGCGACCGCACCGAGCGCGACGCGGGCCGCGGTCTCGCGGGCGCTGGCGCGCTCCAGGATCGGCCGGGCCTCGTCGAAGCCGTACTTCTGCATCCCCGCGAGGTCGGCGTGGCCGGGGCGGGGACGGGTCAGCGGGGCGTTACGGGCCAGCTTGGCCAGCTCTTCGGGGTCCACCGGGTCGGCCGACATGACCTGTTCCCACTTGGGCCACTCGGTATTGCCGACCATGACGGCGACGGGTGATCCCATGGTGAGACCGTGCCGGACGCCGCCCAGGAAGGTGACCTCGTCCTTCTCGAACTTCATCCGCGCGCCACGGCCGTAACCGAGCCGTCGTCGGGCGAGCGCGTCCGCCACCATCTCCGTGGTGATCGGCACGCCGGCGGGAAGACCCTCCAGCGTCGCCACCAGTGCGGGGCCGTGCGACTCCCCTGCGGTCAGCCAGCGCAACCTGCTCAACGGTGCTCCTCATGCTCGCGCCTGAAAATCCAACGGCGCGACCGGGTGCGCGGCCCTGGCCCGCCGCCCCCGATCCTCCCACGACCGGGGGTGCGAACCGGCCGCCGGTCCAGCAGACGGACGGCCCGGCCGACCCTGCGGGGGCCTCAGCGGGCCGCGAGCGCCCGTTCTCCCGCGTTCCGCATGGCGGCGAGAGGGGCCGGAGCGCGGCCCGTCATCTGCTCGACCTGTATGACGGCCTGGTGCACGAGGAGGTCGAGACCTCCGACGACTGATCCCGCGCGGGCCGACCAAGCCGCTGCGAGCGCGGTCGGCCAGGGCTCGTACAGCACGTCGAACAGCGTGCCCGGAGCGTCGGGTACGGCAGCGGCCAGCGCGTCCGTGGTCCCGGCCGGCGTGGTGGCGACGACCAGTGGGGCGTGCATGGCCTGCGCCCCGTCCGACCAGTCGGCGATCCGTACGTCCACGGCGAGGCGCTCGCCCCAGGCGCGCATCTCGTCGCCCCTTTCCCTGCTACGCACGTAGGCCGTGACCGGTCCCGTGCAGATTTCGGCGAGGGCGGCGAGCGCGGAGGAGGCGGTGGCTCCGGCGCCGAGGACGGCGGCCGACTCCACCTTCTCCACACCGCGTTCGCGCAAGGCCGCGATCATGCCGGGGATGTCGGTGTTGTCGCCGACGCGTCGGCCGTCCTCGGTGAAGACCACGGTGTTGACCGCCTCGACCGAGGCCGCGGTCCCGCTGATCTCATCCAGGAGGGGGATGATCGCGCGCTTGAGCGGCATGGTCAGCGACAGCCCGGCCCAGGAGCGGTCCAGCCCCTCGACGAAGCCGGGGAGCGCGGCCTCGTCCACCTCGAAGCGGTCGTACGACCAGTGGTCGAGGCCGAGTTCCGTGTAGGCGGCCCGGTGCAGGACCGGGGAGAGCGAGTGGGCGATGGGCGAGCCGAGGACGGCTGCCCTGCGGAGGGTGGTCACTGGCCGGCCTTCTCGTCCTCGTACTTCCGCCGGTTGCGCTCGTGCTCCTCGTTCGTCGTGGCGAACACCGTCTTGTCCTCGGTCACGGAGACGAAGTAGTACCAGGGACCTGCTGCCGGGTTCATCGCCGAGTGCAGAGCGTCCGCGCCGGGGTTACTGATCGGGCCGGCGGGAAGCCCCTGGATCTTGTACGTGTTGTAGGGGTCGTCGATCCTCCGAAGACCGTCCACGGGGCCGAGGTCCAGTGTGCTCTGGCCCTTGATGTAGTTGACCGTGGAGTCGAATTCGAGCCTGCCGACCGTTTCGGTATTTCCGGGCTTGAGGCGGTTGTAGACCACCCGCGCAACCTTGTCGAAGTCGTGCTTGTACTTGCCCTCGACCTGCACGAGGCTCGCGACCGTGATGAGCTGCCAGGGATTCTTGAGACCCAGCTTGGTGGCCTTCTCCTCGACCTCGGCCTTCCCGTACTCCTCATTGGCCCGGGAGACCATCCGCTTCAGTGTGTCCTCGGGCTTCGATCCCTTGGAAACCGGGTAGGCGGCCGGGTAGAGGAACCCTTCCAGCGGGTCCTTGACCTCGGGATTGTCCTCGGCCCAGTCCGGCAGCCCCAGACTCTCCGCATTCGTCTCGGCAATTTCCGCGGTGCTGCCCTTTTTGAGCCCGAGCCGCTTGTCGATCATGGCGTAGACCGTGACGTTCTTGGTTCCCTCGGGAATCACAAGGGGATTCTGGCTCTTCGGGTCCAGCATCATTTTCAAGGCATTGTCCGCCGACATCTCCTCCTTGAGGAGATAGACGCCGGCCTGAATGAATTTGCCCCGAGGGTTGGAGTTCTGTGCCGAAGTGAAGGCGCCGACGGATTTGACGACGCCCTTCTTCTTCAGAATGTTCGCGATCTCGTTGCCGAGCGCGCCCTTGGGGATCTCCACCTCGACCTGGCCGGAGCCGTCGCCCGCATAGTCGGGCGCCGCACCGAACTGTTCCTGGTAGTAGGAGTAGCCCAGGTAGGCCGCTCCCCCGAGGCCCCCTACGAGGACCACCGAGACGATCAGGCAGGCGCAGCCGCTGCGGCTCTTCTTCTTGCCCTTGCCCCGGCGTTCGCCGCCGCCGCGCCCGCCGCGGCGGGACGCGCGGGAGTCGTCGTCGTACTCGTCGTCGTACTCGTCGTCGCGGGCGTCACGGCCCACCGGCTCGTCGGAGCCCGTGAAGAAGGGGTGCGTCTCTTCCTGGGGCACGTCCGGATTCCAGTCCGGTGCCTGCTGTTCCGGCACGGCCTCGCGGCGGCCGGGGGGCTGCGGCGGCGGGTATGCCTCCGGTGTGCCGTAGTAGTCGTGCTGTTCGCCGTAGCCGCCCGGCTGCTGCTGGTACGGGTCCTGGGGCTGCCCGCCGTACGGCATGCCGGCCTGCTGGCCGGTGTCCCAGCCGCCGTTGTACTGCGGCTGCTGCGGCTGCTGCTGCTGCTGCTGGGCGTACGGGTCCTGCGGAGTGCCGTACTGCTGCTGTTGCGGGTACGGCTGCTGCGGCTGCTGCTGGGCGTACGGGTCCTGGGGGTAGGGCTGCTGCTGGCCGCCGTACTGGCTCTGGCCGTGGGCAGCCTGCTGGCCTCCCCATCCCTGGTCCCCGTACAAGGGGTCTTCGGGATGCCACGGTTCGGAGCCGGGGCCCCGGCCATACTCAGTCATCGATCCCCTAGTGCCGCGAGACGACGTTCCGCCTCTTTGCTGTGCAGTGTTTGTTCGAACACCGCCGCATCGCGCGGAACGTTACCGTATCGCGATCAGACAACCACTTCGACGCCCTCGCCCGGAGCTTTACCTGACGCCCGTTCGGACTCCAGAGCGTTCTGAAGGATCACCACAGCGGCAGCCTGGTCGATGACAGACCGGCCCTTCTTGGACTTCACGCCCGAGGCGCGCAGTCCCTGAGTGGCCGTCACTGTGGTCATCCTCTCGTCCACCAATCGCACCGGAATGGGTGCGACCGCGCGGGCGAACACCTCGGCGAACGCCCGCACCTTGGCGGCTGCGGGCCCCTCGCCGCCGCCGAGCGAGCGCGGCAGACCGATGATGACCTCGATCGGCTCGTACTCCTCGACGATCTGCCCCAGCCGCCGGTGGGCGGCCGGGACGTCACGTCCCGGCACGGTCTCCACCGGCGTGGCAAGGATCCCGTCGGGGTCGCACGAGGCGACCCCGATCCGGGCATCCCCGACATCGATCGCCAGTCGGCGACCGCGGCGCATCTGCGGCATGTCCGGAGTCACGCGGTCTCGGTGACGAGGCGTTCGACAGCGGCGACGGCGTCACCGATGGCGTCCGGGTTCGTGCCGCCGCCCTGGGCGACGTCCGGCTTGCCGCCGCCACCGCCGCCGAGGGTCTTGGCGGCCGTACGGACCAGATCGCCGGCCTTGAGGCCCCGCTCGCGGGCGGACTCGTTGGTGGCGATGACCGTCAGCGGACGGCCGTTGGCCGTGGTGAACAGGGCCACGACGGCCGGGCGGCCTCCCTGGATGCGCCCGCGGACGTCCAGGACGAGCTTGCGCAGGTCGTCGGCGGATGTGCCGTCCGGGACCTGGCCGGTGACCAGAGCGACACCCCGTACGTCCTTGGCGGACTCGACGAGTCCGGCGGCGGCCTGGAGGACCTTCTCCGCGCGGAACTTCTCGATCTCCTTCTCGGCGTCCTTCAGCTTGCCGAGCATGGAGGCGATCTTCTCCGGAAGCTCCTCGGAGCGGCCCTTGACCAGCTCCTGGAGCTGGGCGACGACCGTGTGCTCCTTGGCGAGGAAGTTGTACGCATCCACACCGACGAGGGCCTCGATACGGCGCACGCCGGAACCGATCGACGACTCGCCGAGCAGCTTCACCAGACCCAGCTGGGCCGTGTTGTGGACGTGTGTACCGCCGCACAGCTCCTTGGAGAAGTCGCCGATGGTCACGACGCGGACCCGCTCGCCGTACTTCTCGCCGAACTCGGCGATGGCGCCCTGCTTCTTGGCCTCGTCGATGGACATGACCTCGGCCTGGACGTCGAGTTCGCGGGCCAGGACCTCGTTGATCTTCTGCTCGACGTCGACGAGGACCGTGCCGGGTACGGCGGCGGGCGAGCCGAAGTCGAAGCGGAAGCGGCCGGGCGAGTTCTCCGAACCGGCCTGGGCGGCCGTCGGGCCGAGGGCGTCGCGCAGTGCCTGGTGCGTGAGGTGCGTGGCGCTGTGGGCGCGGGCGATGGCGCGGCGGCGGGTGTTGTCGATGGAGGCGTAGGCGGCGGCGCCGACCGTGACCTCACCGACCTGGACCGAGCCCTTGTGGACGGAGACGCCCGGGACCGGCTGCTGTACGTCGCGGATCCGGACGACGGCGCCGGTGTCGAGCCGGATCCGGCCCTGGTCGGCGAGCTGGCCGCCGCCCTCGGCGTAGAACGGTGTGCGGTCGAGGACGATCTCGACCTCGTCGCCCTCGGAGGCGGCGGGCGAGGGGACGCCGTTCACGAGCAGGCCGACGATCGTCGACTCGCCCTCGGTGCTGGTGTAGCCGGTGAACTCGGTGGCGCCCGAGTTGTCGGCGACCTCGCGGTAGGCGGAGAGGTCGGCGTGACCGGTCTTCTTGGCCTTGGCGTCGGCCTTGGCCTTGTCCCGCTGTTCCTGCATGAGGCGGCGGAACCCGTCCTCGTCCACGGAAAGGCCCTGTTCGGCAGCCATTTCCAGGGTGAGGTCGATCGGGAAGCCCCAGGTGTCGTGGAGCAGGAACGCCTTGTCGCCGGCCAGGACCTGACCGCCGGCGGCCTTGGTCTCGGTGACAGCGGTCTCGAGGATGTTGGTGCCACCCTTGAGAGCCTTGAGGAAGGCGGCTTCCTCGGCGAGGGCGACCGTCTCGATGCGCTTGCGGTCGGTGATGAGCTCCGGGTACTGCTGCCCCATCGTGTTGATGACGACGTCGACCAGCTCACCGGCGACCGAACCGGTGGCGCCCATCAGCCGCATGTTGCGGATGGCGCGGCGCATGATGCGGCGCAGCACGTAGCCGCGGCCCTCGTTGCCGGGGGTGACTCCGTCGCCGATGAGCATCACGGACGTACGGATGTGGTCGGCTACGACGCGGAGCGAGACGTCCGTGCCGTGCTCGGCGCCGTACCGCACGCCGGTGAGCTCGGTGGCCTGGTCCATGACGACGCGCAGGGTGTCGGTCTCGTACATGTTCTGTACGCCCTGCAGGATCATGGCGAGGCGTTCGAGGCCGAGACCCGTGTCGATGTTCTTCGACGGCAGGTCGCCGAGGATCGGGAAGTCCTCCTTGCCGTCACCGGCGCCCCGCTCGTACTGCATGAAGACCAGGTTCCAGATCTCCACGTACCGCTCGTCGTTGACGGCGGGGCCGCCCTCGACGCCGAACTCGGGGCCGCGGTCGTAGTTGATCTCGGAGCAGGGACCGCAGGGGCCCGGGACGCCCATGGACCAGAAGTTGTCCTTCTTGCCCAGGCGCTGGATGCGCTCGGCGGGGACGCCGATCTTGTCGCGCCAGATCTGCTCGGCCTCGTCGTCGTCGAGGTAGACCGTGATCCACAGACGCTCGGGGTCGAGTCCGAAGCCGCCGTCCTCGACGGAGTTGGTGAGGGCCTCCCAGGCGTACTGGATGGCCCCTTCCTTGAAGTAGTCCCCGAAGGAGAAGTTCCCGCACATCTGGAAGAACGTGCCGTGGCGGGTGGTCTTGCCGACCTCTTCGATGTCCGGTGTGCGGACGCACTTCTGCACGCTGGTGACGCGCGGGGCGGGCGGCTTGACCTCGCCGAGGAAGTACGGCTTGAAGGGGACCATGCCCGCGGGGACCAGCAGCAGAGTCGGGTCGTCCGCGATGAGCGACGCCGAAGGGACGACGGTGTGACCGCGCTCCTCGAAGAAGCTCAGCCAGCGGCGGCGAATTTCAGCCGACTCCATTAGTGGTCCTCATTCCGGTTGTACGAGTTGTAGGGGAGCTTGCGGTGTGTGGCCGGTTTGCCCGTCCCGGCGGCGTCGGCTGCTTCGACGGCGAAGTGCTGCCGTACGGGGAGTTCGGGGTCGACCGGTGCCTCCAGGCCCAGTGCCCCGCCCAGTTCGGCCTCGCGCCGGATCATGCCTTCGCGCACGTCGAGGGCGAAGTCCTTGAGCTTGTGACCGGTCTCGATCGCCTTGTCGGCGGCCTGCGCCGCAAGGCTCTCGGGGGTCAGCTGCTTGAGCTTGCGGTTGACCTTGGTGGTGGCCCAGACACCGGCTGCGGCGCCGGCGGTGAACCAGAACGTACGGCGGAACATCGCTGCGTCAGTCCTTCTGTCCGCGGGAACTTCGGCTGTTCCGCTTCTTGCCTCGGGCGGATGGCACTGTACGGCCGACGATCACCGTACGACGGGAGGGCCGTCGAGCCGGTTCCGCTTCGGGAGCGGACCTGCGGCCGATCGCCTGCCGTACCCCATAGCCGAAGGCGGCGACCTTGACGAGCGGGCCGCCGAAGGCCGATGCGACGGTGGTGGAGAGCGCGGAGGCGTTGGAGGTGACCTCCTGGACGTCCGTCGCGATCGCGTCGACCTTGTCGAGCTGGGTCTGCGCGGAGCGGACCGTCGCGGACGCGTCGGCGAGCAGCGGGACGGCCTGCTCGGTCACGTCCGCCACGAGCTTCGTGGTCGCCCTGAGCGTCTGGGCCAGCCTCACCAGCACCACGGCGAGGAACGAAACCAGGATCGCCCAGAAGACGGCCACCAGAATCCCGGCCACCTCTCCACCGGACACAGTGCACCGCTCTCTGCTTGTCGCCTGCCCCGTTCGGGGCTTGTCTCTGCTCGGCCGGCGACCCCTGTCATCACAGGCAATCGTCGTCCCACGAGCCTATCGCGCCGGGCGTCAGGCCCTGTACCGCATTACCGGTGTGCGGGGCCGGGGTTGCCACAAGGAGATTGTACGGAGAGCATTCGAGCCCGTACTCTGCGTGTTTTATGCGACGCCCTCAGCGCCCCTTCTCCACACCCGACGACTCGGGTTCCCACCCCGCCGCCGTCCGCGGCAATCTGCCCGCGGAACTGAACCGATTCGTGGGCCGCGACGACGAGCTGGCCGAACTGGGGCGCCTGCTGGAGGAGTCCAGGCTGGTGACGGTCGCGGGGGTGGCGGGGGCGGGCAAGACCCGCTGTGTCACCCGGGTCGCCGCGCTGCTGGAGAAATGGTACTTCCACGGTGTCTGGGTCGCCGAGCTCTCCGCCGTCCACGACCCGGAAGTGCTCGAACACGCCCTGGTCGACGCGCTCGGGCTCACCGACCACACCAGCAGACCGCCGCGCGCCACGCTCGTCGAACACCTTGCCGCACGTCAACTCCTGCTCGTGATCGACGGCTTCGACCAGATGACCGAGGCGGTAGCCGAACTCGTACGGGAATTGCTTCGCCGCGTCCCCGGGCTCCGTGTCCTGGCTGCCGGGCGGCGCCCCCTCCGGGTGGACGGCGAGCTGACCTTCCCGCTCGCGCCGATGTCCGAGCGGGACGCGGTGGAGCTGTTCGCCGAGCGGGCCCGCTCGGTGCGGCCCGAGTTCCGGCTGACGGATCACAACCGGGCCGCCGTGCGCGAGCTCTGCCGCCGCCTCGACGGGATTCCGCTGGCGCTCGAGCTGGCGGCGGGACGGCTGCGCGCCCTGTCGGTGGAACAGATCCTGCTTCGCCTCGACGACCGGTTCCGGCTGCTGACCGGCGGCAGCCGCGGCGCTCCGGCCCGCCACCAGACCCTCCATACGGCCATCGGCTGGAGCCACGAGCTGTGCGCGCCGCAGCAGCGGCTGCTGTGGGCACGGCTCTCGGTCTTCGCCGGGCAGTTCGACCTGGAGGCCGTCGAGTACATCTGCAGCGGCCCCGACCTGCCGGCCGACTCGGTGCTCGATGTGCTCGACGAGCTCCTCGCGCAGTCCGTCGTGGTGCGCGAGGACTCGGCAGCCGGCTGCCGCTACCGGCTGCTGGACACCGTGCGCGAGTACGGCGCCGAGTGGCTGACCGCCACCGGGGACACGGAGCGGCTGCGCCGCAGGCACCGGGACTGGTTCCTGGGGCTCGCGACCTGGTGCGAGCTGGACTGGTTCAGTCCGCGGCAGGGCGAGGTGGCGGCCCGTATCGACAGTGAACTGCCCAATCTCCGGCGGGCGATGGAATGCTCCATGGCGAGTCCCGACGAGGTCCATCTCGCCCGGTATCTGGCTGGCACCCTCTGGTTCTACTGGGTCGGCTGCGGCCGGCTCACGGAGGGGCGGCACTGGCTGGACCACGTACTGGAGGAGGAATCGCCGTACGACGCGTCCCGGCTGAAGGCGCTGTGGGTGCTCGGGTACGTGGCCGTGCTCCAGGGGGACGCGGTCGGTGCCGTGTCCGCGCTCCACGAGTGCCGGGAGGAGGCCGAGCAGGCGGGCGACGCGGCGGCCGTGGCGTACGCGGTGCACCGGATGGGCTGCCTGGCGCTCGTCACGGACGACATGGTGCGGGCCGAGGATCTGCTGCGCGACGCGCTGGGGCGCTACCGGGAGGCCGGTGAGCTCAACAGCAATGTGCTGATGGGCCAGGTCGAGCTGGCGATGGCAGTGGCCTTCCTCGGTGACCTGGACGGCGCGGTCGCGATCTGCGAAGAGGTCAGGGAGATCTGCGAGGACCACGGGGAGCGGTGGGCGCTCGCCTACGCGCTGTACGTGCTGGCGTACGCGGCCCTGCAGCGGGGGGAGACCAGCCTCGCCCGACGGATGCTCGTGGAGTGCCTGGGCATCGGCCGGACCTTCCACGATCTGCTCGGAACCGTGCTGACGCTGGAGCTGCTGGCCCTGGTCACCGCGGTCGACGGGGACGCGGCCGAGGCCGCCGTACTGCAAGGGGCCGCCGGGCGGATCTGGCCTTCGGTGGGCCTGCCGCTGTTCGGTTCGGCCTATTACGGGCTGCCGCGGACCCAGTGCGAGGAGCGTGCCCGCGGGGAGCTCGGCGAGGAGACGTACGAAGCGGAGCGGCGTGCGGGTGAGCGGCTGAGCCTGGACGCGGCCGTGTCGAGGGCGCTGGCCGGCAGGGCGCAGGGCCGGCCGGGTCCGGCGGGGACCGCCATGCTTCCGGCGCCGGGGGGAACGCGAAGGCCCGCCGCCTCCCGGACAACAGGGAGGGGCGGGCCCGAGCTCGGTTGAGAGCTACGCCTGGATCAGCGGGCGTAGTACTCGACGACGAGCTGCTCGTCGCAGATAACCGGGATTTCCTTGCGGTTCGGGTCCCGGTCCAGGCGGAAGGCCAGGGCCTTCAGGTTCACCTGGAGGTAGCGCGGGGTCTCACCGTCGGTGTCGTAACCACCCTCGCGGGCCACCTGGAAGGGGACCTTGGAGCGGCTGCGCTCGCGGACCATCACGACGTCGTCGGGACGGACGCGGAACGACGGCTTGTCGACCTTGCCACCGTTGACCTCGATGTGGCCGTGAACGACCATCTGGCGGGCCTGGTAGATGGTGCGGGCGATGCCCGAACGCAGGACCAGGGCGTCGAGGCGACGCTCGAGCTCGACGACCAGCGCCTCGCCCGTCTTGCCTTCGGCCTTCTTGGCACGGTCGTAGGCGCGCGCCATCTGGCGCTCGCTGATGTCGTACTGCGCGCGGAGGCGCTGCTTCTCGAGCAGACGGACCTTGTAGTCCGAGTTCTGCTTGCGGCCACGGCCGTGCTCGCCCGGCGGGTACGGCCGAGCTTCGAAGTACTTGACAGCCTTCGGCGTCAGAGCGATGCCGAGGGCACGCGACTTCTTGACCTTGGGACGCGACTGGTTAGGCACGTTCTCCAGACCTCCGTTGTAGGTTAAGTTAGGTAAGGCTTACCTTACTCAAGGAGATCGCATGTCTCGCCCTGGGAACACCACAGACGTCACGGACAACACAGACAGCGGCGGCGCGCACGAGGGCGCCGCTACGACGGAAGGCCGATCTGATCGTGGTCAGCCGCGTCCCAGCGGGCTTGAAAACACTCGGATGCCGTCAGCAGCCGAGCGCACACGAACTCTCGTACAGAGTACCTGCTCCGCGGCACTGGTCGTACCGGGGCTCGATGTGCCCTGCCCCGACCACCTGGTGCCCAGCTCCCGCAGCGTAGGTCCCGACGGTGATCTGTTCCTCGAATTCCCCGCCGGCTCCCCGGCCGTACGGGCCGCGACGCGCGCCCAGGGCGACGAACTCACCGCCGTACTGGAGCTCACTGATGTCGCGCCGGTCTCCGTCCCCCACCGTATCCGTGGCCGCGCCTGGGTCTCCGGCTGGCTCACCGCCGTACCGGGACCGGCGCAGCCCGGCCGGATGATGCTGCGGCTGGAGATGGCCGAGGCGTACGTCGATGATCTGTGGGGGGCACAGGACGTCGAGCCCGACGCGTTCCGCGACGCCGCTCCGGACCCGCTCGTCGTGCACGAGACGGAACTGCTCCAGCATCTGCACGCGGCGCACGGCGAACAGATGGGGATGCTCTGCGCGCTGCTGGGCGAGCGCACGACCTGTGACTGCGCGGCCCATCGGCCCTCCGCCGTCCCGGTGGCACTCGACCGCTTCGGTCTGCGGGTGCGCTTCGTCGAGGAGCAGGGTTCGTACTTCGACGCGCGCTTCGAATTTCCCGAGCCCGTGCGGGACGTCGTCGAGCTGCGCCGTGCCATGTACACCCTCTTCGAGGCGGCGTCGTGCTGACCCGCCATCGGCCGGTCCCGGGCGGGGCCGGTCAGGCCGGACCCGGACTCTCGGCCGCGCCGTCGGAGCCGGCTCTGCCGAGCCGCTCCCTGACCCGGTCCGCCACGTCGGCATAGCGCGCCTCCGCGCCGTATCGCGTGGGTGTGTAGTAACGCTTGTCGCGCACGGCGTCCGGGGCGTACTGCTGGGCGGCGATGCCACCCGGGACGTCATGGGGGTAGACATAGCCCTGGGCGTGGCCCAGCTTGGCCGCGCCCTTGTAGTGACCGTCGCGCAGATGGGCCGGAACGGGGCCCGCGAGCCCCTTCCGTACGTCCTCCTGGGCGGCGGAGATCGCCAGCGTCGCCGCGTTGGACTTCGGGGCCAGCGCCAGCGCGATGGTGGCGTGGCTGAGGGTGAGCGCCGCCTCAGGGAAGCCGATCATGGCCACGGCCTGGGCCGCCGCGACCGCCGTGGGCAGTGCCGTCGGGTCGGCCAGACCGATGTCCTCGCTGGCGGAGATCATCAGCCGCCGGGCGATGAAACGGGGGTCCTCCCCCGCCTCGATCATCCGGGCCAGATAGTGCAGTGCCGCGTCCACGTCGGAGCCGCGGATCGACTTGATGAGGGCGCTCGCCACGTCGTAGTGCTGGTCGCCGTCCCGGTCGTACTTCACGGCGGCCCGGTCGACGGTGTCCTCGACGGTCTGGAGGCTGATCTCCTGCTCGTGCGTGGCCAGTGCGGCACCGGCCGCCGCCTCCAGCGCCGTCAGTGCCCGGCGGGCGTCGCCTCCCGCGATGCGCAGCAGATGGGCCTGCGCGTCCTCGGCCAGCGTCACCGCGCCGCCGAGCCCGCGCTCATCCGTCAGGGCGCGGGTGATCAGCGCGAGCAGGTCGTCGTCGGTCAGCGGCTCCAGGGTGAGGAGCAGGGAGCGCGAGAGCAGGGGAGAGATGATCGAGAAGTACGGATTCTCGGTGGTGGCCGCGATCAGCGTCACCCAGCGGTTCTCCACCGCCGGGAGGAGCGAGTCCTGCTGGGCCTTGGAGAAGCGGTGGATCTCGTCGAGGAAGAGGACGGTCTCCTTGCCGAAGCCGCCGGTGGCGCGGCGCGCGCCCTCGATGACGGCGCGGACCTCCTTGACGCCCGCGGTGATCGCCGAGAGCTCCACGAAGCGCTTGTTCGTCGCCTTGCTGACCACGTACGCCAAGGTCGTCTTGCCGGTGCCCGGCGGGCCCCAGAGGATCACCGAGGACGGTCCTGCGGGGCCCCCGCTGCCCTCGCCCACGAGGCGGCGCAGGGGTGAGCCCGGCTTGAGCAGGTGCTGCTGGCCGACGACCTCATCGACCGTACGGGGACGCATCCGCACAGCGAGCGGGCTGGCGGACGGGTCCTTCTCCTGGCGGTCTTCGGCGGCTGCGGTAAAGAGATCGGGCTCCACGCTGTGAAGCCTATGTCACCCCACTGACAGTGCCGCCGGGCCCGTCAGCTGGTCCAGAAGTCCCACCAGCGGGTCAGGATCAGCATGCCGATGACGCCGATCCAGAGGACCGGCGGCACCCAGTGGAACTCCAGCAGACTGTTCCGCAGCCAGCGGGGAGCGGGCAGGACGCGGTGCTTGATGTTGTGCGTGGTGACGTAGCAGAACATGACGATCGTGGCGACCCAGGCCAGGCAGCACCACAGGCAGAGCGAATTGATGTTGTAGAGCGACTGGTACTGGAGCCAGGTGCAGAAGCCGACGCCGAACAGCGTGCCCGCGTTGAGGCCGAGCCAGAACCAGGGGCGGAAGCGGGCGCCGGCCAGCAGCCCCATTCCGATGCAGATCACCATCGCGTAGGTGACGAGTCCGAGCATCGGGTTGGGGAATCCGAAGGCGGACGCCTGGTCGCTCTTCATGATGTTGCCGCACGCGACGACCGGGTTGAGGCTGCACCCCGGGGTGAAGCTGGGGTCTTCGAGCAGCTTGAACTTGTCGATGGTGATGACCCAGGCGGCGAGAAGTCCGGCCGCACCGGTGATCACCAGGAGCAGTGCCAGCGCGCGGCTGCCCCCGATGGTCCTCTTCCCACCGTCCTCCGACTGGTCCGAGGAGGGGTGATCTACCGCTGCAGTCGTCATATCGCCGTTCCGTCACTGAGTAGCCAGCTGGGCACCGTCATTGTGCCGCACCGCCTGTGCCGTCAACCGTTCGATGGACACACGTGTGTCCACACGGTCGGCACGGAACGTGCGGCTCCGCGGGACGCTCGGTCCATGACAGAACTCGCAGTCGAAGTCCGCGGACTGCGCAAGCGCTACGACCCGGTGACCGCGGTGGACGGTCTGGACCTGCGGATCATGCCTGGTGAGGTGTTCGGAATCCTCGGGCCCAACGGGGCGGGGAAGAGCACCACGGTCGAGATTCTCCAGGGCCACCGGAGCAGGGACGAAGGGACGTACGGGTCCTCGGCACCGACCCGGCCGTCGCGGACGCCGTCATCGTTCCCGGGTCGGTGTCGTCCGGCAGGATGAATCGGCGCCCGCCGAGTTGACGGTCCGCGAGGCCGTGACGCACTTCGCCCGCTACCACCCCCGGCCGCGCGACGCCGGGGACGTCATCGGTCTGGTCGGTCTGGAGCGGCCGCCGCGCTCTTCGCTCCGGCTCTGCCCTGGTATCTGTGCACCGGCCGCTACCCGTTGGCGGCGGTGACGCGAGCCATGCGGTACGGCTTGCTGTGAGGGGTGGGGCGGGGCGCCTCCGCGGGCCCCGCCCCCTCCCTCGGGCCTCACTCGCCCGACGCGCTCAGCTTTCCGCGGATCGCCTCGGTCACGTCCGCCAGAGCGACCGCTTCCTGCTCGCCCGACTCCATGTCCTTGAGCTGGACGTTGCCCTCGGCCAGGTCGCGCTCGCCCGCGACGATCGTGAACCGCGCACCCGAGCGGTTCGCGCTCTTCATCGCGCCCTTCAGGCCGCGGCCGCCGAACGCGAAGTCCGTCGCCACACCCTCGCGCCGCAGCTGCGTGACGATGCCGAAGAGCACCCGGCGGGCCTCCTCGCCGAGCGGGACCGCGTACACGCTGGTGGTGGCGGGGATGGGCAGTTCGACGCCCTCGGCCTCCAGGGCGAGAACCGTACGGTCCACGCCGAGAGCCCAGCCGACGGACGGCAGCGCGGGGCCGCCGATCATCTCGGACAGGCCGTCGTAGCGGCCGCCGCCGCCCACCGCGGACTGCGAGCCCAGGCCGTCGTGGACGAACTCGAAGGTCGTCCGCGTGTAGTAGTCGAGGCCGCGGACGAGCTTCTCGTCGTCCTCGTACACCACGCCGGCCGCCGTCAGCAGGCTGCGGACCTCCTCGTGGTACGCCTTGCAGGCGTCGCAGAGGTAGTCGCGCAGCATCGGGGCGCCGCCGAGCTGCTTCTGGACGTCGGTCCGCTTGTCGTCGAGCACCCGGAGCGGGTTGATCTCGATGCGCCGGCGGGTCTCCTCGTCCAGATCCAGGTCGCGGAGGAAGCCCTGGAGCGCCTCGCGGTAGACGGGGCGGCACTCCTTGTCGCCCAGCGAGTTCAGCAGGATGCGGAACTGCGTGAGGCCCAGCGAGCGGTACGCCTGATCGGCCAGGATGATCAGCTCGGCGTCCAGCGCCGGGTCCTCGGTGCCGATGGCCTCCGCGCCGACCTGCGAGAAGTGGCGGTAGCGGCCCGCCTGCGGCCTCTCGTAGCGGTAGTACGAGCCGGAGTACCAGAGCTTGACGGGGAGGTTGCCCGCCTTGTGGAGGTTGGCCTCCAGTGCGGCGCGCAGCACGGACGCGGTGCCCTCGGGGCGCAGTGCGAGCTTGTCGCCGCCCTTGGTCTCGAAGGCGTACATCTCCTTGGACACGATGTCGGTGGACTCACCGACACCGCGGGCGAAGAGGTTCACGTCCTCGAACCCGGGCGTCTCGATGTAGCCGTAGCCGGAGTTGCGCAGGGGGGCGGAGATGGCCTCACGCACCGCCAGGAACTTCGCGGAGCGCGGCGGGGTCAGGTCGTACGTGCCCTTGGGGGCCTGGAAGGTACTCACAGGTTTCTCTCTCGTCACATTCCTCGGCGGGGCGCGTCCATACCGTGCAGATATGGATTGGAGGCGCGCTCGCGGCCGATGGTCGTCTGGGGGCCGTGGCCGGACAGCACCACAGTCGAGTCGTCGAGCGGCAGGCACACGCGGGCCAGCGACTCGAGCAGCTCGGCGTGGCTGCCGCCGGGCAGGTCGGTGCGTCCGACGGAGCCGGCGAAGAGCAGGTCGCCCGAGAAGAGAACCTGCGGAACATCCGCGGCCTCGGGCATCCTGAACGTCACCGACCCCTTGGTATGGCCGGGCGCATGCGCGACACCGAACTCCAGACCGGCCAGTTTCAGCACGGCACCGTCGGTCAGTTCCTTGACGTCGTCCGGTTCGCCCACGGTCAGCTCGCCCATGAGAGGCATACCGAAGGATCGGCCGAGGGCCTTCTCCGGGTCGCTCATCATGTACCGGTCCTCCGGGTGGATCCAGGCAGGGACGTCATGGGCGCCGCACACGGGGACGACCGAGGCGACATGGTCGATGTGGCCATGGGTGAGGACGACGGCGACGGGCTTGAGCCGATGCTTCTTCAGCGTCTCCTCGACACCCTGGGCAGCCTGATGCCCGGGATCGATGATCACGCACTCCTCGCCTGCGGCGGGGGCGACCAGGTAGCAGTTGGTCCCCCAGGCCCCGGCGGGGAACCCGGCAATGAGCACGATCGTCCTTAATGTTCGTCCGACGGGAGAGGGTGTGGAGACAGATCCAGCAGATCAGAGCCTACCGGCGCTCCTCATCCCACAGCTAACCCATATACGGTACGGGGCAACCCAGGCCGGATCACACGACGTACAAGGAGATCAACCGGTGGTCAGCAGCGATCAGCGGCGGCGGCAGCTCGCCCGCGAGAAGTTCGAGCGGCAGCAGCAGCGCAGGGAGGAAGCCCGCCGGAGGACCAGGCGTCTCACCGTGGTCATCGCGTCCGCGCTGGCCGTGGTGGCGGTCATCGGCGCAGGTGCGTACGTCTCCGTCGGCGACGACGACAAGGACAAGACCGACGCGGCGGCGAGCGCGAGCCCGTCGGCATCGCCCTCCGAGAGCGAGAGTGCCGCGCCGGAGCCCGCCATGAAGATCGACAAATCCGCCACGTACTCGATGTCGCTCAAGACCAGCCAGGGCGACATAGCGTTCACCATGGACGCGGCGAAGACTCCGCACACGACGAATTCCTTCAAGGCCCTCGCGGACAAGGGGTACTTCGACGGTACGAAGTGTCACCGGCTGACCACGGAGGGCATTTTCGTCCTCCAGTGCGGCGACCCCAAGGGCGACGGCACCGGTGGTCCCGGCTACACGATCCCGGACGAGAACCTGACGGCACTGGGCAAGGCGGGCAAGGACGGCACCGTCACCTTCCCCGCGGGCACGGTGGCGATGGCCAACACCGGCCAGCCGAGCACCGGCGGCAGCCAGTTCTTCCTGGTGTACAAGGACACCAAACTGCCGCCCACCTACACGCCGTTCGGCACGATGGACGAGGCCGGGCTGAAGGCCGTCAAGAAGGTCGCCGAGGCGGGCGTCACCGGTGGGGCGGCGGACGGTGCGCCGAAGAAGACCGTCACCGTCGAGAAGGCCGCCGTCGACAAGGGCTGACTCGGCCGGGCGGCCGGCACACCCTGCCACGTGGCCCGGACCGGAGAATTTCGGCCGCGCTGAGTGCGGACAGCCGGGTGGCCGGTCGCCTAGATTGACGTTGTGCAGGGCGGGCGATGCCCGCCCCAGGAAACTGTGGACGATGCCCGGGGGGCGAACCCCCTCGCAGGTATCAGGTGGAGGAGGCGCTGTGAGCAGCGACCCGTGGGGCCGCGTCGATGAGACGGGCACCGTGTACGTGCGTACAGCCGATGGCGAGCAGGTCGTCGGATCGTGGCAGGCCGGGACTCCCGAGGAGGCCCTGGCCTACTTCGAGCGCAAGTACGAGGGCCTGGTGGTCGAAATCGGCCTCCTCGAACGGCGGGTGAAGACCACCGATCTCTCGTCCAAGGACGCGATGGCCGCAATCGATCACCTGCGCAAGCAGGTTGACGAGCATCATGCCGTCGGCGACCTCGCCGCGCTGCGCACCCGGCTGGACGCGCTCGTCGCGACGGTCGACTCGCGGCGCGAGGAGCGCAAGGTCCAGAAGGCGAAGCAGACCGACGAGGCGCGCCATGCCAAGGAGGCGCTCGTCGTCGAGGCCGAGGAGCTGGCGCAGAGCGAGCAGTGGCGCTCGGCAGGCGAGCGGCTGCGCGCGCTGGTGGACACGTGGAAGGGGCTTCCGCGCCTCGACCGCAAGTCGGACGACGAGCTGTGGCACCGCTTCTCGCATGCCCGTTCGGCGTTCTCCAAGCGTCGCAAGGCGCACTTCGCGGCACTGGACGCGCAGCGCGAGGACGCCCGAAAGGCCAAGGAGAAGCTGGTCGCCGAGGCCGAGGCGCTCTCCGGGTCCACGGACTGGGGTACGACGGCCGCCCGGTACCGCGACCTGATGACCGAGTGGAAGGCCGCGGGCCGCGCGCAGCGCGAGTCCGAGGACGAGCTGTGGAACCGCTTCCGCGGTGCGCAGGACGTCTTCTTCGCGGCCCGCAGCGGAGTGTTCGCCGAGCGGGACGCGGAGCAGGGCGAGAACCTCGGGCTGAAGGAGGAGCTCGCCGTCGAGGCCGAGAAGCTGGTGCCGGTGAAGGACCTGAAGGCGGCCAGGGCCGCCTTCCGTGCCCTCAACGAGCGCTGGGAGGCCATCGGCCACGTGCCGCGTGACGCCCGCCCGAAGGTCGAGGGGCGGATGCAGGCGGTGGAGCGTGCGCTCCAGGAGGCCGAGGAGAACGAGTGGCGCCGCTCGAACCCGGAGGCGCGGGCGCGCGCCGAGGGTCTGACCGGTCAGCTCCAGGCGGCCGTGGACAAGCTGCGTAAGCAGATCGACACGGCGCGCACCTCGGGCAACAACGCCAGGGCCGACAAGCTGGCCAAGGAGCTGGAGGGCCGGCAGGCGCTGCTGGACCAGGCGCTGAAGGGCCTGGAGGAATTCAGCGGCTGATTCCGGCCGCTGCGTACGAACTCGCATGAACTCGTACGAACTCGCATGAAAAGAGGGGCTCCTGTACTTCGCGTACAGGAGCCCCTCTCTCGCGATGTGGCTCCCGGGTTATGGCCTGCGGGCCGAGGTCACCCGGTACACGTCGTAGACGCCCTCCACGCCCCGCACGGCCTTCAGCACGTGTCCGAGGTGCTTCGGGTCGCCCATCTCGAAGGTGAAGCGGGAGGTGGCCACCCGGTCCCTGGACGTCTGGACGGCCGCCGACAGGATGTTGACGTGCTGGTCGGACAGGACGCGGGTGACGTCGGAGAGCAGCCGGGACCGGTCCAGTGCCTCGACCTGGATGGCGACCAGGAAGACCGAGGACTGGGTGGGCGCCCACTCGACCTCGAGGATGCGTTCCGGCTGCTGGGACAGCGAGTCGACGTTGACGCAGTCGGCGCGGTGCACCGAGACGCCGCTGCCGCGGGTGACGAAGCCGATGATCGGGTCGCCCGGTACGGGGGTGCAGCAGCGGGCCAGTTTGACCCAGACGTCCTCGACGCCCTTGACGACCACGCCGGGGTCGGCGTTGGCGCGGCGCTTGCTGCGGCCGCGCGAGGGCGGGGCACTCTCGGCAAGGTCCTCGTTGGCCGCGTCCTCGCCGCCGAGCGCCTGGACGAGCTTCTGTACGACGCCGGCGGCGGCGACATGGCCCTCGCCGATCGCCGCGTACAGCGAGGAGATGTCGGGATAGCGCATCTCGTGGGCGAGCGTGACCAGCGAGTCGCCGGTCAGAATCCGCTGGATCGGCAGATTCTGCTTGCGCATGGCGCGCGCGATGGAGTCCTTGCCCTGCTCGATCGCCTCGTCGCGGCGCTCCTTGGAGAACCAGGCGCGGATCTTGTTCCGGGCACGGGGCGACTTGACGAAGCCGAGCCAGTCCCGGGAGGGTCCGGCGCCGGTCGCCTTGGAGGTGAAGACCTCGACGAGGTCACCGTTGTCCAGCGTCGATTCGAGCGGTACGAGGCGCCCGTTGACCCGTGCCCCTATCGTCCGGTGGCCGACCTCCGTGTGGACCGCGTACGCGAAGTCGACGGGGGTGGCGCCGGCGGGCAGCGCTATGACGTCGCCCTTGGGCGTGAAGACGAAGACCTCGTTGCGGGAGAGGTCGAAGCGCAGGGACTCCAGGAACTCGCTGGGGTCCTCGGTCTCCTTCTGCCAGTCCAGGAGCTGGCGCAGCCACGCCATGTCGTTGACGTCCTGGCCGCGGCCGGTGTTCTTGGGCACGTCGGTACGGACCTTGGAGACACCCGCGGAGGGCTCCTGCTTGTACTTCCAGTGCGCGGCGATGCCGTACTCGGCGCGGCGGTGCATGTCGAACGTACGGATCTGGAGCTCGACGGGCTTGCCGCTGGGGCCGATCACCGTGGTGTGCAGTGACTGGTACATGTTGAACTTCGGCATCGCGATGTAGTCCTTGAACCGGCCGGGTACCGGATTCCATCGCGCGTGAACGGTGCCGAGGGCCGCGTAACAGTCGCGGACCGTGTCGACAAGTACACGAATACCCACCAGGTCGTAGATCTCGGCGAAGTCCCGGCCTCGCACGATCATCTTCTGGTAGACGCTGTAGTAGTGCTTCGGCCGTCCCGTGACGGTGGCCTTGATGCGGGCGGCGCGCAGGTCGGACTGGACCTCGTCGGTCACTATGGCGAGGTATTCGTCGCGCTTGGGCGCCCGCTCCGCGACGAGGCGGACGATCTCGTCGTACATCTTGGGGTAGAGGATCGCGAAGGCGAGGTCCTCCAGCTCCCACTTGATGGTGTTCATACCCAGGCGGTGAGCCAGGGGCGCGTAGATCTCAAGGGTCTCGCGTGCCTTCTTCTCCTGCTTCTCCCGCTTGAGATAACGCATGGTGCGCATGTTGTGCAGGCGGTCGGCGAGCTTGATGACCAGGACCCGGGGGTCCTTCGCCATGGCGACGACCATCTTGCGCACGGTCTCGGCCTGCGCGGCCTCGCCGAACTTGACCTTGTCGAGCTTGGTGACGCCGTCGACCAGCAGCGCGACCTGGTCGCCGAAGTCCTTGCGCAGGGTGTCCAGGCCGTACTCGGTGTCCTCGACCGTGTCGTGCAGCAGCCCGGCCATCAGCGTGGCAGGGTCCATGCCGAGCTCGGCGAGGATCGTCGTGACGGCGAGCGGGTGCGTGATGTACGGGTCGCCGCTCTTGCGTTTCTGGCCCCGGTGCCAGCGTTCGGCGACCTGGTAGGCGCGCTCGATCTGGCGCAGCGTCGCCGTCTCGATCTTGGGGTCGTTGGAGCGGACGGTCCGCAGCAGCGGTTCGAGCACGGGGTTGTACGGGCTGGAGCGCTGGACGCCCAGGCGGGCCAGGCGGGCCCGGACACGGTTGGACGATCCACCGGAGCGGGGCACCGCGCCGGCCGGGACGACGGGCTTGGCCGCGGGCTTGGCCGCGGGCTTGGCCGCGGGCTTGGCCGCGGGCTTCGCCGGGGTCTTGGCCGCCTGTCCTGCGGGGGGCGCGGGATTCACGGGCCCGGCCGCCTTCGCGGGCGCGGCCGGCACGTCGGCCGCGGCCGGTGCGTCAGCCGCGGGCTTCGGGGGCTTGGCGGAGTCGGGGGGTCCCGGCTTGGCGTTCGCGGGGTCCGGTGCCTTCCCGCTGTCCGCGGACTCTCGCGCCGCAGGCTTCGGCGTGCCCGCCGGCTGCGCCTTCTCGGGCGTGGCTTGGTCCGCCGCGGGCTTGTCGGGCTGCGGGGCGGCGACTGGCTGGGCCTCGTCTGGCAAGAGCGCTCCTCGTGCGGAACCGGGGTACCCGGAAAGCCCATGGTATCGACCCGGTGGCTGATCGACGCCCGGGGACCGTGGGACCGCTCACAACGCGGGACGGGCACCCGGATGTTCCCGGGTGCCCGTCCTGTGTGTCCGGCTGTCGTACGCCGGCCGGTCCTGCCGTCGGTCAGACGGTGATCAGGGCCTCCAGCGGGGCGCCTCGCAGCGCCGGTTCCAGTCGTGCGCGGCCCGGCAGGAAGCCGAGCTCCATGAGGACCGCGACGCCCGCGACCTGGGCGCCGGCCCGCCGGATGAGCCCCAGCGAGGCCTCGGCGGTGCCACCGGTGGCGAGGACGTCGTCGATGACCATGATCCGGTCGTCGGCCGACAGGTCCTCCGCGTGGATCTCGATCTCCGCGGTCCCGTACTCCAGCTCGTAGGCCTGGCTGAGCGTGGCTCCGGGCAGCTTTCCGGCCTTACGGACCGGTACGAAGCCGAGGCCCGCCCGGACCGCGACCGGTGCCGCGAGGATGAAGCCACGCGCCTCCAGACCGACGATCTTGGTGGCGCCATGCCGTACGCACAGCTCCGCGAGGGTGTCGGTCAGCAGCGTGAAGGCCACCGGGTCCGCGAGCAGCGGGGTGATGTCCTTGAACATCACGCCCGGCTTCGGATAGTCGGCGACATCGCGGATGCGGCTGAGCAGCAGGTCGCGGGTGGATTCCGTGGTGCTGGTCATCGACGGTTCCCCGAGGTGCGGCCGTGGCCCCTGGGCTGCTCACGCTGGCCCACGACGGCACCAGCGGTCTCGGTACCCTCGGGGGAGTCGTCCTGGGGCTCGTCGTCACGCTCGTCCTCGGCGGACTCGCCCTTGGCGGCGGCTGCCGCGCGCTTGGCGAGAATCCGCTTCTTCAGCGCCTTCATCTGCGGTTCGCGTTCCTTGAGGTCGGCGACGAGCGGAGTGGCGATGAAGATCGAGGAGTACGCACCGGCCGCGAGGCCGACGAAGAGCGACAGCGAGATGTCGTTGAGCATGCCCGCGCCCAGGACACCGCCACCGATGAACAGCAGGCCGGCGACGGGCAGCAGCGCGACGACGGTGGTGTTGATCGAGCGGACCAGGGTGCCGTTGATGGAGCGGTTCGCAACCTCGCTGTAGGTCCAGCGGGTCTGCTTGGTGATCCCCTTCTGGCCCTCCTTGAGGCTGTCGAAGACGACGACCGTGTCGTAGAGGGAGTAACCGAGGATCGTCAGCAGACCGATCACGGTGCCCGGGGTGACCTCGAAGCCCACCAGGGCATAGATGCCGACCGTGATCGTGATGTCGTGGATCAGCGCGACCAGGGCCGCGATGGCCATGCGCCACTCGAAGGCGATGGCGAGGTAGACGACCACGAGGATCATGAAGATCCCGAGACCGGTCCACGCCTTGTTGGCGATCTGCTCACCCCAGCTGGGGCCGACCAGGTCCGCGTTGATCTTCGCCTCGGGCACTCCGAGGTCCTCGGAGAGCTGGGTCTTGATCTGGTCGGCCTTCTCCGTGCCGACCTCGGTGATCTGGATCCGCAGGTTGCCGTTGCCGAGCTCCTGAACAATCGCCTCGTGACCGGAGGCCTCCACCGCACTGTCGTGGGCCTGGGAGACCGAGACCTTGGGCTTCTCGTCGGTCGTGAAGACCGCGCCGCCCTTGAACTCGATGCCCATGTTGAGGCCGCTGACCGCCAGGCCGACGATGGCCGTGATGGTGATCAGGATCGAGACGCCGTACCAGATCTTGCGCTTGCCGATGAAGTCGTAACCGACCTCGCCACGGTAGAGCCGGGCGCCGAGATTGCCGAGTCGCGACATCTCAGGCCTCCTTCGGGTGGTCGGTGGGAGCGGTCATACGGCGCGAGCGGCGCAGCGGCGGCTTGGCGCCGAGCCGCTTCGGGTCCAGACCGGACCACGGGTTACCGCTCGAGAAGAACTTCGTGCGGCCCATCAGCGTCATGACGGGCTTGGTGAAGAGGAACACCACGACGACGTCGAGCAGCGTGGTCAGGCCGAGCGTGAACGCGAAGCCCTGGACCTTGCCGACCGTGACGAGGAAGAGGACCGCGGCGGCGAGGAACGACACGAAGTCGGACACCAGGATCGTGCGCCGGGCACGCGGCCATGCCCGCTCGATGGCCGGACGCAGCGTACGACCCTCACGGATCTCGTCACGAATTCGCTCGAAGTAGACGATGAACGAGTCCGCCGTGATTCCGATCGCCACGATGGCACCGCAGACGGCCGGGAGGTTCAGCGCGAAGCCGATCGCCGGGCCGAGCAGGGCCATGATCGTGTACGTCAGTATTCCGGACACCGCGAGGCTGAAGAGCGCGATGAGCGCCAGACCGCGGTAATAGGCCACCAGGTAGATGACGACCAGCGCCAGACCGATGGCACCGGCGATCAGACCGGCCTCCAACTGCTCGCCACCCAGAGCGGCGGTGACGGTGGTGACCGTGTCTTCGCTGAACGAGAGCGGGAGCGCACCATACGAGAGCACGTTGGCCAGGTCCTCGGCGGACTGCTGGGTGAAGCTGCCGGAGATCTCGGCGCTGCCGCTCAGGGTCTCGTTCACCTGCGGGGCCGAGACGACCTCGCCGTCGAGCGCGATCGCGAACTGGTTCTGCGGGGACTGCTGCGACGACAGCTTCTGCGTGATCGTCTGGAACTTCTTGGAGCCCTTGTCGGTGAACTCCATCGAGACGAGCCAGATGCCCCGCTGCTGGTCGAACTGCGCCTTGGCGTCGTCGACGTCCGTACCGGAGACCTCGGCCGGGCCGAGGATGTACTTGGCGTCGCCCTCGGCGCTGCACGCGACCGTGGGGTCCTCGGGCTTGACTCCCTCACCGGCCTTGACTCGGGCCGCGGCGTCGGTGCAGTCGAGCTCGGTGAACTTCTTCTGCAGCGCGGCGGTGGCCGGGTCGGGCGTCTCCGTGGACGCCGGGGCGTCCGTGGTGCTCGCGCCGGGGGTGGGCGTCGTGTCCTTCTTCAGGGCGTCGGTGACCGCACGGCCCTGGGAGGTGGCACTCGACGAGGGCGTGGCCTTCGAACCGGAAGCGGTCTCCTCGTCGCCTGCCTTCGCGCTGGGCGTGGCCTTGGACGTGCTCGAACCGGTCGCCGAAGGGCTCTCGGAACCCGTGGGCGTTGGTGTGCCCGCGGTGACCGTGAGCACGGGCCGGAAGTAGAGCTGGGCGGTTGTACCGACCTGTTCCCGGGCCTGCTTGGAGTTCGTCCCCTTGGGGATGTTGACGATGATGTTCTCTTTGCCCTGGGTCTGAACCTCGGCCTCGGAGACACCCAGACCATTGACACGGCGTTCGATGATGCTGACCGCGGTGTCCATGTTGGTCTGATTGATCGCGTCCGGCTTGCCTGGCTGGCTCTTCGCCTTGAGCGTGATCGACGTACCGCCTGCGAGGTCAATACCCAGCCGGGGTGTGGTGTGACCGGACAGGAACATCCCGCCAGCGAGCGCGACCATGGCGATCAGGATCAGAACCAGGGCACGCCCCGGCCTGCTCTGACCGCCCGCCGGCCCTCGGCCCTTCTTCGGTGCTGCCACCTTCTCGTTTCTCCCTGTCCAACCGCCCCGCGCCGGGTACGCGCCCGAGCGGCCACGAAGTGATGTGGGGACCTGCCCCCCGCAGAAGACCGCACGCTCCGTCGGACGCCGCGTACCTGTAGGCGCGCGACGCCCCCGGATCGTGAATTACTTCGTGTCGCCCTCGACGTCGCCCTTGGCGTCCTTCGGGTCGACGTCCTTGTCCTCGGCGTCCTCGGCCTCGGCCTTCTTGCCCAGGTCGATCTTCGCGTCGTCCGAGGCGTCGGCGTCGGAGTCCGTGGTGAGCGAGGAAGCGTCGTCGGGCACGATCGCGCCCTCGGCCTTCAGGTCCTCGTCGTCGCCGTGGACGATGCGGTTGTACTCCGCGTCGTCGAGGACGGCACCGATCGAGTTCTTCGCGTAGATGGCGTGGACGCCGGGCGCCACCTCAAGGAGGACCGTGTCGTCGTGCAGCTCCTTGACGGTGGCGTACATGCCCCCGATCGTCCGGACGCCGGTGCCGGGCTGCATGTCGTTGCGCATCTGCGCAGCGGCCGCCTGCTTCTTCTTGGCGGACCGGGTCATCAGGAACATGGCCCCGATGAGCACGATGAAGGGGAGGAGAGTCACGATATTCACGGGACGGAAATTCCTTCGCACGACCGCGTTGGAATGCGGCCTGGTCTACGGGGGTGGGTACACCGACCTGTACGGGCGGCATCGGCGGAGTCTAAGCGAGTCCGCATCATTGGAACAACGCCCAGCATGGCACCGTCGTTCCGCTTCGGGCCAACCTGTGATTCATCACGCCCCGAACAGGCCCTGTTGTCCCTTTCCGCCTTGCTGTGGCGGAACGAGGCCCAGATGTGCCCATGCCGCGGGGGTGGCGACCCGGCCGCGCGGGGTCCTCGCCAGCAGTCCTTCGCGTACGAGAAAGGGCTCGGCGACCTCTTCGACGGTCTCGCGCTCCTCCCCCACCGCGACGGCGAGCGTGGACAGGCCCACGGGTCCGCCGCCGAAGAGTTTCAGCAGGGCGCCGAGCACCGCGCGGTCCAGGCGGTCCAGGCCACGGGCGTCGACCTCGTAGACCCTGAGGGCCGCGGCGGCGATGTCCTGGTCGATCCGGCCGTCGGCCTTGACCTGGGCGTAGTCCCGGACCCGGCGCAGCAGCCGGTTGGCGATACGGGGCGTGCCCCGGGAGCGCCCGGCGATCTCCGCGGCGCCGACCACGTCGATCTCGACGTCGAGGAGGCGGGCGGAGCGGTGGATGACGCGCTCCAGCTCGGCGGGGGCGTAGAACTCCATGTGCCCGGTGAAACCGAAGCGGTCGCGCAGCGGGGGCGGCAGCAGGCCGGCGCGGGTGGTGGCGCCGACCAGGGTGAAGGGCGGCAGTTCCAGGGGGATCGCCGTGGCGCCGGGGCCCTTGCCGACGATGACGTCGACCCGGAAGTCCTCCATGGCCATGTAGAGCATCTCTTCGGCGGGCCGTGACATGCGGTGGATCTCGTCGAGGAAGAGGACCTCGCCCTCCTGGAGGGAGGAGAGGATCGCCGCGAGGTCGCCCGCGTGCTGGATGGCGGGGCCCGAGGTGATGCGGATCGGGGCGTTCATCTCAGCCGCGATGATCATGGACAGGGTGGTCTTGCCGAGGCCGGGGGCGCCGGACAGCAGGACGTGGTCGGCGGTGGCTCCGCGGGCGCGGGCGGCCTTGAGGACCAGGTCGAGCTGCTCACGGACCTTCTCCTGGCCGACGAACTCGTCGAGGTCCTTGGGGCGCAGCGCCGCTTCGACCGCGGTGTCCTCGCCGTCGGCCCCGGCGTCGACCAGCCGGTCGTCCAGCTGGCCGTCGACGAGGTGCGGACGCTCGTCGGTGTCGGGTCCGGTCTCGTCCCAGTTCATTCGGTCAGTCCCGCCTCGGGTGTCTCGGTGCCGGGCCGTGCGGTGCCGGACCGGTGTGGTGCTTGGGTTCAGCGTGCGCGGTTGAGCGTCTGCAGGGCGGCGCGCAGCAGCTGCGGTACGGGCGGCTGGGCGCCCTCCGCGATCGCGGCCTCGGCCTGCGGCGCCACGGCGGCGACCGCCTCGTCGGCCTCGCGGGTCGCGTACCCGAGTCCGATCAGCGCGGCCTGGAGCTGATCGCGCCAGCCCGAGGTGACCGGGGTGCCGATGCCCTGCTGTCCGATGTGGGCGCCGACCGGCTCCCCGAGTCTGTCCTTCAGATCCAGGAGCAGCTTCTGGGCACCCTTCTTGCCGATGCCGGAGACGGCGGTGAGCGCCTTCTCGTCGCCGGTGGCGACGGCGATGCGCAGGGCGTCGGGGCTGTGGGTGGCGAGCATGGCCTGGGCGAGCCGCGGGCCGACGCCGCTGGCGGTCTGAAGCAGTTCGAAGACCTGGCGCTCGTCGTCGTCGGCGAAGCCGTAGAGCGTGAGCGAGTCCTCCCGTACGACGAGGGAGGTCGCGAGCTTGGCCTCCTTGCCGATCCGCAGGCCGGCGAGGATGTGGGGGGTGCACTGGACGGCCATGCCGATGCCGCCGACCTCGATCACGGCCGTGGTAGGGGCGAGGGCGGCCACCGGGCCTGAGACGAAGGCGATCATGCGGTACGGCCTTTCAGGGTGCGATGGGCGGCGACGGCCTGCTGGAGGCGGTTCTGCGCGGGGGCCCGCCAGATGTGGCAGATGGCGAGCGCGAGGGCGTCGGCGGCATCGGCCGGTTTGGGTGGCGCGTCGAGCCGCAGGAGCCGGGTCACCATGGCGCCGACCTGATCCTTGTCGGCACGTCCGGAGCCGGTGACGGCGGCCTTGACCTCACTGGGGGTGTGCAGGGCCACGGGGATGCCGCGCCGCGAGGCGCAGAGCATGGCGACCGCGCTGGCCTGGGCGGTGCCCATCACCGTACGCACATTGTGCTGGCTGAACACCCGCTCCACGGCGACGAATTCGGGCCGGTGCGTGTCGAGCCACTCCTCGATGCCGCGCTCGATGGCGACCAGCCGGTGGCCGAGCTCCGCGTCGGCAGAGGTGCGGACGACACCGACACCGATCATCGTCAGGGGGCGTCCCGCGACGCCTTCGACGACTCCGACCCCGCACCGGGTCAGCCCCGGGTCCACGCCGAGTACACGCATGAAGCGCCCCCTCCCCTCACCGATCGGTCAACTGTTCCCGCAGGCTATCGGCTCGCACTGACAATGCGACGGGCCGACGGGGTGTGTCCCCGTCGGCCCGTCGGCTCCGCCTGTGCGGCGACTGCCCGGATATCAGGCGTCGACCTTCTCCATGACCTCGTCCGAGACGTCGAAGTTGGCGAAGACGTTCTGCACGTCGTCGCTGTCCTCCAGCGCGTCGATGAGCTTGAAGATCTTGCGTGCGCCCTCTTCCTCGAGGTCGACCTGCATGGTGGGCAGGAAGTTGGCCTCGGCGGAGTCGTAGTCGATGCCGGCGTCCTGGAGCGCGGTGCGGACCGCGACCATGTCGGTTGCCTCGCTGACGACCTCGAACGTCTCACCGAGGTCGTTGACCTCCTCGGCACCCGCGTCGAGCACGGCACCGAGGACGTCGTCCTCGGACAGCTCACCCTTGGGGACGATCACGACGCCCTTGCGGTTGAAGAGGTACGAGACCGAACCCGGGTCGGCCATCGAACCGCCGTTGCGGGTCATGGCGACCCGTACGTCGGACGCGGCACGGTTCCGGTTGTCGGTGAGGCACTCGATGAGCACCGCGACACCGTTCGGCCCGTAGCCCTCGTACATGATCGTCTCGTAGTCGGCGCCGCCCGCTTCGAGACCACCACCGCGCTTGACCGCGGAGTCGATGTTCTTGTTCGGGACGGAGCTCTTCTTCGCCTTCTGGATGGCGTCGACGAGCGTCGGGTTGCCTTCGAGGTCGACACCGCCGGAACGGGCCGCGACCTCGATGTTCTTGATCAGCTTCGCGAAGAGCTTGCCGCGCTTGGCATCAATCACGGCCTTCTTGTGCTTCGTCGTAGCCCATTTAGAGTGGCCGGACATCTGCCTTCTCCTTCGCGTCACCAAAATCGATCCGAACCCGAGAGATCCTACCGGGGTCGAGTCAGAGGACTGCGCGCACCATGTCGACGAAGAGTGCGTGAACCCGGTGGTCTCCGGTCAGTTCCGGGTGGAATGACGTGGCAAGGGCGTTTCCCTGCCGTACCGCGACAATGTGACCACCGTGTTCGGCGATGACCTCGGCCTGCGCCCCGACGGATTCGACCCAGGGTGCCCGGATGAACACGCCTTCGACCGGCCCGTCCGCGATTCCGTCGACGTCGACGGCCGCCTCGAACGATTCGTTCTGCCGTCCGAAGGCGTTGCGGCGCACGATCATGTCGATGCCGCCGACGGTTTCCTGGCCCGAGCGCGGGTCGAGGATCTTGTCGGCGAGCAGGATCATGCCGGCACAGGTGCCGTAGACCGGCATTCCGGCGCGTACGCGCTCGCGCAGCGGGTCCAGCATGCCGAAGAGCACGGCGAGCTTGGACATGGTGGTGGATTCGCCGCCGGGTATGACGAGACCGTCGACCTCGGCGAGCTCCTCGGGACGCCGGACCGGCCTGGCCAGGGCGTCAGCCGAGGCCAGGGCGATCAGGTGTTCCCGTACGTCGCCCTGGAGAGCCAGGACTCCGATCACAGGGGTGTCGCTCATCAGTGACTACCAGCCACGGTTGGCGTAGCGCTCGGCCTCGGGCAGGGTGTCGCAGTTGATGCCGACCATGGCCTCGCCCAGGTTGCGGGAGGCGTCCGCGATGATCTTCGGGTCGTCGTAGAAGGTGGTGGCCTTCACGATCGCGGCGGCGCGCTTGGCGGGGTCGCCGGACTTGAAGATGCCGGAGCCGACGAAGACGCCCTCGGCGCCGAGCTGGCGCATCAGCGCGGCGTCGGCGGGGGTGGCGACGCCACCTGCGGAGAAGAGGACGACGGGCAGCTTGCCGAGCTCGGCGACCTCCTTGACCAGCTCGTACGGGGCGCGGAGCTCCTTGGCGGCGGCGTACAGCTCGTTGTTGTCGTAGCCGCGCAGGCGAGCGATCTCGTTCTTGATCTGACGCAGGTGGCGGACGGCCTCGACGACGTTGCCGGTGCCGGCCTCGCCCTTCGAGCGGATCATGGCCGCGCCCTCTGCGATGCGGCGCAGGGCCTCGCCCAGGTTGGTGGCGCCACAGACGAAGGGGGTCGTGAAGGCGAACTTGTCGCTGTGGTTGACCTCGTCGGCCGGGGTCAGGACCTCGGACTCGTCGATGTAGTCGACACCGAGGGACTGCAGGACCTGGGCCTCGACGAAGTGGCCGATGCGCGACTTGGCCATGACCGGGATGGAGACGGCCTCGATGATCTCTTCGATCATGTTCGGGTCGGACATCCGGGCCACGCCGCCGTCCTTGCGGATGTCGGCGGGCACCCGCTCCAGGGCCATGACGGCCACGGCGCCCGCATCCTCGGCGATCTTCGCCTGCTCGGCGTTGACGACGTCCATGATCACGCCGCCCTTGAGCTGCTCGGCCATACCGCGCTTGACGCGGCTGGTGCCGATGGCCGGGGAGTCGGTGGGCTGCTGGGTGCTGGGAAGCGTGGACACGGATCGACCTCACTCGGAGAAGACGCTGACTGGTGCAAGGCTGAGCAAACGCCCCGGGAGCAGTCCACAGCAAGGGCCAATAAGTACCCCGTGGATCGTTTTGGCCCCGCTCTCAGATGCCGGAACGGCCCGACCTCAAGTGCCGGGGCGGTCCGCTCTCAGGTGCCGGGGCGGTCGGCGAGCGCCACCGGCGGCTCGTCGTCCATCTCGAACGCGAGGGGGAACGGCGCGTGTCCGGCCAGCCGGAACAGGCGCACCGTACGGTGTCTGCGCAGTGCACGGGCCGCGCGCACCGCATCGTTGTGGAACCGCCGTGCCATCGGCACCCGGCGCACCGCGGCAGCCAGTTCGGCCGCCGCCTCGACTCCGCCGGGGATCTCCTTCACGGCGTCCACCTGGGCCGTTTCACCGAAGACGGCGCGCAGCGCGGTGCTCAGTTCGCTCTCGGTGACCTCCCGCTGCTCCTCCTCGGCCTGCCGGGCGGCGTGCGCGGCCTCGTACAGGACGATGGAGGCGGCCGGGTCGAGGACACCGGACGTGGCCAGTTCCTGCGTGACCGAGGCGCGGCGCAGCAGTTGGGCGTCGAGCGCGGCACGGGCCGCGTCGATCCGTGCGTGCAGCCGGTCCAGCCTTCCGGCGGTCCAGCTGAGGTACAGGCCGATCGCGACCAGCGCGACGGCGATCCAGATGAGGGTTTCGGTCACGGGCCGCAAGGCTACCGTCGCGCGGGCCGCACACCGGCCGCTCTCCACCCGGCGGCGGACGGACCGGCGTCACTCCCGGCGGCCGGGGCCGATGAACAGGCCACGCCACACCGGGAGTTGGTCCCAGCGACCGGATATCCGGCGAAGCCCTCAGTCCCGGGCCAGCCCGAAGCGTGCCCGCAGCCCCGTGCGCTCGTCCGCAGCCACCGACGCGGCCCCGTCCGCCACCGTCTCGTACACCGCCAGGATGTCCGCACCCACCGTCGTCCAGTCGAAGCGGCGCACATGCGCGCTGCCCCGCTCACGGAGCCCGGCACGCCGCTCCGGGTCGCCCAGGAGGCGGATCGCGGCCGAGGCCAGCGCGTCCGCGTCCTCGTTGGCGAAGAGCTCACCCGCCGAGCCCTGGTCCAGCACCTGCGCGAACGCGTCCAGATCGCTCGCGAGCACCGGTGCCGCCGCCGACAGCGCCTCGACCAGGATGATGCCGAAGCTCTCGCCCCCGGTGTTGGGCGCGACGTACACATCGACGCTGCGCAGCAGCCGCGCCTTGTCCTCGTCGCTCACCATGCCGAGGAATTCCACGCGGTCACGCAGTTCCTTGGGCAGGGAGGCGACCGCTTCCTCCTCGTCACCGCGCCCCGCGACCAGCAGCCTGGTCTCCGGGCGGGCGGCGAGGATCGCGGGCAGGGCCCTCATCAGGACCGGAAGACCCTTCCGCGGCTCGTCGATACGCCCGATGAACCCGATCGTCCCGCCCTGCCACTCGGCCTTGGGCTCCGCCCGGGCGAAGAAGTCCACGTCGACACCGTTGGGAATGACGACCGCGTCGCCGCCCAGATGCTCGACGAGGGTCCGGCGCGCGTACTCGCTCACCGCGATCCGCGCACGGATCTTCTCCAGCGCCGGCTGAAGGATCGGATAGGCGGCGATCATCGCCCGCGAGCGCGGATTGGACGTGTGGAACGTGGCAACGATCGGCCCCTGCGCCGCCCAGCACGCGAGCAGCCCCAGCGAGGGTGAGGTGGGCTCGTGGATGTGGATCACGTCGAACGTGCCGTCGTGCAGCCACCTGCGTACCCGCGCGGCCGACAGGAAGCCGAAGTTCAGCCGCGCGACGGACCCGTTGTACGGGACGGGGACGGCCCGGCCCGCCGAGACCACGTACGGCGGCAGCGGTGTCTCGTCGTCCGCGGGCGCCAGCACGGAGACCTGATGGCCGAGGCGGATCAGATGTTCGGCGAGGTCACGGATGTGGAACTGCACGCCACCCGGTACGTCCCAGGAGTACGGGCAGACAATGCCGATCTTCACGGCTGTTCCCCTCGGGGGTCCAGATCGGAGATCCAGAGGCGCTGGAGCATGTGCCAGTCCTCCGGATGCTCGGCGATTCCGACGGCGAAGGCATCGGCCAGCGCCTGTGTCATCACCGACGTCTTCTCGGCGCGGTCCCCCGTTTTGGGCTCCTCGACGGGCGGGTGGATGCGCGCCTTCATGACCGGGGTGCCGTCGTACCAGAGTGTGACGGGGAGCAGGAGCGCCCCGGTCTGCTGGGCCAGCAGCGCCGGCCCTGCCGGCATCCGCGCGGTGTCGCCGAAGAACGTCACCTCGACACCGGACGACGACAGATCACGGTCGGCGACCAGGCAGACGAGGCCACCGGCCCGCAGCCGCCGCGCCAGTGTGCCGAAGGCCGCGCCGCCGTTGTGCGGCAGGACCTCCATGCCGAGGCCCTCGCGGTAGGCGACGAACCGGTCGTAGAGCGATTCGGGCTTGAGGCGTTCGGCGACGGTGGTGAAGCCGATCTTGAGGTCCGTGGTGACCCAGGCACCCGCGAGGTCCCAGTTCCCCAGATGGGGAAGGGCCAGGATGACGCCGCTCCCGGCGTCGAGGCCCTCCGTCAGACGGTGGACCTCCCGCAGGTCGATGCTGTCCTTGATCCGCCGGGGGGTCCACGTCGGCAGCCGGAAGGACTCCTGCCAGTAGCGCATGTACGAGCGCATACCGGCCTTGGACAGCTCGGCGAGACGGGCCGCGTCCGCGTCGGGCACCACCCGCGCCAGATTCGACTCCAGCCGCAGCACACTCTTGCCGCGCCGCTTCCACACCTGGTCGGCGATGGTGCGGAAGAGCGCCCGCGCCGCGGGCTCGGGGAGTTTCTTGACCGCGCCCCAGCCGAGCCCGTACAGCCCGTCCGTCAGCCGTTCCCGCAGACCGTCGTCGGTGCCGCTCACTGGGCGGCCTCGCTCCCCTGCTCCGCCGACGCGGCGGCCGCATCGGCCTCCGCGGACTCCCGGCGCACGGTCACCACACGCTGGATGAGCGTCACCAGGCTGCCCACGGCGACGATCCACAGCGCGATCGGCAGCAGGATCTCGATCCCGGGGACGCCGAAGGTGTGCAGACCGGCGAGCCCGGCCGCTACCAGCGAGATCACCAGGCGCTCGGCGCGCTCCACCAGACCGTTGACCGCGACCGGCAGACCGATCGATTCTCCGCGTGCCTTCGTGTACGAGACGACCTGGCCGCTGGCCAGGCAGAAGATCGCCACCGCGCACAGCACGTTGTCGTCACCGCTGCCCGCGTACCAGAGCGCGAAGCCGGCGAAGATCGCCCCGTCGGCGACTCGGTCCAGCGTCGAGTCGAGGAACGCGCCCCAGCGACTGGAGATCCCCGCCTGCCGGGCCATATTGCCGTCGACGAGGTCCGAGAAGACGAAGATCGTGATGACGATCGTGCCCCAGAAGAATTCTCCCATCGGGAAAAAGACCAGCGCACCTGCCATCACTCCGGCCGTGCCGATGAGCGTGACCGCGTCGGGGCTGACCCCGAGTCGGAGCAGCAGAGCGGCGAACGGTGTGAGGACACGCGTAAAAAATGCACGCGCGTACTTGTTCAGCATGGCCTTCCCGAGGTTCGGCGGGCCGTGCGGCCACTGCGGCCACCGGCTGGCCCATCGTAGTCACGACGTGTGTGGTCCACCGGACGGGCACCCGCTCCGGGAGTGTGTTGCTGTCCCGGCCGCTCACGTACGACGTATGGACGCCGCCCGAAGTGAGTGGAAAGCTCGGAATTACCCGCGGGCGTCGACGAAGCCGCCGCGACGGCTCCCCCGTGCCCGTGCACACCTATCTCCCCTCACCGCGCAGCGCTCCCCGCGCACCGCGCACTCCACCGGGAGGCACACATCATGGGCGACAGGGCACACACTCACACCGGGGCCGCCGGCAGGGCGGCGACGGCCGACCGGCCCACCTCCATACGCAATGTGGTGCTGGTCGGCCACAGCGGATCCGGCAAGACCACCCTGGTCGAAGCACTCGCGCTGACGGCAGGGGCCGTCAACCGGGCCGGCCGGGTCGAGGACGGCGGGACCATCTCCGACTACGACGAGATCGAGCACCACAGGCAACGCTCCGTACAGCTCTCGCTGGTCCCCGTCGAATGGAACGGTTACAAGATCAATCTGCTGGACACCCCCGGCTACGCGGACTTCGTCGGGGAACTCAGGGCCGGTCTGCGAGCGGCGGACGCGGCCCTTTTCGTCGTCTCGGCCGCCCAGGAGGCGGACGCAGTCGAGGGCACGACCCGCGCCGTGTGGGAGGAGTGCGCGGCCGTCGGAATGCCGCGGGCCATCGTCGTCACCCACCTCGACACCGCCCGCACCTCCTTCGACGGCATGACCCGGGTCTGCGCCGAACTCTTCGGCGGCGACGACCCCGACGCCGTGGTCCCCCTCTATCTGCCGGTACGCGGCCCCCAGGCCCCGGACGGCCACGCGCCCCTCACCGGGCTCACCGGGCTGCTCTCGCAGCGGATCTTCGACTACTCCTCCGGCGAACGGCAGGAGACCCCGCCGGCCGACGGTGAGCGGGAACCGCTCAGGGACGCCCGCAACCGGCTCATCGAAGGGATCATCGCCGAGAGCGAGGACGAGACCCTCATGGACCACTACCTCGGTGGCGGCGACATCGACATCAAGACCCTCGTCGACGATCTGGAGCGCGCCGTCGCACGCGGCGTCTTCCACCCCGTCCTCACCGCCGCCCCCGCCGCCGACGGCGCCCGCCAGGGCGTCGGAACCGTCGAACTCCTGGAGCTCATCACCGGCGGCTTCCCCACCCCGCTTGAGCGCATACTTCCCGCCGTCACCACCCCGCAGGGCGCACCACGCCCCGCCCCCGTCTGCGATCCGCAGGGCCCCCTGGTCGCCGAGGTCGTCAAAACGGCATCCGACCCGTACGTCGGCCGGATGTCCCTCGTACGCGTCTTCGCCGGCACTCTGCGCCCCGACGACACGGTGCACATCTGCGGCCACGGGCTCACCGATCCGGGACACGGGGAGCGCCCTGCCCACGAGGCCGAGATCCGGGTGGGCGCGCTCACCTCGCCCTTCGGGAAGCAGCAGCGGCCCCTCACCCGGTGCATCGCGGGAGACCTCGCCTGCGTCGCCAGGCTCGGCGCGGCCGAGACCGGGGACACCCTCTCCGCCACGGATGGTCCGCTGCTCATGGAGCCGTGGACCATGCCCGATCCACTGCTGCCGGTCGCCATCCGGGCCCACAGCAAGGCGGACGAGGACAAGCTCTCGCAGGGCCTGGCGCGGCTGGTCGCCGAGGACCCGACGATGCGCCTCGAACAGAACCAGGACACCCACCAGGTCGTCCTGTGGTGCATGGGCGAGGCGCACCGGGACGTCGCCCTGGAACGGCTGCGCAGCCACTACGGCGTCCAGGTCGACGCGGTCCCCCACCGCGTCCCCCTGCGCGAGACGTTCGCCACCCGGTGCACCGGGCGCGGCCGGCACGTCAAACAGTCCGGCGGCCACGGCCAGTACGCCATCTGCGAGATCGAGGTGGAGCCGCTGCCGCCCGGCGCGGGCATCGAATTCGTCGACAAGGTCGTCGGCGGAGCCGTACCGCGCCAGTTCATCCCGTCCGTCGAGAAGGGCGTACGCGCCCAGGCCGCCCGGGGAGTCGCCTCGGGCCACCCCCTCGTCGACGTACGCATCACCCTGCTCGACGGAAAGGCCCACTCGGTGGACTCCTCCGACGCGGCCTTCCAGACAGCGGCGGCGCTGGCCCTGCGCGAAGCGGCGGCGGACACCCGTATCCAACTGCTCGAACCGGTGGCCGAGGTCAGTGTGCTGATCCCCGACGACTACGTGGGAGCCGTCATGAGCGACCTGTCAGGCCGGCGCGGACGAGTCGTGGGCACCGAGCAGGCACCGGGCGGACGCACCGTCGTACGGGCCGAAGTGCCCGAGCTGGAGATCGGCCGGTACGCCGTCGACCTGCGGTCCCTCGCACATGGCACCGGACGCTTCGACCGCTCCTACGCCCGTCACGAAGCGATGCCGCCGCAACTCGCCGACCGCGTCCGTGAGGAACGGGAAGGGGTACCGGACTGACCACGGCCGACACGACGCCACGCGTAGGCACGCCCGTCCGCACGGCAGGGGACGCCGATCCGGTCAGAACGATACGCTGTGGGCCCAGCTCAGAAGGTGTGCCGCGTACGGTAGTTGGGAAAGGCGCCAAGGGCAGACCGTGCGGCGAGTGGGGGCGGCAGTGGCCAACGACGGATTCGATTTCTCTCCCGGAGCGCAGATCCCGCTCCAGGGTTCGGCCGGACAGGCGGTGGCGACCAATGCCCTCGCCTCGGCCGCGTACCGCGACACCCCGGTGGAGGAAATCCTCAAGGCCAATAACGAGTGGCACAAGTCGGAAGTGAAAGAGGGCGACTCCAAGCTCTTCAAGTCCGCCTACTTCAAACCGAATCTCGGCGAGGCGTTCTCCCGCGCCGTCCAGGAACGCATGCTGGGCGGCGACCGCAAGGCGCTCATCCAGTCGTTCGGCACCGACCCGCAGACCGTCGTCGAACACTGCCTGTCCGCGACCGGCCTCCGCAAGGCGCGGGACAGCAAACTGACCCTCGTCACCGCGGTGTTCGGCTTCGCGTTCCTCCCCGGCCTGCTGCTCTGGGTCATCGCGTTCCGGCTGCGCGACTCCCTCAACAAGTCGAAGGACGCCGCCTTCCGGGCCCTGGGCGGCGTCCTGCTCGCCGTCTTCGGCATCGGCGCCCTGCTTCTCCTCATAAAGCTTCCGGTCACCGGAATGCTCGCGCTCTATCTGCGCGGGATGATCATCGCGCCCGTCATCGGCTGGCTCCTCGCCAAGCGGATCGCGGAGACCTCCGCCAAGGACATGCGCTCCCGCTGGGAAGGGCTCCTGTCCGGCGCCGGAGTCATCGCGAAGATCCCCGACTCCGTACCCAAGAACCCGAACGAGACCGCTCGCGAAGCGCTCCGCCAGGGGCTGGAGAAGCTCTCCGCCGAGCAGCAGTCCAACGCCGTCTTCTACGCGGGCCCCAAGGGCGTCCTCGGCATGGGCACCCGCTGGGGCAGCTGGCAGCTCGCCGAGAACCTCGTCGCCAAGGACCCGGCCAAGGAGATCCACCAGTTCCGCAGTTGGGACCTGATACGGGTCATCCACGACCAGCTGAAGATGCTGGAGCGCGGCCCGCTCAACACCGGCGGCTTCCCCACCCCGTCCGTGAAGCACTGGATCGTCTCCCCCGTCGGCGAGAACGCGGACTCGGTCTCCCGCCCCGACGGCGAGGACGTCGCCACCTTCCAGGTCAAGCCGCACGAGATACAGCGCATCTGCAACCACCAGCAGTTCGGCAGCGGCGACCGGCACTACCTGGGTGTCCAGTTCACCCTCTGGGACGGCCAGCTGGTCATCACCATGATGATCACCGTGACCGTGCTCCACGAGACCCTGCGCATCGAAGTCACCGGCCACGCGCTGGGACCGGTACACGGGCTCTTCCTCACCAAGCCGGAGGCCGAGACCAAGACGGTCAAGAAAGCGGTCAGGTTCTGGGAGACCCGCAAGATCGCCCTGCCGCTCGTCAAGGCCCACGAAGTCGTCAGGCTCGCCCTGCGCGCTCCCTTGACCTGGTACCCGCCGCTCCTCGACTACCTGGGCGGCAAGATCGTCCTCCCCGAGCCCTTCGGCCTCCGCCACGCCTGGGCGGCGCAGCCGTGGAACCACCGGTTCATGGCGGACGACGCCCTGCGCGCAGCCGCCCCCGTCCTGCGCGCCGTGCACGCCGCGGCGATCCGGGTCCTGGAGGAGAACGGCGTCGACACCGAACGCTTCGACAACCGCTCCATGATCCTCAGCGGACTCGTGCAGGACGTGGCCCCGAGGAAGGCCGACGTGTACGACGCGTAGGGCTGGGACCGCAGTGGTGCACCGGGCCCGCCCGGTTGCCGGTTCGTCCTCGGGTCAGACAGCCGGCGGCACGGCGGGCCAGGCGCCCGCGAGCATCGCGCGGGTGTCGCCGAGCAGCTGCGGCAGCACCTTCGTATGACCGACCACCGGCATGAAGTTGGTGTCCCCGCCCCAGCGCGGTACCAGATGCTGATGCAGATGGGCGGCGATACCCGCACCCGCCACCGCGCCCTGGTTCATCCCGATATTGAAGCCGTGCGCCCCTGAGGCCGCCCGCAGCGCGACCATCGCACGCTTGGTGAAGTCGGCCAGCTCGGCGGTCTCCGCGGCATCCAGGTCCGTGTAGTCGGCGACATGCCGGTACGGGACGACCATCAGATGGCCACCGGTGTACGGATAGAGGTTCAGCACGGCGTAGACGCGCTCACCGCGCGCCACGATCAGCCCGTCCTCGTCCGATTTTGCGGGGATCACACAGAACGGACAGCCGTCCTCGGCCCCCGGACCGCTGGGCTTGTTCTCCCCCTGGATGTAAGCCATCCGGTGGGGCGTCCACAAGCGCTGGAACGCGTCGGGCGTTCCCACTCCGATCTGCTGCTCCGGCTCACTCGTCATGCCGATCAGCATATTGCTTCGGCCCCGCGACGCGTGTCGCCGGGGCCCGGCCCGACAGCGGCCCGCAATGCTGTGGCCATGAGCGACCGCCCCACCGACTCCGCTCCCGGCAGGCTGACACACTGGGAGAAACGCGCCGAAGTACCCCTCTTCGCAGCCTCGCTGCTCTTCCTCGCCGGGTACGCGGTCCGCGTTCTCGCCCCCCACGACGCCCAACCTTGGCGCGATCTCGCCCTCGCCCTGGTCGGCGCCACCTGGCTGCTCTTCCTCGTGGATTACGCGGTGCGGCTCCGGCTGAGCGGCCTCGGCCTCCGATTCGTCCACACCCACTGGCTGGACACGGTGGTGCTCGTACTCCCGCTCCTGCGCCCCCTACGGGTGGTCCGGGTCTACACCGCGGTCCAGGGCCGACGGGACCGCCCGCGGCTGGACCTGTACGCACGCGTGATGACGTACGCCGGCATGTCGGCGGTGCTGCTCGGATTCTCCGCCGCGCTCGCCGTCTACCACCAGGAGCACGGCGCGCCAGGCGCCACGATCCGTACCTTCGGCGACGCGGCCTGGTGGGCGTGCGCGACCCTCACGACGGTGGGTTACGGGGACGCCACCCCGGTCACAACGGGCGGCCGGATGATCGCGGCCCTGCTGATGGTCTGCGGTCTTGCGCTGCTGGGGGCGGTGACGGGGTCGTTCTCCTCGTGGCTGTTGCAGGTGTTCACGCGGGAGGACGAGAAGAGGCCCCCGGAGCGCGGTTAGCGCTCCAGGGGCCTCTCACGGTGTGCGGATCAGACCTGCACGCGGTCTTCGACGGCCTTCGCGATCTTGGCGATGGCGTCCTCGACCGGGATGCCGTTCTCCTGCGAACCGTCGCGGTAGCGGAAGGAGACGGCACCGTTGGCCATGTCCTCATCACCCGCGATGATCATGAACGGAACCTTGGCCTTCTGGTGGTTGCGGATCTTCTTCTGCATCCGGTCCGAAGAAGCGTCGACGTCGACGCGCAGCCCCTGCTTGCGCGCCTTGGCCGCGAACTCCTGGAGGTACGGGATGTGCGCGTCGCCGATCGGGATGCCGACCGCCTGGACGGGGGCCAGCCACACCGGGAACGCACCCGCGTAGTGCTCCAGGAGCACTGCGAAGAAGCGCTCGATGGAGCCGAACAGGGCGCGGTGGATCATGACCGGGCGCTGCTTGGTGCCGTCGGGGCCGGTGTACTCCAGGTCGAAGCGCTCCGGCAGGTTGAAGTCGAGCTGCACCGTCGACATCTGCCAGGTGCGGCCGATGGCGTCCTTGCACTGCACGGAGATCTTGGGGCCGTAGAACGCGGCGCCGCCGGGGTCGGGAACGAGCGGCAGGTTCTGCTTCTCGGCGACCTGGCGCAGCGTCTCGGTGGCCTCTTCCCAGACCTCGTCCGAGCCGACGAACTTCTCCGGGTCCTTGGTGGAGAGCTCCAGGTAGAAGTCGGTCAGACCGTAGTCACGGAGCAGGTTCAGGACGAAGGTGAGCGTCCTGTCGAGCTCCTCCGCCATCTGCTCCTTGGTGCAGTAGATATGCGCGTCGTCCTGCGTGAAGCCGCGCGAGCGGGTCAGACCGTGGACGACACCCGACTTCTCGTACCGGTACACCGTGCCGAACTCGAAGAGACGCAGCGGCAGTTCGCGGTACGAACGGCCACGGGCATCGAAGATCAGGTTGTGCATCGGGCAGTTCATCGGCTTGAGGTAGTAGTCCACCCCGTCGTCGAGCTGCATGGGCGGGTACATGCCTTCGGCGTACCAGTCCAGGTGGCCGGACTTCTCGAAGAGCTTGCCCTTGGTGGCGTGGGGGCTGTAGACGAACTCGTAGCCCTCCTCCTCGTGGCGGCGCCGCGAGTAGTCCTCCATGGCCCGGCGGATGACGCCGCCCTTGGGGTGGAAGACCGCGAGGCCGGGGCCGATCTCGTCGGGGAAGGAGAAGAGGTCCAGCTCGTTGCCGAGCTTGCGGTGGTCGCGCTTGGCGGCCTCCTCAAGGAACTCCAGGTGCGCCTTGAGCTCGTCCTTGGTGGGCCACGCGGTGCCGTAGATGCGCTGGAGCATCGGGTTCTTCTCGCTGCCGCGCCAGTACGCCGCGGCGTTCCGCATCAGCTTGAACGCCGGGATGAACCGGGTGGTGGGCAGGTGCGGACCCCGGCAGAGGTCCTTCCAGCACAGCTCGCCGGTCTTCGGGTCCAGGTTGTCGTAGATGGTCAGCTCGCCGCCGCCCACCTCGACGTCCGCGCCGTCGTCCGAGGACGCCGAGCCCTTGATGCCGATGAGCTCCAGCTTGTACGGCTCGTCGGCGAGCTCCTCGCGGGCGGCCTCGTCGGTGACGACCCGGCGGGAGAAGCGCTGACCCCGCTTCTGGATCTCCTGCATCTTCTTCTCGACGGCCTTGAGGTCCTCGGGCGTGAACGGCTTCTCGACGTCGAAGTCGTAGTAGAAGCCGTCCTTGACCGGCGGGCCGATGCCCAGCTTGGCGTCGGGGTGCAGCTCCTGCACGGCCTGCGCCATGACGTGCGCCGTGGAGTGCCGCAGGATGTTCAGGCCGTCCTCGGAGGAGATCTCGACGGGCTCGACGGTCTCGCCGTCCCTGAGCTCGTACGCGAGGTCCTTCAGCTCGCCCTCGACACGCGCGGCAACGACGGTGCGCTGACCGGGGAAGAGCTCGGCCGCCGTAGTCCCCGTCGTCACCACGCGCTCTTCCCGCTCGGAATCGCGTTGGATGATCACACGGACGTCTGACACCGGTCTCTCCTGACTGAGGGGGTGCGGCGCTTCGTATCGCGCGCGCAAGTCGAATCGTACCGAGCCAGGGGCCCCCTTAGCGAAAGGGATACCGCTACTCCTCCCCCATGCACGCCTCCTCGAAGAAGTCCAGGTTCTCCTGGAGCGACTTCATCAGCCGGTCCCGCTCCGTCTCGTCGACCTGGACGGGAGCCACCTGCGAGGCACCGGTGAGGCGCCGGAAGCCGCCCCGGCTCTCCAGCCGCCCCTCCACCCGGATCGGCAGCCCGACCAGATGGGCATGGCCCGCGATGCGGTACGCCTCCTCGTCGAGCTCCAGCCGTACGTGGGCGACCTCCGCGCCCGCCAGCACGCTCAGCCGTACGATCCCGGCGCCGCGCGGCCCGGAGCGGCGCATCCGGACGACGGCGCCGGTGATCCGCACCGGGACGGCGGGCTCGTCCTGGAGGTAGCGGGCGCCCGCCCGGCGCAGGGCCGGCAGGTCTCCGGGTGAGAATTCCACGGTTTCGGGGCGGGCGGGGCAGCCCTCGGGCGTACCGGCGGCAGGCGCCCACTCCAGGGCGATCCTGGCTCCTTCGGAGCCCCGGACCAGGGTGATGACCGCCTCGGTCAGTTCCCGGCTGACGCCCGCGGCGACAGCGGCGTCGAAGGCATCCATGCCCCCGGTGGCCCGCTGGTAGTCGATGGCCTCTCTGGTGGCGTGCAGGGCCTGGTAGAGCTGTACGGCGACGGCTCGCCCCGAGGCAACGGGGACGAAGACGGTGAGCCTGCGCCCGCCCGGCGCGGGCCCGACCAGGGTGCCGTCCAGTGCCGCCCGGGCCTTTCGGCGGTGGCGGTTGCCGTGGTACCCGGCCGGGCCGCGGGCGGCCAGGGCGCCGGCCAGCAGGATCTGCCGGGCCGCCGAGCGCAGCTGTTCGTCCTCCGTCCAGCCTGCCGCTCCGGCGGCCCCGGCGGCCGACTCGGGGACATCGCGCCACCACCGGATCTCGTCGCTGGGCACCGCGAGGGAGACGAGGACGTCCCTGGCCGAGGGGGCCGCGCTCCGGGCGAGCGCGGTGAGGGCCTCGCCGATGAGGTCCTCGCTGTCCGGGAACGCGGCCGTTTCGGGCACCAGCAGGCTCATGGCGCCGCCGGACGGTCCGGGCGGCGTCCAGCGGCTGTAGCGCCCCGCTGCTCCGCCGCGCCGCTGCCAGCCGTGGCGGTCGAGGAGCGCGCCGAGGACGGCGGGGTCGACGAGGGCGGGATCGGGGATGTCCCCGGCGGTCCGAGTTGCGTCCGGGTGTTCAACCGGGTGTGATCGTGGGCCCGCAGGCCTCGCTCCGTAGAACGGTTCGTCCGTCGACCGGTGCATCAGGGTCTCCCTCCCGCCCCGACCCGGGCCATGATCTCGCAGAGTGCTCGGTCGTCGAAGATCCGCGAGGTCGGGATGCGCACGGTGGTCCTGTGCCGGCCCGTCACCGCGTGGCCCGCCAGGTTGGTCCAGTAGCAGCAGTGCCGCAGGTCGAGCTGTTCGTGTCCGGCGCGCAGCCAGTCCTCCTGACTGCGGGGCACGAGCATCACGACCAGGATCTTGTGCACCGACACGGGTGTCCTGGCGAGCTTCACGAGGTGGGCGTTGTCGAGCGTGAAGGAGAACGCCGGGCCGGGTGGGTGCGAGGGGATCTGGTAGGTGCATTTGAGCTGCACCTTGATGGTCACCTCGTCGTCGACGGTGTGGTCCGGGGCACCGTGGCTGACGTGCCAGTCGATGCCGTTGTCGGGAAACGGCTGCGACAAGGAGCATCCCGCCGCTGCGGCTACCGCGTGCAAGTAGCCCACCTGGAGGGTCTCCATGCAGGCGGTGGTGGCGAGGGTGCCGCGCAGCGGTGTGATCCGCTGCGGTGGCAGGACTCCTCCGTGGTCTTCGGCGCGGGAGGGGCCCCCTGGGTTCGGCTGCGCGAGCGCCATGGCTCCGTGTGCCTTCCGGGCTGTGCCGACCGGTTGCCCGGCCTCTGCCGACGGGCAGGTCAACTTCCGTTCCCGTCACCTGTGTTGTCACCGCAGGAGAGGGGTCGCAAACGGCGTATCAGGCAAACACCCCGGGTATCACCGTTTCGGGCAGAGGAATCACTCCATCTGCCGTGCGGGTGCGAGGAGTTCGGGGATGATGCACTGGTTCGAAGGGCCTCTGGCCGCTTTTGACACCGAGACGACAGGCGTGGATGTCGAGGAGGACCGGATCGTTTCGGCCGCTCTCGTCGTCCAGGACACCGCCGGCGGGCGCACACGGGTCACCCGCTGGCTGGTCAATCCGGGGGTTCCGGTGCCCGCGGGGGCCACCGAGATCCATGGTCTGACCGACGATCACCTTCAGCGCAACGGCCGTTGGCCCGCGCCGGTGGTGGAGGAGATAGCCCGGGCGCTGGCGGAGCAGTGTGCGACGGGGCGCCCGCTGGTCGTGATGAACGCGCCGTTCGATCTGACGCTGCTGGACCGGGAGCTGAAGCGGCACCGGGCGTCGTCGCTGAGCCGCTATCTCCAGAACTCGCCGCTGTGCGTGCTGGACCCACGCGTGCTCGACAAGCATCTGGACCGGTACCGCAAGGGCCGTCGCACGCTGACGGATCTGTGCGAGCTGTACGGGGTGGTGCTGGACGGGGCACATGACGCCGCGGCCGACGCGACGGCCTCGCTGGAGCTGATACGGGCGGTGGGGCGGCGTTTCTCCGGCCGGCTGGAGCGGCTGACGCCGGCCGAGCTGCACACCCTGCAGGCCGTGTGGCACGCGGCGCAGGCGCGTGGTCTGCAGGCGTGGTTCACGAAGAGCGGGACACCGGAGGAGGTCGACCCGGCGTGGCCGCTGCGCCCGGAGTTGCACGCCGCGGCCTGAGACCGGGGTTCCGGCTTCCCGGCGTACGGGAACGCGAAAGCCGGTCCGTCGATGGTGCTGACGGACCGGCTCTTCCCGGTGGGCGATACTGGTTTCGAACCAGTGACCTCTTCGGTGTGAACGAAGCGCTCTCCCACTGAGCTAATCGCCCGGGAACGGGATGAACCATACAGGGCTCTGCGGGCTGGGTTCAAACTCCTTGCAGCCGGGCGGTGAGACCGCGGCGTCCGGAGCGCATCATCATCGCGTGGTTCGCGCGGAACACGAGGCGTCCGGGCACGGCGAGGCGCCGCATCAGGGCCCGGCGGACGACGACCTCCTGTTGGTACGTGGCCCTGCTGCCGCCGGCCCGCGGAGCGATGGTCCAGCGGGCCCAGCCCTCCAGATCGCCGGTCATCGTCACTTCGAGGACCCGGGAGCGGGGGTCGCGGTAACTCTGGCGGGCGGTGATGACCAGCTCGTACGGCAGGAACGAGCGGAAGCGCGCGGTTCCGCTCGTCGCGTCGATGGCAGTGACCGCACGGACCTGGGGCCACCACTGCGGATAGTCCTCGGCGCGTTCCAGTGCGGCGTAGACGGTGTCGGGCGGGGCGGGGATGTCCCAGACGCTCGTGAAGCGGTAGTGACTCCAGTCCATGAGTCCAGTCTGCGCGTTCCGGCGCCTACTCAGTCGGAGAAGGCCGGGAAACATCGCGGAAACTGAGTATCCGAGCGCATGTACGAGAGTGTGGTGGCGGCCACACTCGCGTACATGGAACATCTGCCGCCACCCGCCGAGGAATTGGCGCTCCTCGACCGTGAACTGGTGCAGCTGGACACCCGAAGGGTCCAGTTGCTGAACCGGCGTGCCTGGCTGCTGAGTGTGCTGCAGCAACAGGCCGCGCCGGTCCCGCCCTTCCCCGCACACGTGCCGCAGGCGGCCGGGCGCTACTCCGCCCCGCTGCGCCCCGGGGGTCCGGGCCAGGCGGCTGTGCCGCGCAGTGCGCAGAATGTGCTGCTGTCGCTCGGTGGTCTGCTGCTGATCATCGCCGCGATCGCGTTCACCCTGGTCAGCTGGGGTGCCATGGGGATCGGTGGCCGCTCCGCCGTGCTCGCCGCCGTGACGGTCGGCGCGCTCGTCGCGCCCGCGGTCCTGCTGAAGCGCGGGCTGTCATCGACGGCCGAGTCGCTGGCCGCGCTGGCTCTGGTGCTGACGGTGCTCGACGCGTACGCGCTGCATGCGGTGGCGGCGCCGGACGCGGACGGTCTCGTGTTCGCGGCGGTCGCCTCGGCGGTGCTGGCCCTGGGGTGGGCGGTGTACGGGCTGGCGCTGGGCGGGCTGCGACTGCCGTTGCCCGCGGCCGTGGTGGCCGGGCAGCTGCCGCTGGTGCTGTGGGCGTGGGCGGCCGGGGCGCCGGTGCTCGGCTTCGGGTGGGCGCTGCTGGTGACCGCTGCCGCGGACGGTGCGGTCGCGTTGTGGGGCAAGGGGCTCGCGGTGCGGGTCACGGCGGGCGCCGGTGCGGCGGTGACCGGGCTGGTCGCGCTGCTGCTGGGTCTGGTGAAGTCGGTGTCGGCCGACGGGCCGCTGTCTGCGTTCTGGCCGGGCTGCCTGTTGCTCGCCGGTGCCGCGGTGGCGTTGTTCGGGGCATGGCGGGCCCGGCGGGAGTTCGCGCTGATCGCGGGCTGTCTGTCGGGGCTGGCCGCGGTGGCCGCGGTGGGTGGTGTGCTGCGGACCGCGGTGCCGCAGGACTGGTCGGTCGTGGCGTATCTGGCGTGCGCGGTGGTGCTGCTTGCCGCGATGAGGGCTCGGGTCTCGCGCCACGCGGGCCAGGGCGTACTGGCTGCCGCCGGAGTGGTGGTCGCTGGTGCGGTGCTGTGGGCGCTGCCTCCGGTGGGAGCGACGCTGCTGGGTCCGCTGTCGCTGCTGGCGGATGTGTGGTCGGGCGCTCCGGACGGGATCCGGGAAGCGATGGGGGTTTCGGTGCCGTGGTCGGGCTTCGCGGCCTCCCCGGTGGTGCTCGCGGTGGTGGCGGGTCTGCTGGTCGCGGCGCACCGGTTCGGGCCTGCGGGTGTGCCGGGGGCGCCGGTCGCGGCGGGTGCGGGGTGGCGCGGCGGAGCTGCGGCCGGTGCGCTCTGCCTCGGCTGGGGTGCGCTGCTGGTGCTGCCGGCCACGCTGGATGCCGGGTACGTACCGGCGGTGGTCGTACAGGTGGTACTGGTGGCCGGGCTGCTGCTGGTGGCGGTCCGTGGTCTGTCCGGGGCGCCGCTCGCTTCGCTGTCCGGGGTGCCGGTGACCGCGCTGGTGTGTGCGTTGGCCGGGGCGGCGGGTGTGGGGGTGCTGTCGCTGGCAACGGAGGCGGCCACGTACGCGGTCTTCGGGGTACTGCTGGGCCTGTTCGTGGGTGCGGCGGTCCAGTCGCGGGTGACTGTGATGCGGGCGGTGTTCGCCTGCGTCGCGGTGATGTGCGGGATCGTGGTCGCGTCTGCGGTCGGCACGTCGCTGGGTCTGGCCGCGTACGAGGGCGCTCCGGTCGTGCTGGCGGTTCCCGCGGTGACCGTGCTGCTGGGATTCCGGCTGCGGGGTGGCCCGGTGGGGTCGGCGGTCGAGCTCGCGGGGGCGTTCGCTGCGGTGATCGCGGTGGCGATGGCGGTGTCGGACGCGCCGTTCCTGGCTCTGGTGCTGGCGTTGTGCGGGGTGCTGGCGGCGGGCACCGCGGTGCGCCCGGAGCGCAGGCAGGTCGCCGGGTATCTGTCGGCGGTCCTGTTCGTGACGGCCACATGGGTGCGGCTGGCCGCGTCCGATGTGTCGGTCCCGGAGGCGTACACGCTGCCGGTGACGGTGCCGGCGTTGGTGGTGGGTGTGCTGCGGCGGCGCCGTGATCCGGCGGCTTCCTCGTGGACGGCGTACGGCGCGGGTCTCGCGGCGACGCTGGTGCCGAGTCTCTTCGCGGCGTGGGTCGACCCGGAGTGGGTTCGGCCGTTGCTGCTGGGGGTGGCGGCCCTGGTGATCACGTTGGCGGGTGCCCGGTTCCGGCTCCAGGCGCTGCTGCTGCTGGGCGGTACGGTGCTGGCGCTGGTCGCGCTGCACGAGCTGGCGCCCTATGTGGTGCAGGTGGCCGGTGCGCTGCCCCGTTGGCTGCCGCCGGCGCTGGCCGGGGTGCTGCTCCTGGTGGTGGGGGCCACGTACGAGCAGCGGCTGCGGGACGCGCGGCGGCTCAGGGACGCCCTGGGCCGGATGCGGTGACGCGTCCGGTCCCAGGGGCCCCGGGGTCTCAGGACGGCATGCGGTCGCCGAGGAGGGCGAGGTTCTCGATGGCGGCGATTCCGTAGAGCGCGGTGTCGTTGGTGTAGACCCAACTGGCCTCGCTGCCGGGCACGGTGGTGACGGGGCCGGTGAGCTTCTCGGTCTTCCAGGGGGCGGATTCGCGGTATCCGTCGCTGTTGTAGAACTTCTCCCAGGCACGGGCGGCGAGTTTCTCGTCGCCCGTCTGCACGGCGGCGTACGCGTCGAGCCGTGAGTGACCCTGGAAGAGGAGCAGGCTGCCGAAGTTGGAGCCGTAGCGCGCGGCCTGTTCCGCCTTGGTGGCGTTGAAGTACCGGCAGTAGTCCAGGTAGGCGCTCTTGAACTCCGGCATGTCGACGAGGTCGATGAGTTCGGCGCACAGTTCGCCCAGGCCGAAGACCGCGGAGAGGTGCGAGACGCCGACGGCGGGCTTCTCGGCGATCGCGAACCTCCCGGTGTCGAGGTCGTAGAGGCCGGTGCCCTGGACGAATCCGTTGGGCTGGGCCGCGATGGTCTCCATGGTGGCGAGGACTCGGGCCCTGGCCTTGTCGGCCTGCGGACCGCCGCGTTCCCATTCGGTGAGCCAGGCGGAGACCAGTCCGCTCCAGTCGGTTCCGAAGCCCACCGAGAGGGCGTGCCGGTCGGGGGTGTAGGGCTCGGTACGGATCTTGCGGATCGGGTCGAGGATGAGGAAGGTCTCGTCGGAGTCGACGTTGGCGCGCATCAGGTCGCCCACGCGTTCGTCGGCGGTGAGGAAGTAGTAGATGCGCCGGTAGGTGGTGTTGGCGATGCGCTGCTGCTTGGCACTGTCGGCGTAGTGCTGGATGCCGTGCCGGGTGCCGAGTCCGGCCCATTGGCCGAGGTGGTAGACGTCGACCTCTCCGGTGTGGCGGGTCATGGCCTCGGCGAAGCGGAAGATGTCGGCGCGGCCGGAGCGCAGGTAGGCGTACCAGAGCCAGAGGTCGGGCGAGAGTTCGGAGTTGTCCCAGGCGTAGCCGCCGACGTCGTAGCGCCACTGGTGGCGGGCGGGGTCGTACGAGTGCATGACGTCGCCGTAGTCCCAGAAGCCGTACCAGCGCCGCATGTCGACCTGGTCCTTGTAGTACGTGAAGAGGAAGTCGAGGTGGTCCTCGATCTTCGCCTTGGCCGGGGTGGAACGGTCGACCGGGGCGAAGAGTCCGCCGAAGACCTTGGCCTCGATGAGCTGGGACGGCGGGGCGGCGAGCTGCGGCAGGGTGCGGACGGCCTGGGTCTGCCGGCCGAGAGCTTCGGCGCTGGGGGTGGAGTCGTGGGCCCAGAAGAGGAGTTCGCTGGTGCGGGCGATGCCGTACGGGGTGCCGAAGCCGGGCTCGTAGTCCTCGTAGGTGATGTTGAGACCTTCGAGCTGTTCGGCGTACGTGTCCTGGCCGAGGCCGTCGTGGTAGAAGCGCAGGTCCATCGGTTCGGCCTCGGGCGACCAGAGCCAGAGGGTGACTTCCGCGGCGTCGGTGTGGGCGTCGCGGATGTCGAGCTGGGCGGGGTGCTTCTCCCAGAAGTCCCGCAGCCCGAAGGAGAGTCCGCCGCTCGCGCCGCCGACGTATCCGAAACCGGAGGCACGGCGGCCGCCGCCCGCCGCGATCCAGCCGTGGCCCTTCTTCGTGCGCTTGCGCAGCGAGAAGCCGTCGGCGGAGAGCTGACTGAGGGTGTAGTCGCCCCAGGTGGGGATGAGGTGGAGGCGGCTGGTGACGCGCTGGTCCCAGGTGGCCGGGTCGGGGAGCTTCGTCCCTTCGAACTGGGCGGCCTGGACGGCGGCGCCCGGGTCGCGGCGCAGTCCTGTGATGCCCTTGACTGCCTCGCGGAGCATTCCGGTGTCGTCGCCGCCGATGCGGATGTGCCGGTCGTACGCCTCGTCGCGCATCGGGACGGTGAAGCGGACGCCGAGGCCGCGGATGAAGTCGCCGTCGGCCTTGCCGGGTTCCTGGGTGCCGTCGAAGGTGATGGTGTGCACCATGCGGAACGATTCCGCGCCCGCGTAGAAGTAGAGCCGTACGGAGAAGGGGAGCCAGGAGCGGCTGCCTCTGCGGTGCTTGCCTTCGACGCGGACGACGGCGCGGACGGGGCCGCTCTGTTCGACCTCGGTCCGGGTGATGGCGCTCTCGAAGCGTTCGTACTTCTCCTGGCCCTGGTCGCCGTCCTCGATCTCGCCCTGGCGGATCAGGACGAGCTTGCCGTCCTTGGCGATCTCGGTGGAGCCGCGGGTGAGCGAGGAGATGAGGTGGGAGCCGCTCTTCCCGATCCTGGCGGTGATCACGCCGGTGGAGACGGTGATGGTGGAGCCGGTGCTCTTGACGCCGACCTGGTGCGCCGGTGCGGCGGGTTCACCGGTGGCGAGGGTGAACTTCTTGCCGCCCGCCGCCTCGGGGCCGACGGCGTGAGCAGTCCACTTCAGGGAGCCGTCGGGCCATTTGGCGGTGGCCCAGGTCTGTACGGGGATGTCCTTGCCGTCGGCGGTCGCCAGCGCGAACTTCTGGTCGCCGGGGAACCGTCCCCTGGCCCACGGCACGCCGAAGGTGGAGCCCGGGGCGGCCCCGAGCCCGGCCTCCTCGAGCCAGCCGATCTCGACGGGACCTTCGGCGGTCTGCCCTTCGGCGGTGGTTCCCGCGGCGGCGGCCGACCGGGTGGTGTCATTCAGCACCCAGGAGAAGGGAGTCGCCGCGCCGGTGACGGCGGCGGCCTTGAGCACGGTACGACGAGGGATCGGGGACATCACGACTCCAGTTCGATCAGAAATTGGGCATGCCGGATCGCGCGTTGGTGCGTGGTGGGGGTGGTACGGAAGGTGGGCCGGTCAGCGGCCGTCGACTGCGACGGCCGCCGCCGCGAGCGCGCCGAGCGCGGGCGCGGCCAGCGGCGGTACCTGCCAGGCGGTCAGGGCGAGTGCGACGAACCCGCCGATGAGCAGCAGCGAACCGGCCGGGTCGGTCAGGGTCCGGCGGGCCGCTGTACGTACGAGCGGTGCCCAGGACGCGCCGGGCCGCCAGGCGGCGGACACGCGGAGGGCGGCGACGGCGAGTGCCAGCAGGCCGAGCACGCTGGCGGCGGCGAGCAGCCTGCCGCCCGGCAGCAGACCGGACCTGGCGACCTGCCAGTCGAAGGCGAGCAGGGCGAGCGCCACCCACCACAGCAGGGCCGCCCGCCATCCGGTGCGTACGGCTTCCCGCAGATCGGCGGCGAACTCCCGCAGCCCGCCGCGCCGGCCGTCGAGCTGCCGCCGCAGATGGGCGCAGCCCGCCGCGCACGCGGGCAGCAGGGTGATCAGCGGCAGCGCGGCAATGGTGATCCATACGCCGGTGAGCAGGCACTCGGCGAAGAGCGTGAAACGGGCGAGCTTCTCCGGGCGCCCGGCGCCTCGGACCGGGCGCTCTGCGGACCGTACGGCCATGGCGTTCCTCAGCCCTTCAACCCGGAGGTGGCCGCGCCCTCGACGAGGTAGCGCTGGAAGGCGAGGAAGAAGGCCAGTACCGGCAGGAGTGCGAGGAGGGACATGGCGATCATTCCGCCGTAGTCGGCCGCGCTGTCCTGGTCGATGAACATCTTCAGGCCCATGGAGACGGGGTACTTCTCGGGTTCGTTGAGGTAGAGGAGGGGGCCGAGGAAGTCGTTCCAGGACCAGATGAAGGTGAAGATCGCGCTGGTGATCAGGGCGGGCCGGCAGAGCGGCAGCATGATGTGCCAGTAGATCCGGGGGTGCCCGCAGCCGTCGAGCCGTGCGGCCTCGTCGAGTTCCCGGGGCAGATTCCGCATGAACTGCATCATCAGGAAGACGAAGAAGGCGTCCGTCGCCAGGTACTTGCCGAGCAGCAACGGCACATAGGTGTTGATGAGTTCCATCTTCTGGAACAGCACGTACTGCGGAATGATCAGTACGTGGTACGGCAGCAGCAGCGTGCCGATCATCAGCGAGAAGACCACGTTGCGCCCGCGGAAGGAGATCCGCGCGAAGGCGTAGGCCGCCAGCGAGCACGAGATCAGTACGCCGATGACCGAACCGAAGGCCAGTACCAGCGAGTTGACGAAGAACGTCGAGATCGGGATGTCGGCGATGCCGTCGGCGAGGCGTTCGTAGTGGGTGAACACCGGGTCGGTGGGGAAGAGTTCCAGTCCGCCGACGATGTCCTCGTTGGGCTTCAGAGAGCCCCCGATCACCCAGAACAGCGGAAACAGAACCACCATGAGCACGGCGAGCGCCCCGATGTGCCAGAGGGCCGACCGCATTCCGCGCCGCCGCCCCGGGTGGATGAGCGCGCTCATCGGGCGTCCTCCTCGTAGTGCACCCAGCGACGCTGGGACCAGAACAGCACGGCCGTGACCAGGCCGACGGTGATCAGCAGCATCCACGCCATCGCGGAGGCGTAACCCATCCGGAGGTTCGTCCAGCCCTGTTCGTACAGGTAGCAGGTGTAGACGAGTCCGGCGTCGGCCGGACCGCACTTGCTGTTGGTGACGACGTAGGCGGAGGCGAAGATCTGGAAGGAGTGGATGGTCTCCAGGAGCAGGTTGAAGAAGAGCACCGGCGAGATCATCGGCAGGGTGATGGACCGGAATCGCCGCCAGGCCCCCGCCCCGTCCACTTCCGCCGCCTCGTACAGCTCGCGCGGCACCTGCTTGAGTCCGGCCAGGAAGATCACCATGGGGGCGCCGAACTGCCAGACGGTGAGCGCGACCAGGGCGTAGATCACCATGTCCGGATCGCCGATCCAGCCGCCGACGTCGACACCGAAGATCTTCTGGGTACGGTCGACGACCGCGTCGTCGGAGAAGAGTGCGCGCCACACGATGGCGACGGAGACGCTCGCGCCGACGAGGGACGGTGCGTAGAACGCGGCGCGGTAGAAGCCCTGCCCGCGCCGGTTCTTGGTGAGCAGCAGGGCCACGCCCAGGGCTGCAGCCAGTTTCAGCGGGGTGCCGACGACCACGTACGAGGTGGTGACCTCGACGGACTTCTGCCAGCGGGCGTCGCCGAACATCTCGGTGAAGTTGTTCAGCCCCACCCACTGCGGGGTGTCGAACAGGTTGTAGTCGGTGAAGGCCAGATAGAGCGAGGCGAGCATGGGGCCGGCGGTGAGGAGGAGGAAGCCGGCGATCCACGGAGACATGAACAGATAGCCGGCGAGGGTCTCCCCGCGGGCCCGCCGCCTTGCAGCGGCGGGCCGTCGTCCGGATTTCGTGGGCTGCTCGGGGCTCTCTTCGCGCACGGGGGGCGCGGGGGCCTGGAGATCAGTCATCGCCGTTCCCATCAGGAGCCGAGTGCCGTCTTCGCCTCGGAGAAGAACTGCTTCACGCCGTCGTCGACGGACGTCGTGCCCATGACGACGTCGGTGGCGATGCGCAGGAACGCGGCCTCGGCGATGTCGGCGCCCGCCGGGTGCGGAGTGATCGGCTCGACGTTGTCGGCGACCTTCTTCTCGTACTCGGCGATCTGCGCCGAGACGCCGACCGGCTCGTACGCCTCGAACTGCTCATTCGTGGCGAGGACACCCCGGTCGTAGCCCATGACCTTGCCGACCTCGGGGTCGTGGACCATGAAGTCGATGAACTGGGCGACTTCCTTGGGGTGCTTCGTACGGGCGGAGCCGCTGAGCATCAGTGAGGAGATGTACTGCCCGGTGCGCTTGCCGTCCGTCGTGGGGATCGGGGCGAGTTCGAGCGGGACCTTGGTCTCCGAGGTGTACCGGACCAGGAAGTTGTCCCAGGTGAACTCGCCCGCGGAGAGGTCCTTGGAGAGTGCCGACGTGGGCCTGGCCTGTTCGGCCTTCTTGGGGTCGGTGAACAACCCGTCCTTGGTCCCGTCGTAGCTCTTGGTCCACCAGTCCTTGAGGTCGGCCTCGGTGAAGCCGAGCCCGTCCTCGGTGAAGAACGCCTTGTTCTGCTGACGGAGCACCAGGTCGTAGAGGTACATGATGCCGCCGTGGCCGCTGTCGCCCGCGAGCTTGTCGCCCTCGCTGATCTTCTTGATGGCGGCGTTGTACTCGTCCCAGGTCCAGCCCTCCGCGGGTGTCACGCCCACCTTCTTGTACTCGGCGGGGTTGTAGACCAGCGCGAAGGTGTTGCCGCCGACGGGTACGCCGAGGAGCTTGCCCTTGACGTCACCGGCCTTCTCCAGGCCGGCACGGAAGTTCTCCATGCTGAGGTTGCCCGCCTTGACCTGGGCATTCAGGTCGAGCAGTACGCGCTTGTCGTCGTACTTGCGCAGGAAGGCCACGGAATTCTGGAACACATCGGGGGCGTTGCCCGCCGACGCCTGGGTGTTGAACTTCTTCCAGAAGGCCTCGTAGTCCTGGAAGTCGGTCTTGACGTCGATGTCCGGGTGCTTCTTCTCGAACAGCGCGATCGTCTTGTTGATCATCTCGGCCCGCTCCTGTCCGCCCCACCAGGAGTAGCGGATCTCGACCTTGCCGTCGGCTCCCGCTCCCCCGCCGTCGCCGCCGCAACCCGAAGCCAACAGCCCCAGAACCGCTATGGACACACCAGCCGCACGCAGCCCCTGGGCACTCCGCCAAGACCTCATGACACACCCCTTCCGGGCAGACTGCACCCGCTGCCACGGTCGATTGAATCGTTTAAGAAAGCGCTTGCTGGGACAAGCTAAGGACCCGATGCCGCAACGTCAACGGTTGGGACGGAATCGCTTGAAGCGCTTCGACGAAACACCGCGGTAAGCGGGGCGCAACAACGCAGGTGGGAGCGGTCGGCACACCCCCGGAAGCCACCACACGAAGACATGCACGGGCGTCACCGCGAACAGGGGCCGCGCGGCTGCGCCGGCCCGGAAAACGCCAGAGGGCCCGTGAGACTTTTCAGTCTGACGGGCCCTCTGTCCGGGTGGGCGATACTGGGTTCGAACCAGTGACCTCTTCGGTGTGAACGAAGCGCTCTCCCACTGAGCTAATCGCCCGGGCGCACCGCAAACATTACCCCATGTCAGCGGCGCTCCAGGACCACCCCTGGAGGCCCCGGTTCACTCGCTGATCTTCCACGGCATCGTGATTCCGAACTTCCAGACATAGACCGCGACCAGCACCGCGATGATCACGAGCCCGATCGTGGTGAGGATGATGTTGCGCCGTCGCACCTTGGGATCGAGCGCCTTCTGCGCGGCCTCCGTGACCTTGCGCCTGGTCCAGCGCAGCACCAGCTGCGCCCAGACGAACTCGGTCGCCCAGATCGCCATGCCGCCGAAGATGACGAGCCACCCGGGGCCCGGCAGCGGCAGCATGACGACACCCGCCGCCACTACGGCGAGACCGACGACGAAGACGCCGACCTGCCAGCTCACGTGCAGGGCTCTCGACGCCTTGATGAAGGCAGGCGCCCGCGATCCCAGCTCCCGCTCGACCCTCACCGCGCCCCCCGTGGCGGACTCGGGGGCCTGTGCGGCGGCCCCGCTCCGCTCGTCACTCTCCGCATTCATGGTCACCAACCTACCTGAACGGACTTCGTCACCGGAATGGCCGCATAACTCAAAGTTACACACCGCCGCACGAGGGACCCGAAGAGCCACAAATGGGTCAGAGGGGTTTACAACGCCACCGTAGGTGGCATGTCGATTTCGCCGACGTGCGAATCCCCGAGCGCACACTGAGCGAAAGGCCCTGGCGCTTATGAACACCACGGTCAGCTGCGAGCTGCACCTGCGCCTCGTTGTGTCGAGCGAGTCCTCACTGCCTGTACCTGCGGGCCTGCGGTATGACACGGCCGATCCCTATGCCGTGCACGCCACCTTCCACACCGGAGCGGAGGAAACGGTCGAATGGGTATTCGCCCGCGACCTCCTTGCCGAGGGGCTGCACAGGCCCACCGGCACCGGAGACGTCCGCGTCTGGCCATCACGTAGTCACGGCCAGGGCGTCGTCTGTATCGCACTGAGCTCCCCAGAGGGCGAAGCCCTGCTCGAGGCCCCGGCAAGGGCCCTGGAGTCGTTCCTGAAGAGGACCGACGCCGCGGTTCCGCCAGGCACCGAGCATCGTCACTTCGACCTCGATACGGAGCTCTCACACATCCTGGCCGAGAGCTGAGCCAGGCCGAGAGCTGCAGGGCGCCGTCCGAACTCGGGGCGACGGCGTCACGCGGACACATACCGGCGCCGTCACCGCGGAATCCACCGCGGCGACGGCGCCGGTGCTCGTTTCCGGCCGCTCCCGCCCGGTGCGGACGCCGCCGTCACCACCGTCCCGCACCCTTGCGACCACTACCCCCTGCCCCGCGTCCGCCCAGGAAGCGGCCTATGGAGCCGCCCGCGGGGCCACCACGGGCCGCCGGACCACCCGGGCGATCAACTTTGGCCGCCCCGGGCCCCCGGGCCTGCTCCGGGCCGGATGAGCCCTTCGCGAGCCAGTAGAGTCAGCCGCCATCGGCGGGCGCCCGCCCGCCGGATTCCAGGGAGCGAAGCGTGCTGATCCCACACGACACCCGGATCGCCCTCGACACGGTGGTCGACCTGGTGAACACCGCACCGGAGTCCGAGCTGCCCGCGAGCGAGCAGACCGACGGACTCGCCGACGTCGAGGCGCTGTACGACTTCGCGGAGCGGCATCTCATCAGCGGCGTCGACGAGCTCGCCGAGAAGGATCTGCGGGCCGTACAGGACGTACGCGACCGGTTCGCGGAGATCTTCGCGGCGCCCGACGCCCGTACCGCGGCCGATCTCGTCAACCGGCTGGTGGCCGCCGCGGGGACCACCCCGCAGCTCAGCGACCACGACGGCTACGACTGGCATGTCCACTACTTCGCCCCGGACGCCTCGATCGCCGACCACCTCGGGGCCGACTGCGGCATGGCCCTGGCGTACATCGTCGTGGCGGGCGAGCAGGAGCGGCTGCGGCGCTGCGAGGCACCGGATTGTCGGCGCGCCTTCGTCGATCTGTCCCGCAACCGCTCCCGCCGCTACTGCTCCAGCCGCACCTGCGGTAACCGGCTCCATGTCGCCGCGTACCGGGCCCGGCGCAAGGAAGCGTCCCTCTGACGTTCACCGCACCGGAGCACCGTGCGCGGGGGCGCCCGCCTCGGTGCGGCCGACCCCGGCGGCGGGGCCGGCCGGGGTGTCACCCGGCAGCTCACAGCAGGAAGAGATCGTGCAGCGCGGCCATCAGCAACAGGCCGCCGATCACCGTGAGGAAGATCATCAGGGGCGGCTGGGAAAGCGCGAAGAGGCAGCCACGCGACTCTTCGGCAGGGGGTGCGGGGGCTTCGCCCCGGGATGTGTCCACCATCTCGGGTTGATCATGACGTAGTTGACCCCTCGTCCGCGATCAACACGCTTTTCCCGGAAGAGAGTTCTCCCCTTCCGTGGCCGAGAAAAATCGCTCCGGCGTCCGATCCACCCTCACACATTCGGAACGTCGGCTTTTGCCGCCGCTCCCCCGCCGGCTCAGGCGAGTTCCCGCAACGTGCGTAGCTGGACGGCCACTTGGGCCGATGAACCGCCCTCGTGCTTGTACCAGGGGTGCATAACTGCTGCGCGTGCACATCATTTTGGCACATATGCGCATGATTGGGTGAACAGTGTGACGATCCGGGGGTATGCCCGGTGGTGCATGTGTAGCGTGCTCTATGCGACTTGGGACGCCGGGCGTGGTGTCAGCGGTCGGGTCCCCCGTTCCACCAGCGAGATGGTTCGGGGCCTCCCCGTCGCCTTTGGTCACACCCACATGGCCAGGTCGTAGGAATTCCGCCCACCTGGGACGGAGCGCATACGGGATATGCGTCGCCGCCCAGGACGCGAAAGCGGAGGACCAGCGCGCACAAGACCGTTCGGGGCGTGCCCAGTGAGACTGGCTCACCCCCTGCTCACTGCACAGGAACGGTAGACCTGGATCTCCTTCCGCCCAGTGGTCGTAAGCGGCGAAGACCGTGGACGGCGGGCAGATCGTGCCCATCAGCGCCAGCGAGTACAGCGCGCGGGCGGTGGCACGGGCCGCGAAGCTCATGCCGTCGAAGTACGAGAGCGTGCGGAAGGCTCGGCCGTGCCGTGCCGTGCCGTGCTGGGTGGAGAGGAAGCGGACGATCTCCCGTAGGAGTCCTGGTCGGTGATCTCGACGGCCCGCCTGAAGTGACTGAGGAAAGGGACGTCCACACCGATGCGCGCCGGGTCGACGGACAGATGCGTACGGGCGGCCTCGACGGCCTGTACGGCATCGGTGAACACCCGCCGGCAGTAGGAGTCGTCGGGGCCGAGAATGCCCCTGCTCATAAAGCCGGGCGACTGCGGGTCGGCGGTGGCACCCGGGGTACGGCCGGTGACGGCTCCCTGGTCCCGCGTATCGACCACGAGGACCGCCCAGCCGCCCGCGGGCCAGGTCAGATGCTCGTGGGGCAGGCCGCGGCCACCGCCGTAACCCCGGTAATGGACCACGCCCGGGAGCGGCTCCCGGGCGAAAGGAAGGTGGGGACGGGGGAGGGGGTCCGACAGACGGGTCAGCGCGGGGCGGCGCTGGAGGCGCGCACGACGAGTTCCGGCTGGAGCACCACGCTGCGGTGTTCGTGGCTGCCGTCGTCGTCCGCCTCCTCCAGCAGGAGTTCCGCCGCCATCCGTCCCATCACCACGGCGGGCTGACGCACCGATGTGAGCGGTACGGCCGCGGCGGCAGCGAACTCGATGTCGTCGTAGCCGACGATGGCCACGTCCTGCGGGACGCGCACCCCGGCCGCGTACAGCGACTGCAGGACGCCCAGGGCAAGGAGGTCGTTGGCGCAGAAGACTGCGGTCGGCCGGGGCACGAGGCCGAGCAGCCTGGCTCCCGCGTCGCGGCCCGCGGCGACGTCGAGGCGGTCGGACGGGATCTCGACGAGGGCCTCCGGCGGGAGTCCGGCCTCGGCGAGCGCGGCCAGCGCGCCCTCGCGGCGGTCCCGTATCTGGTGGAGGTCGCCGGTGCCGCTCACATAGGCGACGGAGCGATGGCCGGCCGAGACGAGGTGCCCGACGGCGAGTGTGCCGCCGCGGACGTCGTCGACGGAGACGGCGCAGGACTCCCCGCCGAAGGACACGCGGTCCACCAGCACGAACGGAATCCGGTGGCGGCTGAACGCCTCCAGATTGCGGCCCGTGGCGTCGGCCGGCGTGACCAGCACTCCGCAGACCCGCTGCTCGGCGAAGAGTCCGAGGTAGTCGGCCTCCTCGGTGGGGCTCTGGTCGCTGTTGCACACCATGACCCCGAGTCCGGCCTGTCGTGCGGCCCGCTCGGCACCGCGGGCCACGTCCACGAAGAACGGGTTGCCCATGTCGAGGACGAGCAGCGCCATGATCCGGCTCCGGCCGGCCCTGAGCTGCCGGGCCGACTCGCTGCGTACGTACCCGAGGTCCTCGATGGCGGCCAGCACCCGGGCACGGGTGTCCGGCAGCACCGCCTCGGGCCGGTTGATCACATTGGAGACCGTACCCACCGAGACTCCGGCCTGCCGGGCCACGTCCTTGATCCCTGCCACACGCCCCACTTGCCCTGCCCCACTGACGCTCCTGGCCGCCGCGCACGGGCGCGGGGACTCCCCCATCGTACGGACGGTGATACCGGGTATTCCGTCATCCTCACCCATATCCGGTGTCCCAACCAGCACCCGTACGCGCCCTCGCGCGTCGACGCGCTTCGACGTACGGGACGGCTGCCGGCCGACTGACGGCACCGAATGAATTGTTTCAATTCGATCGGGACGGTAACCCCATCGATGCAGGGCGTCAAGGCGTCATGAATCGATTCACGACCTGGTCACGATTCCGGTCGTGATTCCGGGCACGGGCCCGACGCTCAGAGCCCGTGCTTCTTCAGGATGGCCTCGATGTCACTGAAGTCGTCGCCGGGTGCCGCCGCCTTCTCCTTCTTCGGCTTCGACCGGGGGCGCTCCGCCGGAATGCCCGACGTCAGCGGGGGCGCCGCCCCGGCGGGCGCGATCGCCTCGTTCTGTGCCGCACGGGCCGCCTTGCGTTCCTCACGGGTGGTGCCGCGTCGGCGCTCCACCGCTCGCGCGGTCATGAAGAGCAGCCAGGCAAGACCGAGCACCCCGAAGCCGAGCCAGACGCTCGGCTTGAAGGCGATACCGGACACCCACTCGACGACGCCGGTCATCACCAGGCCGATCGGTACGAGCGAGTAGGCGGCGATCCGGGTGGCCGCGAGGAATCGCTTGCGGTACGCGGTGACCGCGGCGATGCCCAGGCCCGCCGCCGACGCCGCGGAACAAATGGTCTCGGCAAGCATCGGGGCCTCCAAGGCATGGGGAAACGTCCCTTCCATCCTGCACCGCCGCCCGCGCCGGGGCCACGGCCTACGGCCACATCAGGGACATTTCAGGGCCGCGCTCCTCCCCAGGTCCCGATTGGGAAGCTCCCTCCCGGCCTGAAAGACTGATTTCATGAGCGAATCCACACCCGCGGCCCCGGTCGTCCTCGACATCTGGTGCGACCTCCAGTGTCCCGACTGCCACCAGGCCCTCACCGATGTACACGCCCTGCGCGCCCGCTACGGCGACCGGCTCGACGTACGACTGCGGCACTTCCCGCTGGAGAAGAACAAGCACGCCTACGCCGCCGCGCAGGCCTCCGAGGAGGCGTACGTACAGGGCAGGAGCTGGCCGTACATCGAGGCCCTGCTCGCCCGTACCGCAGACCTGTCCCGCGCGGGTGAGTCCGTCCTCCTCGACGTGGCACGCGAACTCGGCCTGGATGCCGAAGAGTTCGACACGGCCCTGATCGACGGCCGGCATCTCCTGATCGTCGACGCCGATCAGGCCGAGGGCAAGGCCATCGGTGTGACCGGGACTCCGACGTATGTGATCGGCGACGAGCGGCTGGACGGCGGCAAGAGCCAGGAAGGACTCCGCGAGCGGATCGAGGAGATCGCCGACCGGCTGCTCGCCGCGCAGGGCTGACGGCCGGATCACCGCGGTGCCGGCCGGGCCGTCTACAGCGGCTTGGCCAGGTTGTGGTTCGTCGTCGCGTAGCCGAGGGACTCGTACAGCCGGAGCGCCGGTGTGTTGGCCGCGAAGACATGCAGTCCGAGCCGGTCCACGCCGGCGGCCAGCGCCATGCCTTCGGCCTCCAGCATCAGCGCCCGGCCGTAGCCGCGCCCCCGGTACTCCTCGCGTACCTCTACGTCGTAGACCCAGCCGATCCACGAGCCGGGGGCCTTCTCGTACCGTGCCACCCAGATGTGGCCGACCGCTTCCCCGTCGTGGATCAGGACATGCAGGCGCACGCCCTCCGAGGACAGGCCGTCCGGCAGCAGCCGGGCGTGGTCGGTCTCGGACTTCTGCATGGCCTGGTCGGCAGGGACGCCGCGGTCGATCCAGCCCTGGGCGTAGACGGTGATGGCGGTGCCCTCCCACCGCCTGAACTCCTCCTCGGACATCGAGCGCGCGGCGAGCCCGCCGGGCAGTGCGGGAGGGTCCTGCGGCAGCGACTTGATCATGTTCCGGCTGCGCTCCGTGTAGCCGAGCGCGGCCGCCAGCCGCTGGGAGGCCTCGTTGTCCGCGGGGGTTTCCAGGCGGACCTGGACGCAGCCCCACCCCCTCAGCACCTCCTCGGCGGCGAGCGCGGCGATGGTGCCACGGCCCCGCCTCCGGTGCGAGGCGTCGATCCGCAGCGAGCGGAGCACTCCTGCCGTCGCGCCGAACGCCGGGTCGGTGGCGATCTCCACGGCGCCGACGGGACGCCCGTTGTCACACACGTCGTAGGCGCGTTCCCGTGCGCCGTCGGCGCTTTGCTTGCTCGGCCCGGTCGGCCGCAGGGTGGTGGTCATCAGAGGTGTTCTATCCGCTGTACGGCGGCCCGTCACCCGTTTTTACGGCTTTACGGGTCGAGGTCGTCCCCCGCGCGCTCCTCGAAGACGCGCATGGCCTTCGCGGTCACCTGACCGGGGGCGCCGGGGAGCTCCCGCGCGTCGACTCGGTGAACGGCCTGGATGTCGCGCGTGGTGGAGGTCAGGAAGATCTCCTCGGCGCGATCGAGCACGTCCGGCGACAGCTCGGTCTCCAGTGCTCCGGTCCATTCCACGGCCAGGGCGCGGGTGATCCCGGCGAGGCAGCCCGAGGCGAGCGGCGGAGTGTGGATCTGTCCGTCGAGGACCACGAAGACGTTGGAGCCGGTGCCCTCGCAGAGCTGTCCTGCCGTATTGGCGAAGAGTGCCTCGGAGGCTCCCTGGCCGTGGGCACGGGCGAGTGCGACGACGTTCTCGGCGTACGAGGTGGTCTTGAGCCCGGCGACCGCGCTGTGTTCGTTGCGCGTCCAGGGCACGGTGATCACGGCCGTGGAGTCGGGGCGGCGGCCCACCTCGCCCAGGGCGACGACGAGACCGGGTCCGTTGTCGCCGCGGTCCGAACCCAGCGGTGAGATCCCGCCGGTGAACGTGATGCGCAGCCGGCCGAGCGGCAGGGGCATGGCGTCGATCACTGACCGGGCGGCACGGCGGATCTCGTCGTGGTCCGGGTCCGGGAGGCCGAGGCCCCTGGCCGAACGGGTCAGCCGGTCCAGGTGCCGGGTCAGGGCGAAGGGCCGGCCCTCGACGGTCTTGACCGTCTCGAAGACACCGTCCCCGACGGTGAGCCCGTGGTCGAGCACGGACACCCGTGCGTCATCGGCGTCGCGCAGCTCGCCGTTGACCCAAATCATCATGGTGCGGTCCTTCCGGTCTCCTCGTAGGTGCCCGACGCTACAGCGAGCAGCCGCGAGGCCTTCAGTTCGGTCTCGTCCCATTCGCGCTCCGGGTCGGAGCCCCAGGTGATGCCTGCTCCGGTGCCGAAGCGGAGGACCGGGGCAGCGCCGGTGCGGTCGATCCAGAACGTCCGTATCCCGACGGCGAGGCCGGCGGTGGCGCGGTCGGCGTCCACCCAGCCGATCCCTCCGCAGTACGGTCCCCGCGGCAAGGTCTCCAGGGCCTCGATGATCCGAAGCGCGCTGGACTTCGGTGCCCCGGTGACGGAGCCGGGCGGGAACGTCGCCGCGAGCAGGTCCTGCCACCCCGCGCCGTCCGCCAGCTGTCCGCGCACGGTGGAGACGAGGTGGACGAGGCCGGGGTGCTTCTCCACCACGCAGAGATCGGGCACGGTGACGCTCCCGGTCGCGCAGACCCGTCCGAGGTCGTTCCGGACCAGGTCGACGATCATCACGTTCTCCGCGTGGTCCTTCTCCAGCAGATCGCCCTCGGTGCGTCCCGTGCCCTTGATCGGTCCGGACTCGACTGTCCGGCCGTCCCGCTTCAGGAAGAGCTCGGGGGACGCGGTGGCGATCTCGACGCCCTGCGCGGGCAGCCGGATCGTTCCTGCGTACGGAGCGGGGTTGCCGCGTGCGAGCAGCGCGGTGAGGGCGTCCACATCGCTCTCCACCGCGTCGGGCAGGGGCGCGGACATCACCCGGCACAGGTTGGCCTGGTACACCTCACCTGCCGCGATGTGTTCACGGATGCGCCGCACACCGGCCATGTAGGCGGCCTTGTCCAGGGACGAGAACCAGTCCCCGACAGCGGGTCCGCGCCAGGCCCCGGGCAGGGGCGCGGGCACCTGCTCGGTCCGTACGTCGGAGAAGCGGGCGCAGACGAGACCGCCTTCGAAATCGGCGCAGACGGCCCAGAAGCCGGAGGAGTCGAGGGCCGCGGGATCACTGGTCACATCCCGCAGACCGGAGGCGACGAGGCCGCCGAAGCGGGCCATGGGAGCGAGGTCGTACACGCTGGTGAGTCTAGGGCGGCACGCCGTGACCTGCGTCGGGGCGAGTGCACCTCGGCAAGCTGCGCAAACGCGTTTTTGTACTGGCCCGGGAATCCGCTAGAGTTCAACACGTCGCCGGGACGCGCAAGCCAACCGGGAATGACAAGCGGACGTAGCTCAGTTGGTAGAGCGCAACCTTGCCAAGGTTGAGGTCGCCAGTTCGAACCTGGTCGTCCGCTCGCAGAAAGTGGGGGATCTTCCCGAACCCCCGCTCCTGGTGGAGTGGCCGAGAGGCGAGGCAACGGCCTGCAAAGCCGTCTACACGGGTTCAAATCCCGTCTCCACCTCCAAGGACGATTAGCTCAGCGGGAGAGCGCTTCCCTGACACGGAAGAGGTCACTGGTTCAATCCCAGTATCGTCCACTGGTCCGCAAGGATCCCCGCGCGATTAGCTCAGCGGGAGAGCGCTTCCCTGACACGGAAGAGGTCACTGGTTCAATCCCAGTATCGCGCACGCAGTACACGCACGGTCACCCTGCGCGATTAGCTCAGCGGGAGAGCGCTTCCCTGACACGGAAGAGGTCACTGGTTCAATCCCAGTATCGCGCACCATCCGAAACCCCCGGTCGTCTCGACGACCGGGGGTTTCAGCGTTCCCCGGGCTTCAGCGCTTCGTGAGAGAACGTGCTGCGGGCCCGGACGCGGAGCGCCCGGGCCGTGCTGCGGATGTGCCCGGCTCAGGAGGAGAAGAGCATCCGGCCGAAGCTCTTCTGGCGGTGGTGGCCGTAGTGCCCGCCCTGGTGCTGCGGGGCGCCCCACGCGGGAGCGGGCGCGGCGGCGGCGGGGTACGCCTGCGGGGCCGGCGGCGCGGGAGCGGGCGGGGCCTGCTGCGTCCACTGCGACTCCAGGCGGGTCAGGGACTCCAGCTCGCCGTAGTCGAGGAATATCCCGCGACAGCCGCTGCACTGCTCGATCTGGACGCCATTGCGGGTGTACGTGTGCATCTGTGCATGGCACTTGGGGCACTGCATCATCAGGTCGGCTCCTCGCCGTCGGTTAGCCGTCGCCGGAATTCATGCCCGGCCGCGGTCGGTTCACCCTACGACGAGCGTTCGACGGCCAACTCGGGCGGGAGGGACGCAATTCGGGCACAGGCGTCGATCATCAGCTGCTCCACCTCATCCGGACTGCGTCCCTCCGCAGCGGACTTGGCAAAGGCGAGCGCGGCGGTCTGAACGGTGAGCGCCCGTGCGGGCACGTCCAGCTCGGGCCACGGGTCCCCCTCGGTACGCACGGCCGGACCGCCCGCGGAGCGGTAGGCGTCGAGAAAGCGCAGCCAGATGTCGGGCGGCAACAGTCCGGCCGCGTACCAGGCTGCGGGCCGCGCGAGGTCCCAGGCCGCGTCACCGAGGCCCGTGTCGTCGACGTCGATCAGCAGCCAGGGGCCGTGCGGTGCGGGGTGCCGGACCAACTGGCCGAGGTGCAGATCCCCGTGGCAGAGGAACCCCGCGCGGTGCGCCGGCGCGGGTGCCTCGTCGCGGGCCCAGGCGGGCAGTCGGCGCCAGGCGGCCAGTACGGGGTGAGTGGCAGGGTCGTCGGGCCGGGCCGCGCACATCCGGGCGACGGCGAGGGCGGCCTTGGCGGGGCCTCGCATCGGTGGGAGGGGCAGGGGCGGCCGTGTGGAGTGGAGCCGGGCGAGGAGGACTGCCGCCTCCTCCCAGGGGGCGGCGTCGGGGTCCGACGGGTCGACGGGTGAGCCGTGCGGCCAGAGCGTGACGGGACGGCCTTCCAGGAGCGTCTGCGTGGGCTCTGGGGGCGTGGTGCCGTCGGCGTGGGGTCCCGGGAGCGGCGGGAGGAGGATGCCGGCCAGGGCGGGCGTTGCGGCCAGGGCGAGGCGGGATGTCAGGGCCGGGCCGTCGGTGCCCGGGGCGTGGGCCTTGGCCACGATCTTCCCTCTGCGGACGACCGTGCCGTCCGCGCGGTCCGCCAGCACCTGCGCCGGGGCGCAGTCGCAGGCCGTGGCCCGTGGGTGGGTGCTGTCGTGCGCGAGGTCGCCCAGTACGCGTACGACCGTGGTGGTGGTCATGGACTCCCCCGGTGGTGACGGGTCCTGCCCTGTCGCCGGTCCCGGTCCCGAGCGTACGTGCCGGGGCCGGACAGGCTCTGAAGGGCCCGGACAGCGCGATGTCCGGCCAGCTCCCCAGCTGGCCGGACAAACGCTGCCGTCCGCCGCACCCCCGTCCCCACGGGGTTGTTGGCCGGATGTCCTGGTCCGGACCGCTCTTCCGGACCCGGGGCGCCGCTCAGCGCCCCAGCATCACGCCCACGGACGACGCTTGTGTGACCACTGCGTCCCAGCCGCCGAAGACGACTACGAGCAGGGCCGCCAGGGGAAGAACCATGGCCGTCGCCACCAGTGGGTGGCGCGTACCGGACGGACGGGCGCCGAACGAGGCGTGCGCCTTGCGTCCCTGCGTACGGATCATGGTCCGCATAGCCGTGTCCGACATGATTCCTCTCCTGACCTGATGTGGAGCGGCGGGCGTGTGACCTCGGGGGACGAGTACAGCGCCCGCCGCTTGATCTCAACATTAGGGAGCCGTCGGGCATGGGTCGTCATGCCCGCGTACCGATTGCCGGGCCTCCCGGAGGATGAGCTGTCGGCAGTCGGCGTACTCCCCTGGGTGGAGATGCGGCGCTACACCTTGGGGACATCCCGGAGGGGATGCTCGGATGCGTCCTCCCTGGGAACCGGTTGTTCGACCAGGGCCAGCACCCTGGTCGCCATGAAGCGGGCGGTGCGGACGACTGATCCAGGGGGGCACCTCCCATGCCTTTAGGGCTATGGGGGAGCGTGACTTCACTCACTTCGACCACCCCCCGGCGGACGGCCGTCTCCACTCGGCGGCCTGCCCTTGAGGCCACCACCTCGTACGTCCTGGTCGTGTCTCCCGCGTCCACGACTATCTCCACGCGATCGCCCTTCATTGATCCAATCCCCCTTCTGCGACGGTCCATTGAGATCTCGCACGAGCCGGGGCGCCTGGATCTGCCGCTCCCTGACCACTCCTCAAGTTTCCCACCAGGCACTGACAATCGATTCTCCGGCGAGGGCGCGGCCTCTGAGCGTGCCGGGCAACGGGTACGTAAGCTGTGCCTCGTCAGGCGGACCAGGCAGCGGGGATGGGCAGACGATGGCGATGATGCGGCTCCGGCGCGAGGACCCGCGTCTCGTCGGCTCGTTCAGGCTGCACCGGCGGCTCGGTGCGGGCGGCATGGGTGTCGTCTATCTGGGTTCGGACCGGCGGGGCCAGCGCGTGGCGCTCAAGGTGATCCGCCCGGATCTCGCCGAGGACCAGGAATTCCGTTCGCGTTTCGCGCGCGAGGTGTCCGCCGCCCGGCGGATTCGCGGCGGGTGTACGGCGCGTCTGGTGGCCGCCGATCTGGAGGCGGACCGTCCGTGGTTCGCGACGCAGTACGTGCCGGGCCCCTCGCTCCACGACAAGGTCGCCGAGGAGGGGCCGCTGTCGGCCGCCGAGGTGGCCTCGATCGGGGCGGCGCTCTCCGAGGGGCTGGTGGCGGTCCACGAAGCCGGTGTCGTCCACCGGGACCTGAAGCCGTCGAACATCCTCCTCTCCCCCAAGGGCCCCCGGATCATCGACTTCGGTATCGCCTGGGCGACCGGGGCGAGCACGCTCACGCATGTCGGTACGGCGGTGGGCTCGCCCGGCTTCCTGGCGCCCGAGCAGGTACGGGGCGCGGCGGTGACGCCCGCCACCGATGTCTTCTCGCTGGGAGCCACGCTGGCCTATGCGGCGATGGCCGATTCGCCTTTCGGGCACGGCAGTTCCGAAGTGATGCTGTACCGCGTGGTGCACGAGGAGCCGCAGCTGTACGACGTGCACGACGCGCTCGCTCCGCTGGTCCGCGCCTGCCTGGCGAAGGACCCCGAGGAGCGGCCGAGCACGCTGCAACTGTCCATGCGGCTCAAGGAGATCGCGGCACGCGAGGCGCAGGGGCTGCACGACAGCCGGCCTCCCGCGCAGCGGTCCGCGCCGGACACGGACCGGCCAACCGGGCAGATGGACGGCCCGTACACCGAGCAGCAGACGCGGCGGGCGGCCGACAGTGCCGAGTCGGCCTCCTGGCCGCAGGGACAGCGGTCCGCCTCCTCCCGGTCCGCCCCGCCCCGTACCGGAGGTTCGCGTCAGCAGGCGGCGCGCAATACGACCCGCTCGGGGAAGCGGCCGCACGGTACGCAGGGGACGAACGGTGCGCAGGGACGTCCGGGCACCCGGCCCGGCGCCCGGACCACCTCGACCGGGCGGCGGCCGGCCAATCCCCGGCTGCTGCGGCAGCGGCTGGTCGTCTTCGTCGTCGTGACGTTGCTGGTGGCGTTGGGTATCGCGGCGGCCCAGGGATGCCAGGGGCCCGCACGCGGACTGGGTGGCGGGCAGACACAGGTGCAGACGCACGAGCGGGCCGCCGCCGGGGAACTGCCCCCGGCACAGCGGTAAGCCGCGTTCCGTCAGCTCTGGGGACGTCCGGTCGCAACCGCGTAGAAGGCGACGGCCGCCGCCGCACCCACGTTGAGTGAGTCGACGCCGTGCGCCATGGGGATGCGTACCCATTCGTCGGCGGCCATGAGTGCCTGGGTGGAGAGGCCGTCGCCCTCCGCGCCGAGCATCAGTGCCACCCGTTCCAGCCGGTGGGGCGCGGCGTCGTCGATGCTCGACGCCTTCTCGTCCGGGGTGAGCGCGAGGAGCTTGAAGCCCGCCTCCCGTACGCCGTCCAGGGCCTTGGGCCAGGTGTCGAGGCGGGCGTACGGGACGGAGAACACGGCGCCCATGGACACCTTGACCGAGCGCCGGTAGAGCGGGTCCGCGCAGTCCGGGGAGAGCAGGACCGCGTCCATGCCTAGGGCGGCGGCGCTCCGGAAGATCGCACCGATGTTGGTGTGGTCGTTGACCGATTCCATGACGACGACGCGGCGAGCAGTGCGGAGCAGTTCGTCGGCCGTGGGCAGCGGTTTGCGCTGCATGGAGGCGAGGGCGCCGCGGTGCACGTGGTAGCCGGTCACCCGCTCGGCGAGCTCGGGAGTGACCGCGTACACGGGCGCGGGGACCTCGTCGATGACGTCACGCATCACGTCGACCCACTTGGCGGAGAGCAGCATGGACCGCATCTCGTACCCGGCGTGCTTGGCGCGTCTGATGACCTTCTCGCCCTCGGCGATGAAGAGGCCTTCGGCGGGCTCGCGCCGACGCCGGAGTTCGACGTCGGTCAGGCCGGTGTAGTCGCGCAGGCGGGGGTCGTCGGGGTCGTCGACGGTGATGAGTTCAGCCACAGGGTGATACTGCCTTGTCCGGTGTGAGGTGCCAACGGCTCGGATGAAGATCCATGACCGCTGGTTACTCGGTGGGGGTGGCGACGGGGCCGGGTCCGACGTTCACGACGTCTCCGATGACGATCACGGCCGGCGGGCGTACGTCCTCGGCGACGGCCCGTTCGCCGACGGTCGCGAGGGTGGCGTCGACGCGGCGCTGGGCTGCCGTGGTGCCCTCCTGGACCAGGGCGACCGGAGTGTCGGGGGACTTGCCGTGGGCAATGAGCGCGGCGGCGATGGCACCGATCTTGTCGACGGCCATCAGGAGGACGAGGGTGCCGCGCAGTTGTGCGAGGGCCGCCCAGTCGACCAGGGAACGCGGGTCCTCGGGGGCCACGTGGCCGCTGACCACGGTGAACTCGTGGGCGACGCCGCGGTGGGTGACGGGGATTCCGGCGGCGCTCGGGACCGAGATGGAGCTGGAGATGCCGGGTACGACGGTGCAGGGGATGCCCTCTGCGGCCAGCGCCTGGGCCTCTTCCATGCCGCGGCCGAAGACGAACGGGTCGCCGCCCTTGAGTCGGACGACGGCCTTGCCCGCCTTGGCGTGCTCGATCAGCGCCTGGTTGATCGCCTCCTGCGCCATGAAGCGGCCGTACGGGATCTTGGCGGCGTCGATCACCTCGACGTGCGGCGGGAGTTCGTCGAGCAGGTCGCGGGGGCCGAGGCGGTCGGCGATGACGACGTCGGCCTCGGCGAGGAGGCGGCGGCCCCGGACCGTGATCAGGTCGGGGTCGCCGGGGCCGCCGCCGACCAGCGAGACGCCCGGGGCGTGCGTGCGGTGGTGCGGGGCGGCGAGGGTGCCGTCGCGCAGGCCCTCGACGATGGCGTCACGGACCGCGGCGGAGTGGCGGGGGTCGCGGCCCTGCGAGGTGGTGGTGAGCACGGCGACGGTGACGCCCTCGCTGCGGCCGGTCGCCGGGGTCCAGGCGGTGGCGGCTTCGGCGTCGTCGCTGCGGACGCACCAGGTACGGGTGCGTTCGGCCTCGGCGGACGCGGCGTCGTTCGCGGCGTCGTCGGTGGAGGCGATGAGGGCGTACCAGGTGTCGGTGAGGTCACCGTCCTGGTAGCGGCGGCGCTCCCAGCGGATCTCGCCGGCGTCGGCCATCGCCTCGACGGAGGGAGTCGCGGACGGGGACACCAGGATGATGTCGGCGCCGGCCGCGATGAGTGCGGGGAGGCGGCGCTGCGCGACCTGGCCGCCGCCGACGACGACTACGCGGCGCCCGCGCAGGCGCAGTCCGACGGGGTAGGCGGGGTGCTCGGCGTGCTCGGCCATGGCTGTGCGGGCTCCTCGGGCAGGGGTGCAGGTGCAGGTGCGGTGTGCTGCGGGCCGCTGCGGCGGTGGAGCGGCTGTGACGTGCGGGTTTGGGGGCGCGGGTGGGGCGTGGGGTGTGAGACCACGATACGGGGTGTGGGGCGGGGGGTGGGTTGTGCGGGGGCGGCGCCTGCGGTGCGGGGGTGGGGGCCTGCGGCGGGCTTGTTCCCCCTGCCCTTCCCCAAGCTCTCAACTTCGTTCGACCAGGGGAGACCCCACTCTTCCCGAAACCGGGGCTCCGCCCCGGGCCCCCGTCCTCAAGCGCCGGACGGGCTGGGGGTGGCCGGGGTGGGATGGGAGGGGAAGGGGGACTCGGTGGGCTGGGTGCCTGGGAGCCGGGTGAGCAGGTGTCCTCGGGTGCCGGGCGGGCTGGACGTTGGTCCGCCCGGCAGCCGGGGCTACTTTTCTGTTACGCCTGCTGAGTCGAACGTCGCCACCTCGTGCATCGCGCGCGCCGCGCTCTGCACGATGGGGAGTGCGAGCAGCGCTCCGGTGCCTTCGCCGAGGCGGAGGTCCAGGTCGACCAGGGGGCGCAGGCCCAGCTTGTTCAGGGCTGCGATGTGGCCCGGTTCCGCGCTGCGGTGGCCGGCGATGCAGGCGGCGAGGGCCTCCGGGGCGATTGCCCTGGCGACCAGTGCCGCTGCTCCCGCGCTCACGCCGTCCAGGATGACGGGGGTACGCAGCGAAGCACCACCGAGCAGGAATCCGGCCATCGCCGCGTGCTCCAGACCGCCGACCGCTGCGAGTACGCCGATGGGGTCGGCCGGGTCGGGCTGGTGCAGATCGAGAGCACGGCGGACCACATCGACCTTGCGGGCGTGCATCTCGTCGTTGATCCCGGTGCCACGGCCGGTCACCTCGGCCGGGTCGCTCCCGGTGTATACGCAGATCAGCGCCGCCGAAGCCGTCGTGTTGGCGATGCCCATCTCGCCGGTCAGCAGGCCCTTGTTGCCTGCCGCCACGAGGTCGCGGGCCGTCTCGATACCTACCTCGATGGCGGACAGCACCTCCTCGCGGCTCAGTGCAGGACCGGTCGTGAAGTCGGCCGTTCCCGCACGGACCTTCCGGGGAAGGAGACCGGGCGTCGCGGGCAGTTCGGCGGCGACACCGACGTCGACCACACAGACCTCGGCGCCCACCTGGGCCGCGAAGGCGTTGCACACGGCTCCGCCGCCGAGGAAGTTCGCGACCATCTGCGCGGTCACTTCCTGCGGCCAGGCCGTGACGCCCTGGGCGTGCACCCCGTGGTCTCCGGCGAAGATCGCGACGGCCGCGGGCTCCGGGATCGGCGGCGGGCACATCCGGGAGAGCCCGGACAGCTGCGCGGAGATGATCTCCAGCATGCCGAGGGCGCCCGCCGGTTTGGTCATCCGCTTCTGGCGTTCCCAGGCCTCGCCGAGCGCCTTCGCGTCCAGCGGGCGGATGTTGGAGATTGTCTCCTGGAGCAGGTCGTGCGGCTCCTCGCCGGGGAGCGCGCGGCGACCGTACGTCTCCTCGTGCACGACCCACGACAGCGGGCGGCGCTTGGACCAGCCGGCCTGCATCAGCTCCGGCTCCTCGGGGAACTCGTCGACGTAACCGACACACAGGTACGCGACGACTTCGAGGTGATCGGGCAGGCCGAGCGCGCGGACCATCTCGCGCTCGTCGAAGAAGCTGACCCAGCCGACGCCGAGCCCTTCGGCCCTGGCGGCGAGCCAGAGGTTCTCCACGGCGAGGGCCGAGGAGTAGGGGGCCATCTGCGGCTGGGTGTGCCGACCGAGGGTGTGGCGGCCGCCGCGAGTGGGGTCGGCGGTGACGACGATGTTCACCGGAGTGTCGAGGATGGCCTCGATCTTCAGTTCCTTGAACTGCTTGGCGCGGCCCTTGGGAAGCGACTGGGCGTACGCGTCGCGCTGCTGCTGTGCCAGCTCGTGCATGGAACGCCGGGTCTCCGCCGAGCGGATGACGACGAAGTCCCAGGGCTGCGAATGGCCCACGCTGGGCGCCGTGTGAGCGGCCTCCAGGACGCGGAGCAACACCTCGTGCGGGATCGGGTCGCTGCGGAATCCGTTACGGATGTCGCGGCGCTCGCGCATCACGCGGAGCACTGCCTCGCGCTCGGCGTCGTCGTAGGCGGGAGCGGGCGGGGAGACGGCGGCGGGTTCGGCGATCTCCTCGGCCGGCTGGGGCGCTTCGGCTGCTTCGGCCACCGGTGCGGCTTCCTCTGCGGGGGCCGGTGTCTCGGGTGCCGGTGCCTCAGCGGGTGCCGGTGCCTCGGTGGGGACCTCTGCCGGGGGTGCTGCCGGGGCGGCGGTCTGTGCCGGTTCCGCGGTGTCCGGGCTCTCGATGATCTCGGGTCCGGTGAGGGCTTCCGGTTCGGCCTCGGGGACCGGGGTCGGCTCGGCCATGGCGACCGGTTCCGCCGCCGGCAGTGGCTCGGGCTCGACCTCCGCCACTGCTGCTTCGGGCTCGGGCTGGGGCTGGGCCGTCGCGGTCGGTTCGACGATCAGCTCGGGCGCGGTCACGGGCTCCGGGGCGCTCACGGCCTCCGGCTCAGGCTGGGGCTCGACCACCGGTTCCGGCTGCGGCTCCGGGGCGGCGGCGGTCACGGGCTCCGGCGGTGCCGGCTGCTCCGCTACGGCTACCGCCTCGGGGGCCACGGGCTGCTCGGGGGCCGGTGTCGGGGCCAGATGCGGCGTCGTCGGTACGGAACCCTCCACCGCCACGAACCGGCCCATGGTGTCGCCCTCGGCCACGGGGGCGAGGGCAGGGGCGGGGACAGGAGCAGGCGGGGCCACTACCTCGGCAACGACCTCCACCTCGGCGGGGCCCTCCGCCGGAGCCTCGGCGACCGGCTCCGGGATCGGCTGCAGGATCGACTCGGCGACCAGCTCGGGGGCGACCGTTTCTGCTGGGGCGACCGGGGCCACCGGGGCCACCGGGGCAGCGGCCTGAGCCGCCTGCTCCGGCTGGAGTGCCTGGGGGGCGACCGGCTGCGGTGCCTGGGCGGTCCACGGGCCGGGGTCCTGCGGCGGGATCTCGCCCAGCTGCGGGCCCGGCTGCACGGCCTCGTCGGCAGGCAGGTCGAAGTATTCGGGGCCCATGGTCGGCGGTCCTGCGTGCCGGGCCGGCGCCGGAGTCTGCGGGGCGGCGGTGGGGCCGCGGTCGGCCAGGGAGCGGACCACTCCGCCGCTCGGGGTGCCGCCACTCGGTGTAGCGCCGAAGGACGGTGCCTCGGTGGAGGCGGGGCCCCGGTGCAGCGGTCGGCGCGTGGGGGCGGCAACGGCCTGGGCACCGACCGGGACCGGCGCGGGTGCCTGGGCCTGAGCCGGGGCGGGTACGGGCGCCGGGATACGCACTCCGTTGAAGTCGACGGAACCGGTGTCACGGCCACCGGACTCGTGTGTTCCCGCGATCTGCTCGACCGGCTGCACGGCCTGGAACTGATGGCCGTACGAGGGGTCCTGCGGCGGGGCCTGAGTGGCGGTCTGCGCCGGGGCCGGCGCGTAGGACTGCGGCTGGTACACGGCCTGCTCGGGTGCCGGTGCGTACGCCGCCGGCTCGGCCGGGGCCGCCTGCAGGTCGCTCCAGGCGCCCTGGGAAGTGGGCATCAGGAGAAGATCGTCGTCCTCGGGTGCGTGCTCGGAGGGTTCGAGGAAGGTGTAGGCGTCCGGGGCGGGGACGCCCGGCTGCTCCACCATGCCTGCGTTCTCCGGCAGTCCCTCGCCCGGGATCTGGCCGGTGTCAGTCATGCGTACCCCTCGCCCATCGTCAGTGCTCCTTCGGCCCTTCGCCCGGGACGCCCGAACCACGGCACGCCGGTGCTCGTCAACAAGAACGAGCGGGCTCGCCGCGCGGCACGAATCGCCCGCGGACATACACATTCTCGCGGCCGTTCGCCGCCGCGGCAGCTACTTCTGCCACGGCTCGCTGTGGACTGCGCCACGTTGCGCGTCCCCCGGTTGTGCCGTACCACAGCGAGGACCAAAACGGTCCCCTTTTCCGGACATTGACGAACGAAGCGACGAACGACCGGGCGCGGTACAACGATCGGCCAGCCTACCTCCCGCCGTCTCCGACCGGGTCAGGGGGCGAGGTCCGAACGCACGCCGGAGAGCAGGAAGACGACAGAACGTTCGCGCTCCGACCATGCGGACGTGTCGAGTTCGACGGTCTGGAGGAGGGCGCAGTCGATCCGGTATCCGTTCGCGGCGAGTGCGCCTCCGAGTGCTTCCGCCTCGTCCCGGGTGGAGGCGTGCGTGACGATGCGTTCAGGGCGGCGGTCCGCCACTGCGGTCACGACGGGGACGCCGCCGCCTCCGATCCGTACGACATCCGGTTCGGGCAGGCGTTCCAGGACGTGCGGGGCCCGGCCCTGGACGACCTGGACCGGAACGCCGAAGGTGCGGGCCGCTGCCGCGGTGCGGGCGCACGCCTCCGGGTCGCTGTCCACGGCCAGGACGGCCGCGCCGAAGCGGGCCGCCTCCACGGCGAGGGCGCCGCTGCCGGAGCCGATGTCCCAGACGAGGTCGCCGGTCCGCGGGCCGAGGCGGGCCAACTGGGCGGCGCGCAGGCCCGGGAACTCGCCCTCGCCGGTCTCCCCCGCGGTGTCCGCCGCACCGTCGCGGTAGGCGTCGGCGGGCAGCGCCCAGCCGCGTACACCCCGGGGGTACGCGGGGTGGCGACCGGCGATCCAGGCGCCGGTGGCGGTGGTCTCGGGGCCGCCGCCGATGACGATGACGACGTTCGGGTCGCGCCAGGCGTGGTCGGCGGCCTTGTCGGAGGTGAGGACGGTGACCTGTTCGCGGTCGGTGCCGAGCTCCTCGCAGATCACGAAGGTGCGGTGCACGCCGTCGAGGAGGAGGGCGAGTTCGGCGGGGCCCGCACCGGGCGAGGTGAGGACGGCGACCTTGTGGTGGGCGCGGCAGACGTTGACGGCGCGGCGCAGGGTGCGGGGGTGGGCGACGACGATCTGGGCGTCGTCCCACGGCATTCCGGCGCGGGCGAAGGCGGTGGCGACTGAGGAGACGGCAGGGACGACTTCGACTTCCAGGCCGTGTTCGGGTGCGCGCAGGGTGCGTACGACGCCGAAGAAGCCGGGGTCGCCGTCGGCGAGGACCACGGCGCTGCCACGGTGACCGGCGATCCTGCGGGCGGCGAGGTCGACGCTGCCGAGGCGGATGCGTTCGGCGCGTTCGGGGACTTCGGGGAGGGCGAGGTGGTGCGCGGCTCCGGCGACGAGCGTGGCGGCCGAGAGGGCGGCGGTGGCGGCCCTGTTCAGTGGCGAGCCGTCCCAGCCGATCACCGTGACCCGGTCGGCCATCGTCGTCAGTCTCCTGGAGGTGTCGCAGGCGTGGGCTGCCCGGGGGTGGCGGGCACGGTGAGAGTACCTGGTCCGTACCTGGCCCGGTCCGGCGGCTGCTCGATGTCAGTTCCAGTCGTTGTAGCTGCCGTAGCCGCCCGCGTCGGCGAGCTCCTCGGCGACCCCTTCGAGGTCCTCGGGGAGGAGGCCCCAGACGATCAGGTCGGTCCTGATGTCGGTCCAGCCGCCGTCGGTGCCGTTCTCGGTCCGTGTACGCGCTATCCGTGCGTTGCGCAGGACGCCTTCGCTGATGCAGCCCAGTTTCTGGGCGACCTGCTGGGAGGCGGTGTTGTCGGCGGGGGTGCGCAGCTCGATGCGTTCGAACCGCTGGTCGCGGAAGAGCCATTCGGCGAGCGCCAGCACGGATTCGGTGGCGTATCCCTCGCCGCGTGCCCAGGGCGCGGTGATGTAGCGGACCTCGGTGGCGAGGGTGCGCCAGTCGGTGTTGAGGAGCCGGACCGATCCGACGAGGCGCTGGGTGAGGAATTCGGTGACGGCGAAGACGATGCCGCCGCCCTGGGTGCGCTCGGCAGGAGCGATCCTGCGGACCCATCGTTCGGCGTCGACCTGGGTGTAGGGGTGGGGGCTTTCGGTCCAGGCGGTGACGAGTTCGTCGTTCATCATCTCGATGTACGCGGGCACGTCCGCCATGTCGAAGGGGCGCAGCACCAACCTGTCCGTGCTGATGGAGATGGACGGAAAGGTGGTAGTCATGCGCAGCTCCATGCCGAAGACCGTGTAAAGGCACAGCATGCAGCATCCGGTCGGCGTTGTGCATGGCCGGGTCCGTACGGCGGAGCCCCGCGCACCCTGTGGGGGTGTGCGGGGCTCCGTGAGCAAGTGCCGTGCGGGTGTCAGGACTTGGCGGGGTCACCGAAGGCCGGGACGATCGAGCCCTGGTAGGTGTCCTCGATGAACTTCTTGACCTCGTCGGAGTTCAGGAGCTCGGCGAGCTTCTGGACGCGGGCGTCCTTCTCGTTGCCCTCCTTGACGGCGAGGAAGTTGGCGTACGGGTTGCCCTCGGCCTTCTCCAGGGCGAGGGAGTCCTTGCCGGGCTCGAGGTCGGCCTCGATGGCGTAGTTGCCGTTGATGACGGCGGCGTCCACATCGTTCAGGGCGCGGGGCACCGTTGCGGCCTCCAGCTCCTTGAACTCCAGGCCCTTCTTGTCCGTGATGTCGCTGAGCTTGGCGTTGGTTCCGACACCGGGCTTGAGGGTGATCAGGCCGTTCTCGGCGAGGAGCTGAAGGGCGCGGCCCTCGTTGGTGGTGTCGTTCGGGACGGCTATGGTCTGGCCGGACTTGATGTCCTTGATGTCCTTGACACTCTTGGAGTAGAGGCCGAGGGGCTCCAGGTGCACATTGACGACCGGGACGATGTGGGTGTTGTTCTTCTTGTTGAAGTCGTCCAGGTACGGCTTGTGCTGGAAGAAGTTGGCGTCGACCTGGCCGGTCTCGGTCGCGGTGTTCGGCAGGACGTAGTCCGTGAACTCCTTGACCTCCAGCTTGAGGCCCGCCTTGTCGGCCAGGTTCTTCTTGACGAAGTTCAGGATGTCGCCGTGCGGCGTCGGGGACGCGGCGACGACGAGTGCCTTGGAGGTGTCGGCCTTGGCGCCGGTCTCGCTCTTGGCTGCCGGATCGGAGTCCGTACCGCAGGCGCTGAGGCCGAGGGCAAGAGCGGCGGTGGCGGCGGCAGCTGCGGTGATCTTGATGTTCTTACGCACGAAGAGTGCCTCTTTCGGTGGTGAAGGTGGAGCGCCCGGACAAGGAGTTCGGGCTTGGCGGGGAGGAAAGTCTCAGGTGGTGGTGCGGCCTCGGCGGGCCAGGAGGCGTACGGCTCCGTCGCCGATCAGCTGGACCACGGTGACGATGACGACCAGGAGCACGACGGTGACGAGCATGAACTGGTTGTCGAAGCGCTGGAATCCGTACGTGACGGCCTTGGAGCCGAGCCCTTCGCCACCGACGGCGCCGGCCATCGCGGAGTAGCCGATGAGGACGATGACGGTGGTGGTGATGCCCGAGATGAGCGAGGGCAGGGCCTGCGGGAGGAGGACCTTGCGGACGATCGTCGGGATGGAGCCGCCCATGGACTGGACGGCTTCGACGAGGCCGTGGTCGACCTCGCGGATCGCCGTCTCGACGAGCCGGGCGAAGAAGGGGATGGCGCCCACGGCGAGCGGGACGATCATGGCCGTGGGGCCGATGAACGTGCCGACGACCCAGGTGGTGAAGGGGATCAGCGCGATCAGAAGGATGATGAACGGCAGCGAGCGGCCGATGTTCACGATCGCGCCGATGACCTTGTTCACCGCGGTGTTCCGCAGCAGGCCGCCCTTGTCGGTGAGGACCAGCAGGACACCGAGCGGCAGGCCGGCCAGGACGGTGACGAGCGCGGACCACAGCACCATGTAGAGGGTGTCGACGGTGCCCTGGGTCAGCAGTGGCTGCATTTCGGACCAGGTCACTTGACGGCCTCCTTGGTGAGCGGGGCGGGGGTCTGGGCGGGTACGCCGGGGGCTTCGGGCTCCACGACCTCGGCCTGGAGTCCCTGCTCGCGCAGGAAGCCGATCGGGACGACGTTCTCCTCGAAGCGGCCGGGGAGCTCGATGCGCATCCGGCCGATCTGGTTGCCGCCGACGGTGTCCATGGCGGCGCCCAGGATCGAGATGTCGATGTTGTACGTACGGGAGAGCTGGGAGATCACCGGCCGGCCGGCGGCCTCGCCGTGGAAGGTGACGTCGACGACCGTGCTGTCCGGGCCGGATGCCGTACCACCGACGGGGAACAGCTCGTGGGCCAGTTCGGAGCCGGGGGTGGCGAGGAGCTCGCGGACGGTGCCGGACTCGATGACGCGGCCCTTGCGCATCAGTGCGGCCGAGTCGCAGACCGTCTTGACGACGTCCATCTCGTGCGTGATGAGCAGGACGGTGAGGCCGAGCTGCTGGTTGAGGTCGCGCAGCAGCTGAAGCACCGAGCGGGTGGTCTCGGGGTCGAGTGCGGAGGTCGCCTCGTCGGAGAGCAGCACCTTGGGGTCACCGGCCAGGGCGCGGGCGATACCGACGCGCTGCTTCTGGCCGCCGGAGAGCTGGCCGGGGTACGCCTTCGCCTTGTCGGAGAGGCCGACCAGGTCGAGAAGGTCGAGGGCCTTGCGGGCCCGGTCCCGGCCGGAGACGCCGAGGATCTCCAGCGGAAGTTCGACGTTGTCCTGGACGGTGCGCGAGGCCAGCAGGTTGAAGTGCTGGAAGACCATGCCGATGCGGCTGCGCGCCTCGCGGAGCTCCTTGCCGGCGCGGTGGCCCCGGCCCGCGAGTGCGGTGAGGTCCTGGCCCGCGACGGTCACGGTGCCGGAAGTGGGGCGTTCCAGCAGGTTGACGCAGCGGATCAGGGAGGACTTTCCGGCGCCGCTCTGTCCGATGACGCCGTACACCTCACCCTCGCGGACATGCAGGTCGACGCCGTCGATGGCGGTGACCTCTCGGCCGCGCGACTGGTAGACCTTCGTGAGGCCCGTAGTGGTGATCACAGGGGTTTCCGTCACTGTCGAGTGCGCGGCGCGGTGTCCGCCGGGCACGGGGCATTCGTCTGATGAGACTGTTCGCAGTGGTTTGACCGGGCAGGTCTCGGCACAGCTGATCGCGGCGGACGGCCGGAAGACAGCGCATGCCCGGGCAGGCACGTTCCGCTGGGTGCGGACGGCGTGGGCTCGGTCTCTCTTCGGGGCGTGAGACTCAGGCGGGGGCCCTCAGAAGGCGCGCATTCGACACATACAACGAGCACCGGGCGTGGTGATCGCCTCGGTCGCAGGGATGCGGTAGCTCGTTGTGGTCATGGGCCAAGTAAAACAGACGTCACGCCGACGCCGGCCAGCCTGTCCGGATAGCGGACAGTCATGGATGGTCGCCCCGCACGCTTCTCGGAGCCGTGCGGGATTTCACCGAAACGGCTGTGACCTGCGTCGATACCGGTGGGATGGTGGAGCGGGCCGGGTCCGGTGCGGCCCGGTGGCGGGTGTCCGCTGTGGCCAAGGCCACGATCTTCGCTGCGGCCGCGGACTCCGGCCAGTCCGCCCTGCCTGCGGGGAGTCCGCGTTCCGGGGCCGCACGCGGGGGGTCTTTGCGGACGTAATACCCTCGCTCCATGCTTGACGCCCTGACGATCGCGGTCGCCGTGTCCGCGCTCGCCCTTGCCGCCTGGTGCGGATTCGCCGCTTTCCGGGACCAGCCGACGAAGGACTGGCACTTCATCGGGATGGCCGTCGTCTCCGTACTGGCGCTGGCGCAGCTGGTCGTCGGGGTCGTGCAGTTGGCGCGCGGTGAGCGGCCGGAGCAGGGGATGACCGTCTTCATCGCCTATCTGATCGGTGCGTTCGCCGCCGTGCCCGCGGCCGGCTTCCTGTCGCTGACCGAGCGGACCCGCTGGGGTTCGGTGACGGTGGCGGCGGGGGCGGTCGTACTGGCCGTCCTCGAAGTACGGCTCTACGACATCTGGGGAAACTGACCGTGACCGAGACCGATCGCACCACCGAGGGTTCCCGCAAGCAGCCGTTCGAGCTCGGCACCGGGCCGGGGCGCGTACTGGTCTGGTTCTACGGGGTGTTCACCGTGGCCGCCGCCTCCCGCTCGGTCGTCCAGATGATCCTGGACTTCGACAAGGCACCGCTGGCCTATGTGCTGTCGGCCGTCGCCGCCGTCGTATACGGCTTCATCACGTACTCGCTGGTGCGGGGCGGGGAGATGGCACGCAGGGCGGCGCTGGTGTGCTGCGCCGCCGAGCTCGTGGGTGTGCTCGTCGTCGGTACGTGGACGCGGGTGGAGCCCTCGGCCTTCCCGGACGCCACCGTCTGGTCGGACTTCGGTACGGGCTATCTGCTCATCCCGGTGATCCTGCCGATCACCGGGATGATCTGGCTGCGACGCGCGAAGAGCGCGTAACCACCCGCGTACGACGTCCCGTCAGGCGCTGGCCACGTAGGCCGGTGCGGCGGCGTCCTTCTCCAGCAGGATCAGCCGGACGCCGTCCTGCCCGGTGGTGTCCCCCACGCGTGCGTAACCCTCCCTGCGGTACAGCCGCAGGTTGCCCTCGCTCCGGTGTCCGGTGTGGATCCGGAAGCGGGTGGTCGCGCGACCGGTGGTGAGACCCGATTCCGCGGCGCGCAGCAGACGGGCACCGAGGCCATGTCCCTGGAGCCGGGGGTGGACGCAGAGCTTGCCTATCTGCCCGGTGCCGTCCGGATCGGTGAAACCGCGTACCGAACCCACGACTTCGTCGCCGAGCCGGGCCACGAACACCAGGTCCGTATCGACTTCCGCGCGGACCGAGTCGAGGGTCTGTACGAGCGGGTCGATCCGGTAGTTGCCGTAGAGCTCCGCCTCGCTCTGGAAACAGAGGTATCGGAGTTTGAATATCTGCTCGGCGTCCCGTGTGTCCGCCGCCGAGATGGTCACGCTCATGCCCATGTGCGCATGCCTCCCGCTCACCTGATCCGCCGGTTGTCTACCGCTCCTTTCCCCGCAGTTCAGGAGCTACAACCTCCGCCGCGAGCATTCTGCGCAGACATCCAAGGCATCGGGAACGCATCGGACCCAAACTCCCCTGTGACATACCCAACCTTCCTGCGATTTCCCGGTAGGTCGGATCGGCGGGGGAAAGCATCGCGGCCAGCAGTCGCGCGCACCTGTCGGGCAGACGTTCCACCGCCGTGCGTAACACCCGCCGCGTGTCGGCGCCGACGACGATGCGCTCCGGGCAGCCGTAGGGGTCCGCGGCGGGCTCGGCGCTGCCGTACGGGTATTCGTGACGGGCCGTCCGCCGGGTCCGGCGTGCCTCCGCGCGTACCTCGTCGCGCACCCAGCGGGCCGGGTCGGCGGGCGGCCCCTGCGTGTCGAGGCGCTCGAAGAGCCGGAGCCATACGGCCTGTTCGAGATCTTCGGGGTCGGCCGAGGCGGCCGGGGCCTCGGCCCTCGCCTCCGCGCGGACCAGCGGGAGCAGGGCCCGCACGACGGCCGGGGCTGCCGGGGGCGGGGCATGATCGATAAGCGTCATGCCCCACCCGACGTGCCGGGTGCGCGGCCGGTTGCCGTGTGCGGGGAGTGCCACCCGACCGGGGTCCGCCCGGCCGGGTGCTGACGCCTGACCCGGCGCGTCGGTCCTCTTCGGATCAGTCCCGGGCGAAGTCGGCCGCGGCGAGCAGCGCGGTGTCCGGGTTGTCGGAGAAGACGCCGTCGATGCCTGCCTCGAAGTACGCCCGGAACGCGCCGAACGCGTCACCGTACGCGTTGGGGTCGGTGCCCCGGCGGAAGTCGGCGGGCAGGAAGCTGTTCTCGTTGCGCATCGTGTACGGGTGCAGGATCAGGCCCTGCTGGTGCGCGTCCCGCACCAGGGTGGTCGGCGTGGTCAGCCGTCCCGCACCGTCCTTGGGGATGATCAGGTCCAGCGTCGGACCGATGCCCTGCGCGAACGAGGCCATCCACTTCAGGCCGGCGGGCTGGACGAGATCGGCGACGGTGCGCGGGTCGCCGGCCTCCACGAAGTCCCAGGGGCGCGTCGCGGCGCCGGACAGCAGGACGACCCGGGGAGCGGCTACAAGCTTCGCCAGCCGCTGCATCGAGCTCGGCTCGAAGGACTGCAGGATGAGCGGGGAGTTCTCGCGGTGCCGGCCATGGCGCCGCAGCAGGCGCGCGAGCGGCTCCTCCAGGCCGAGGCCGAGGGACCGGAAGTAGGTGGGGTGCTTGGTCTCGACGTACAGCCAGACCGGCGCGCCGCGCCTGCGACCTTCCTTGTCGGCCCAGCGCAGGACCTCCTCGAAGGTGGGGATCTCCCAGCGGCCGTCGTAGAGGGTGTTCTCCTGGCGGGTGCCGGGGATGCGCTCCTTGGCGCGCAGCGTCTTCAGCTCGGCGAGGGTGAAGTCCTCGGTGAACCAGCCGGTGAGGGAGACGCCGTCGACCTTCTTCGTCGTCCTGCGGCTCGCGAACTCGGGGTGCTCGGCGACGTCCGTGGTGCCCGTGATGTCGTTCTCGTGGCGGCAGACGAGGTGACCGTCCTTCGTCGGCACGAGGTCCTGCTCGATGACGTGCGCGCCCATGTCCAGGGCCAGCTGGTACGAGCCGAGGGTGTGCTCGGGCCGGTAGCCGCTGGCTCCGCGGTGGCCTATGACGGTCGGCACCGGGAGATCGCGGTAACCGCCGCGGCCCTTGCCCTGCCCACTGCTGCCGCGCTCGGTGGCGGCGGCCGTCCCGGTCAGGCCGAGGGCTGCCGTGCCGAGCACCGCGGCACCCAGAAGGGTCCGCCTGCCGGGGCTCATGTGCGCACGCTCTGTCATGAATGCTCCTCGCTGTGATGTCCGGCACCTGGTCGGCGAGGCCCGATCGTAGGCAGCTACGCCATCCGAGGGGCAGCTTCTGGACGAACGTGGCGGAAACACACGTCAACACTGCGTATCCAGTTCGTGAACCCGATGTGCGATCAGTGAGTACCCGCGAGTATCGTCCTCACCTGCACGGACCTTCATTCGCACCCGCCCCGGCCGCCCGGCCATGACACCGGAGGAACCGTTGTCCCGTCTCACGGTCATCAAGGCAGTGCTCGGACCGATCCTGCGCCTGATGTTCCGCCCACAGGTGGAAGGCGCCAAGAACATTCCCGGGACCGGGCCGGTGATCCTCGCGGGCAACCACCTCACGTTCATCGACTCGATGATCATGCCGATCTGCTGCGACCGGCCGGTGTTCTACATCGGCAAGGACGAGTACGTCACGGGCAAGGGGCTCAAGGGCCGGCTGATGGCCTGGTTCTTCACGGGCTGCGGAATGATCCCGGTGGACCGGGACGGCGGGCGCGGCGGCGTCGCGGCACTGATGACGGGCCGCCGGGTGCTGGACGAGGGCCACGCCTTCGCGATCTACCCGGAGGGCACGCGCTCCCCTGACGGCCGGCTCTACCGGGGCCGTACGGGCATCGCGCGGCTGACCCTGATGACGGGCGCCCCCGTGGTCCCGTTCGCCATGATCGGCACCGACAAGCTCCAGCCGGGCGGCGCCGGGCTGCCCCGCCCGGGCAAGGTCACGGTCCGCTTCGGTGAGCCGATGGAGTTCTCGCGCTACGAGGGCATGGACCGCGACCGCTATGTGCTGCGTGCGGTGACGGACTCGGTGATGGCCGAAGTGATGCGGCTGTCCGGCCAGGAGTACGTCGACATGTACGCCACGAAGGCCAAGGCCGCGTGAGCTGACGCGCTCCGCGTCGTAGAGAAGGGCCCGTACCCCGGTCGGCGCATTCCGGGGGTGCGGGCCCTTCCGCGTGCCACGGCGGACTACGCGTGCTATGGGTGCTCGATGCCGTCCTCCAGCTTCTGGCCCCGCAGCAGGAACCAGGCGGCCACGGCCGTCGCCAGCAGTACGGCGGCGCCTATGCCCGCGGCGTACCGCATCCCCTCGACGAACGCCTCCTGCGCGGCCGACATCAGGGGCAGCGCCTGGGCGGCGGGGAGGGTGGAGGCCGCTTCGACGGCGCCGCCCAGCGATTCGTGGGCGGCCGCCGCTGTGCCGGACCCGATGCCGGCCGGGGTTTCGAAGCCCTGGTAGACACCCGTGACGATGGAGCCGAGCAGGGCGATGCCGAGGGCCGCGCCGAGCTCGTACGCCGTCTCGGAGACCGCGGACGCGGAGCCGGCCTGCTCCTTGGGGACGGTGGAGAGAATGACGTCGGCGGTGACGGTGAAGGCGAATCCGGCACCGACTCCGACGATTAGCAGCATGAAGCCGAGCATCGGGTATCCGGTGTCCTTGCTCAGCAGGGTCACCGAGGCGAGCGCCACCCCGACGGCGGCGAGTCCGCCCGTCACCACCGAGCGTACGGAGTAGCGGCGGGCCACCACTCCGGCCATCAGTCCTGCGGCCACCGCGCCGATGGCCGCGGGCAGTTCGGCGAGACCGGCCTCCAGCGGGCCTCGGCCCTGGACCAGTTGCAGGAACTGGGAGAGGAAGAAGACGAGTCCGGCCAGGCCGAGGATGGTCAGCAGGTCGGCGAGTACCGCGCCCGAGAATCCCCGGTGGTGGAAGAGCCGCATGTCCAGCAGCGGTGCGGGGAGCCGCAGTTGCCTGCGTACGAACCAGGCGAGCGCCGCCACCCCGATGACGGCCGAGGCGGCCACCTCCCGGCTCCCGCCGTGGGCGGCGAGCTCCTTGATGGCGTACACGATGGCGATCATGCCGATGAGCGAGAGTCCGACACTGATGAGGTCCCAGGGGCCCGGTGCCGGGTTCTTGGATTCGGGGATCATCTTGATGCCGACGACGACGAGAACGGCCATCACCGGAAGGTTGATCAGGAAGACCGAGCCCCACCAGAAGTGTTCGAGCAGGAAGCCGCCCATGACGGGGCCGACGGCCGCGCCCGCTGAGGCCATGGCGCCCCAGATGCCGACGGCGAGGCTGCGTTCGCGCGGGTCGTGGAAGAGGTTGCGGATCAGGGCGAGCGTGGAGGGCATCAGGGTGGCGCCCGCTACACCGAGCAGCGCACGGGCCAGGATCATCATCTCCGGGCTGGTCGCGTAGGCGTTGAGCACCGCGACCGCACCGAAGGCGACGGCGCCGGTCAGCAGCAGCTTCTTGCGGCCGATGCGGTCGCCGAGGCTGCCCATGGAGACGAGCAGCCCGGCGATGACGAAGGAGTAGACGTCACCGATCCAGAGCAGCTGGGTGCCGGTCGGTGCGAGGTCCTCGCTGAGGAACGGGGTCGCCAGTCCGAGGACGGTGGCGTCGACGGCCACCAGCAGCACGGCGAGGACGAGGACGGCCAGGGCGATCCACCGTCCCGGCCGGCGCACGATGTCCTCGATGTGCGAGGTCTGGGCGATGCTGGTCATTGCTCCACGCTCCGGCGTGCTCCGCCGATCAACAACTCGACGATCATGTACTGGAAGTCCTTGGGTGCGACTCTGCCGACCTGTACGGCCCAGGCGCCGGTACCGATGAGCCCGTAGAGGGCCTCGGTCAGCCAGGCGGGGGTGAGGTCGATGCGGAATTCGCCGCGCTCCTGGCCGCGCCGGAAGAAGGCGCCGACCCGGGCGTCGAGCCGGCTCCAGCCCTCGTTCACTTCGTCGCCCTCGAAGAGCTGGTTCTCGTTGACGAGGAAGGAGAGCAGCCCCGCGCCGGGTTCGACGGCGGCGACGAAGCGGCGCAGGCCGTCCTCCGCACTGCCCTCGTCCAGCGCGGAGGCGTCCAGGGCCGCCTCGAATTCCTGGATGCCCAGATTCTCCAGCGCTTTGACCAGCGCGTCCCGCCCGGCGAAGTGCCTGTGCAGCGTCGCGCGGCCGATGCCGGCGGCCTTGGCGACCTCGTCCATGGTGGCGGTGGATTTGTGGGTCAGCAGTGCGGCGGCGCTTCGCAGCACCTGCTCACGATCCAGAGTCATGAGACAACCATAACCCACATGAGACATTCGCGTCTCATCATTAAGGGCGAACCCATCGCCCTGCCCGGCACTCCGAGGGCACCATGGGGCAATGAAGCCGCTGTTGCTGATCGACATCGACGGTCCGCTCAACCCGTACCTGTTGCTGTCCCGTCCCGGTACGCCGGACGGATATCGCAAGTACCTGATGCGGCCGTCCGGGTGGACGGTGGGGCCCGCGCTGCCGGTCCTGCTCAGTCCCGGGCACGGCGGCGCGCTGCTGGCCCTCGCCGACCGGTACGAACTGGCTTGGGCCACGACGTGGATGGCCGAGGCCAACGAATGGATCGCCCCGCCGCTCGGGCTGCCCGAGCTGCCGTACATCGAGTGGCCTTCGCTCTTCGGCGGCACACCGGAGGGCGTGTTCTGGAAGACCGGTCATGTCGTGGAGTACGCGGCCGGGCGGCCGTTCGCCTGGATCGACGACGAGATCACGGAACGGGACCGGGCGTGGGTGGCGGCCCATCACCCGGCCCGGTCACTGCTGCGGCGGATCGATCCGTGGGTCGGTCTGGATCAGGACGACTTCGACGCGCTCGCCGCGTGGGCCGGGGACTGAGCCCGCGGCCGTCAGTCGGCGAGCAGGATGAGATCCAGGTCGCGCAGGTGCGACCGGTCGGTGATCGCGTCCAGGGACGCGATCCGCCCGTCCGTGAACGTGAAGCTCATGACGGAGAACTGCTGCCCCTCGCGGATCGATACGACGCCCAGCTCCCCGTTGACGAGGACGAGCTGCGCGGACCGGGCGAACGGCGCGAACATCATCGCCTGGCGGGCCACCGCGGCCGCTCCCCGCACCGCAAGACCCGCGCCCGCGTCGGAGCGCGCCACGACATCCGGGTCGAGCACAGCGACGAGCGCCTCGAACTCACCGTTACGGGCGGCGGCGAGGAAGGCGTCCACAACGGTGCGTCGGCGCGCCAGGTCCGGGTCGGTGACGGGTTCGGCCCCCTGCACCCGGCGGCGGGCCCGGCTGGCCAGCTGACGGGCGGCCGCCGGGGTCCGGTCCACGATCCTGGCCACCTCGTCGAAGGGCACGGCGAACATGTCGTGCAGCACGAACGCCAGCCGCTCGGCCGGCTCCAGGGTCTCCAGCACCACGAACATGGCCAGGCCGACCGAGTCCGCCAGCAGCACCTGCTCCTCCGGGTCACCGCCGTCCCGCCCGCCCCTCACCGGCTCGGGCGCGGGCACCGTCGGCGGGTCGAAGGGCTCCTCCCGCCGGGAGCGGCGCGAGCGCAGCATGTCCAGGCAGACCCGGCCGACGACGGTGGTCAGCCAGCCGCCCAGATTCTCGATGTCCCCGGCCTCGGAACGGCTCAGCCGCAGCCACGCCTCCTGGACCGCGTCCTCGGCCTCGTTCTGCGAGCCGAGCATCCGGTGGGCGACCGCCTTCAGGTGGTCCCGGTTCTCCTCGAAACGCTCTGCAAGGTACGCGTTCTCGTCCACTGCCCCATCCTCCGTCGCGGTCCGTTGTCACTCTGACGGATCGGACGGGCAGGATGTGACGGGTTCCGGCAACTGCAAGCTCAGCTCCAGGGCAATGAGGCGCGGTGGCGCCAGTACGCCTCGGGCTCCTCCACCAGCGCGTCGAGCCGCGCCCGCCGCTGCTCGTCGAGGTCGAGGACGGCGGCATGGAGGTTTCCGGCGAGCTGGGTGACTGTGGCCGCGCCGGAGAGGACGACACCGGCCCACGGCTGGTGCAGGACGAGTGCGAGAGCGACGGCGTCACCTTCGAGACCCGCCTCCGCGGCGATCTCCCGTACGACAGCGGGGGCCTCGGTGCCCGCGAGCCGGCCGTTGGCCATGCCCTCCTTGACGATCACGGTGAGCCCGGCGTCATGGGCCTCGGCGAGCGCGGGTCCCGCGGAGGTCTCCAGCACGTTGTAGGTGGCCTGGACGGTACGGAAGAGGGGGGCGCCGTCGACGGTGACGGCGAGCGCGGCCCGGATGGCGTCGGCCTGGCCGGGCCCGCTGGTGGAGAGTCCGACGGTGATGCCCTCGGCGGCGTGCTCGGCGAGGCGCGCGTGCAGTTCCTTGTCGGTGAGGGCCGGGCTGTCGGCGGTCACGGAGTGGATCTGGTAGAGGTCGAGCCGGTCCCCCAGCAGGTCCTGGGTCTCGGCGCGCTGGCGCTCGTACGTGGCGAGGCCGTGGTCCTTGACCTCGTGGTCCTCGGCGTCCACGCGCCAGTCGGCGGTGTAGGTGTAGCCCCATTTACTGCCGATGACGACGTCGTCGACCTCGGGGTGGGCCGTCAGCCAGTCGGCGAGGAACTCCTCGGAGCGGCCGTAGGAGCGGGCGGCGTCGAAGTAGCGGACGCCCTGGGCGTAGGCGGCGTCGAGGAGCTCATGGGTGCGGGCTCGCAGGGCCTCGACACTGCGGTCGTCGGGCAGGTCCCGGTCGCGGTGGAGGTTGATGTAGCCGGGTCTGGCGACGGCGGCCAGGCCCAAACCGATGTGGGCGGTCGGGGTCGTAGCGGTGGCCAGCCTGGCGAAGGGCATCGCGGGCTCCTCGTGGGTCGGGTCGGTGGTCCGTCCCGTTCAACGTAGCCCGCGATGCCGTTCCTACACCTACTGGCGTGCGGTTGCCCAGGCGTGCTGCGCCGCCAGATCAGCCTTGACCTCGGCGAGCTGGACCGCGACGGCGGACGGGGCCGTACCGCCGCGCCCGTCACGGGAGGCGAGGGCGCCCTTCACATTGAGGACGGTCCGTACCTCCGGGGTGAGGTGCTCGGAGATCTTCGCGAACTGCTCGTCGGTGAGCTGGTCCAGCTCGATGCCGTGCTGCTCGCACTCCTTGACGCACTCGCCCGCGACCTCGTGCGCGACACGGAACGGGACGCCCTGCTTGACCAGCCACTCGGCGATGTCGGTGGCGAGCGAGAAACCGGCCGGGGCCAGCTCCTCCATGCGCTCCCGGTTGACGGTCAGCGTCGCCATCATGCCGGTGAAGGCGGGCAGCAGGACTTCGAGCTGGTCGCAGGAGTCGAAGACCGGCTCCTTGTCCTCCTGGAGGTCGCGGTTGTACGCGAGCGGGAGGGCCTTGAGCGTGGCCATCAGGCCCGTCAGATTGCCGATGAGGCGCCCCGACTTGCCGCGCGCCAGCTCGGCGATGTCCGGGTTCTTCTTCTGCGGCATGATCGAGGAGCCGGTGGAGAAGGCGTCGTGCAGGGTGACGAAGGAGAACTCCTTCGTGTTCCAGATGATGATCTCCTCCGCGATCCGGGAGAGGTTGATCCCGATCATCGCGGTGATGAAGGCGAACTCGGCCACGAAGTCGCGGGAGGCCGTGCCGTCGATGGAGTTGGCGACGGAGCCGCCCTCGAAGCCCAGGTCGGCCGCGACCGCCTCCGGGTCGAGACCGAGGGACGAGCCGGCCAGCGCGCCGGAGCCGTACGGCGAAACGGCGCTCCGCTCGTCCCACTGCCGCAGCCGCTCGGCGTCCCGGGACAGGGGCTGCACATGGGCGAGGACGTGATGGGCGAAGAGGACGGGCTGGGCGTGCTGGAGGTGCGTACGGCCGGGCATGGCCACGTCCGGGTGGGCCTCGGCCAGGCCGACCAGGGCGTCCTGGAGTTCGGCGACGAGGCCGCCGATGATCCGGGCGTGGTCGCGCAGGTACATCCGGAAGAGCGTGGCGATCTGGTCGTTGCGGGACCGGCCGGCGCGCAGCTTGCCGCCGAGGTCGGGGCCGAGGCGCTCCAGGAGACCGCGTTCCAGCGCTGTGTGGACGTCCTCGTCGGCGATGGTGCCGGTGAACGAGCCGTCGGCCACATCGGTTTCGAGCTGGTCGAGGCCGCTCAGCATCCGGGTCAGCTCGTCCTCGCTGAGCAGGCCCGCCTTGTTGAGGACGCGCGCGTGGGCGCGGGAGCCGGCGATGTCGTACGGCGCGAGCCGCCAGTCGAAGTGGACGGAGGCGGACAGCTTGGCCAGCGCCTCGGCCGGGCCGTCGGCGAAGCGGGCGCCCCAGAGGCGTACGTCGCTGGTGTTGCTGCTCACGGTTGCTCCTTGTTGTGCGGTGGGGCGGGGCGGGGATTCTTCTCCCCACCCCGCCCCTTCCCGAATTGGGGCTCTGCCCCCAGACCCCCGCTCCTCAAACGCCGGAGGGGCTGAAAGTGTGTCAGGCCAGGTCGCGCCGCGCCGCGATCTTCGAGGAGAGTCCGAAGATCTCGATGAAGCCCTGCGCCTTGGACTGGTCGAACGTGTCGCCCGAGTCGTAGGTGGCGAGGTTGAAGTCGTACAGCGACTGCTCGGACTTCCGGCCGGTGACGACCGCGCGGCCTGCGTGCATGGTCATCCGGATGTCACCGGTGACATGCTGGTTGGCCTCATTGATGAAGCCGTCCAGGGCGCGCTTGAGCGGGGAGAACCACAGGCCGTCGTAGACCATCTCGCCCCAGCGCTGCTCGACCTGCCGCTTGTAGCGGGCCAGCTCGCGCTCGACCGTGACGTTCTCCAGCTCCTGGTGCGCGGTGATCAGTGCGATCGCGCCGGGGGCCTCGTACACCTCGCGGGACTTGATGCCCACGAGGCGGTCCTCGACCATGTCGATCCGGCCGATGCCCTGGGCTCCGGCCCGCTCGTTGAGCTGCTGGATCGCCTGGAGCACGGTGACGGGCTTGCCGTCGATGGCGACCGGGACGCCCTCCTTGAAGGAGATGACGACCTCGTCGGCCTCACGGGGGGTGGCCGGGTTCTGCGTGTACTCGTAGATGTCCTCGATCGGCGCGTTCCAGATGTCCTCCAGGAAGCCCGTCTCGACCGCGCGCCCGAAGACGTTCTGGTCGATGGAGTACGGGGACTTCTTGGTGGTCGCGATCGGGAGGTTCTTCTCCTCGCAGAAGGCGATCGCCTTGTCGCGGGTCATCGCGTAGTCGCGGACCGGGGCGATGCACTTCAGGTCGGGGCCGAGCGCGGAGATACCCGCCTCGAAGCGGACCTGGTCGTTGCCCTTGCCGGTGCAGCCGTGGGCGACGATGCCGGCGTTGTGCTTCTTGGCGGCGGCGACGAGGTGCTTGACGATCGTCGGCCGGGAGAGCGCCGAGACCAGCGGGTAGCGGTCCATGTAGAGGGCGTTGGCCTTGATCGCCGGGAGGCAGTACTCCTCGGCGAACTCGTCCTTGGCGTCCGCGACCTCGGCTTCGACGGCGCCGCAGGCGAGCGCGCGCTTGCGGATGACGTCCAGGTCCTCGCCGCCCTGGCCGACGTCCACGGCAACGGCGATGACCTCGGCGCCCGTCTCCTCGGCGATCCAGCCGATGGCGACGGAGGTGTCCAGGCCGCCCGAGTAGGCGAGTACGACGCGCTCGGTCACGGGTTTCTCCTTACGGTGCAATCACTGATGGGTATAACTATGCAGTCCTCCGTATGCTTTGTCAAAGCTCCAGGTCAGGACGGTCCGGAGAGCGGGGCAACCGTAAATGGCGGCGGCTCCTGATGCCCGGCCCCTCTACGATCGGCGCCTGACGAGGGGTGGGGGCGCCGGCGGCCGACGTCGAGGTGCTGATGGCGCACCCGGACCGTGCGACGCGCCGGCTCGCCCACCGGATCGCGGTCGGCCGACGGCTGCTGTCGCCCATGCGGCTGGCCGTCATCGCCACGACCGAAGGCGATGTCACCCTCCAGGCCCTGTGCGCGGACGCCCCCCTCGTCGGCCTGCGGGACGGTGCCGAGCCCGCCGTACTCGACCGGTTGCTGAACGCACGCGCGCCCCGTGTGCGGTCGGCGGGTGTCACCGCCTTGCGCGGGGCCGGGCGGCACAGTGAAGCGGAGCCCTGCCTTGCCGACCGCTCCGCCGTCGTACGGGCCTGCGCCCGCTACGTCCTGCGACAGGCCGGAGTCGACCCGCTGCCCCTCTACCGGGCCCTGTGCTCCGATCCGTCCGCGCATCCGGGGGCGGCCGCCGGGCTCGGCGAGTGCGGGGAACGGGCGGACACCGACACCCTGTGGGCGCTGACCGGACACCCGCTCTCGGCCGTACGCGTCCACGCGGTCACCGGTCTGCGTGCGCTCGACGTGGTGTCCTACGAGCGGATGTGCCCGCTGCTCGAGGACCCCGCGCCCGCCGTGGTCCGGGCCGCGACGCTCGCGCTGCTCCCGGACGCCGACCGGTTCGATGAGCCCTGGCTGCTCGCGTGTCTCGCTCCGGAGCGGCCACGCGCGGCACGGGTGGCGGCGAAGTGGCTGCTGCGTGCGCGCGCCCGGCGCGGTGGTCGTCCCGCAGGGTGAAATAGCCGTGTCCTGGCGGGAGTCGGCCGCGATAAAATTCCCGTATGGGAAAAACGTACGAGCGCATCGACGGACGACTCAGGACCTTCATAGAAGAGCAGCACATCTTCTTCACCGCGACCGCTCCTCTCGATGCGGAGGGCACGGTCAACCTCTCCCCCAAGGGCGTGAGCGGATCGTTCGCCGTGGTCGACGAACGGACCGTGGCGTATCTGGACTTCGCCGGGAGCACCGCGGAGACCATCGCCCACCTCCGCGAGAACGGCCGCATCACTCTGATGTGGTGCGCCTTCCAGGGACCGCCGAACATCGTCCGGGTGCACGGGCGCGGGGAGCCGGTGTTCCGGGACGATCCCCGCTTCGCCGGGCTGCTGAGCCACTTCCCGGCCGTGGACCCCTCGCCCCACGGACTGCGGGCGATCATCGTGGTGACGGCGGAACTGATCCGGGACACGTGCGGCTTCGCGGTGCCGTATCTCTCGTACGACGAGGACCGCTCGCTGCACGCCGACCGCTTCCGTCGCGAGGACGACGACAGTCTCGGCGCGTACTTCGAGAAGAAGCCGGACATCGCCACGAGCATCGACGGGCTGCCGGGGCTGCCGCTGCCGCTGCCTCCGATGCCCGTGCCGCCCGCCGGGTGACCCGTTGGGCCGTACGGAGCAGGCGCGGTGGGGGCCCGGCCGCCGTGGTCGTACGGTCCGGATCATGCGCAGACTTCTGGTCACCGGTTCGGTACTGCTGGCTCTGCTGGGCTCGGTCGCGGCCGGTGACCCCGGCGCGCCGCCCCTTCCGGAGCGGCTCGCCGACACCGGCGGCGGCTCCCAGCTGATCACCGCCGAGGCCCCGTCCGAGGGCTCCACCACCGGCACGGTCACCTGGTGGGAGCGGCGGCGGGGCAGCTGGACCGAGGCCGGGTCGGCGCCGGCCCGCTTCGGCGCGAAGGGCCTGACGGAGGGCAGTACGCGTACCCAGGACACGAACACCACACCCACCGGTCTGTACGACCTGCCGTACGCCTTCGGGATCGAGCAGGCCCCGGCCGGGACCGACTACCCGTACCGCCGGGTCAACGACCGTTCCTGGTGGTGCCAGGACAACGAGGCCCGCTCCTACAACCGGTGGGTGGAGCCGCGGCCTGCGGACTGCCGGGCCACGGAGGCCGAGCATCTGGTCACGTACGGCACGCAGTACGCGCACGCGCTCGTCATCGGCTTCAACTACGAGCGGCCGGTGCGGGGCCGGGGCGCCGGGATCTTTCTCCATGTCAACGGCCGTGGTGCGACCGCCGGTTGCGTCTCCGTACCGGCGGCCGCGATGAGCCGGATCCTGGCCTGGGCCGATCCGGCCCGGCGTCCTCACATCGCGATCGGGACGCGTTCGGGCCGGACGGCGATCACCCGCTACTAGGGCCTGTCCGGCGGATCAGGGCGTGACCCCGGCCGTGATCCAAACGAAAGGCCTTAGATGTCAGCGGTCGTTCTGGGCGAGGCGCAGGAGGTGGTCGGCGAGGGCCTGGCCGCCCGCCGGGTCGCGGCTGATCAGCATCAGGGTGTCGTCGCCCGCGATGGTCCCGAGGATGTCGTGAAGTTCGGCCTGGTCGATGGCCGAGGCGAGGAACTGCGCCGCGCCCGGAGGCGTACGCAGGACCACCAGGTTGGCCGAGGCCTCCGCCGAGATGAGCAGTTCGGCGGAGAGCCGGCGCATCCGCTCCTCCTTGGCGGAGCCGCCCAACGGTGCCTGCGGGGTGCGGAAACCGCCCTCGCTCGGCACCGCGTAGATCAGCTCGCCCCCGGTGTTACGGATCTTCACCGCGCCCAGCTCGTCCAGATCGCGGGAGAGCGTCGCCTGGGTGACGCTCAGCCCGTCGTCGGCGAGGAGCTTGGCCAGCTGGCTCTGCGAGCGCACCGGCTGCCGGTTCAGAATGTCCACGATCCGGCGGTGGCGGGCCGTGCGGGTCTGCGGCACGGACGGCCCGCCGTGCTCGGTTTCCTGCGCCTCGGTCATCGTCGTCGCCTCAATCTCCGGATCGTCATTCTCCGGATTGTCCGTCCCCGTATGCCGCGTCGAGAGCGCCCGGCAGGACTCGCAGGAACGCGTCCACCTCCGCGTCGCCGATGATCAGCGGCGGCATGAGCCGTACGACATCGGGGGCGGGCGCGTTGACCAGGAGTCCGGCTCCCTGGGCCGCCTGCTGCACCTTCGGTGCGAGGGGTCCGGTGAGCACGATACCCAGCAGCAGGCCGGAGCCGCGGACGTGGGAGACCAGGGGGTGACCGAGGCCCTCCACGCCGTCCCGGATCTTCTCGCCGAGACGCTTCACGTTGTCCAGGGCGCCGTCGGCCGCGAGCGTGTCCAGGACGGCGAGTCCGGCCGCGCAGGCGATCGGGTTGCCGCCGAACGTCGTGCCGTGCTGGCCGGGCTTCAGCAGCTCGGCCGCCGCGCCGAACGCGACGGTCGCGCCGATCGGCAGTCCACCGCCGAGGCCCTTGGCGAGGGTGACGAGGTCGGGCTCGACGCCCTGGTGGGCCTGGTGCTCGAACCAGTGGCCGCAGCGGCCGATGCCGGTCTGCACCTCGTCGAGCACGAGCAGGGTGCCGGTGGCCCGGGTGATCTCCCTGGCCGCTTCCAGGTAGCCCTTGGGTGGGACGACGACGCCGTTCTCGCCCTGGATCGGCTCGATGATCAGCAGTGCGGTGTCGGTGGTCACCGCGGTCCGGAGCGCTTCGACATCGCCGTACGGGACGTGCGTGACGTCGCCGGGCAGCGGGACGAACGGCTCCCGTTTCTTGGGCTGGCCGGTGAGGGCGAGCGCGCCCATGGTCCGGCCGTGGAAGCTGCCGTCGGTGGCGACCATGTGCGTACGCCCGGTCAGCCGGCCGATCTTGAACGCGGCTTCGTTGGCCTCGGCGCCGGAGTTGGAGAAGTAGACCTTGCCCGCCCGGCCGAAGAGCTGGAGCAGCCGTTCGGCCAGGGCGACGGGCGGTTCGGCGATGAAGAGGTTCGAGACGTGGCCGAGGGACGCGATCTGGGTGGAGACGGCTTCGACGACGGCGGGGTGGGCATGGCCCAGCGCGTTCACCGCGATACCGCCGACGAAGTCGAGGTATTCGGTGCCTTCGGCGTCCCAGACATGGGCGCCGGAGCCGCGGACCAGGGGGAGCTGCGGGGTGCCGTAGTTGTCCATCAGCGCGCCCTGCCAGCGCTGCGAGAGCTCCTCGTTGCTCATGACTCCCCCTGGGTATCTGTCGGTGCGTCGGGCACGACCATCGTGCCGACTCCTTCGTCGGTGAAGATCTCCAGCAGGATCGAGTGCTGGACCCGGCCGTCGATGACGCGGGCGGTCTCGACGCCGTTGCGTACGGCGTGGAGGCAGCCCTGCATCTTCGGGACCATGCCGCTGGACAGGCTCGGCAGCAGCTTCTCCAGCTCGGTGGCGGTGAGCCGGCTGATCACGTCGTCGCTGTTGGGCCAGTCCTCGTAGAGGCCCTCGACGTCGGTGAGGACCATCAGCGTCTCGGCGTTCAGCGCGGCGGCGAGTGCGGCCGCCGCGGTGTCCGCGTTGACGTTGTAGACGTGGTTGTCGTCGGCGGAACGCGCGATGGAGGAGACGACCGGAATCCGGCCGTCGTCCAGGAGGGCCTGTATGGCGCCGGTGTCGATCGCGGTGATCTCGCCGACCCTGCCGATGTCGACGAGTTCGCCGTCGATGGTGGGCCGGTGCTGGACGGCGGTGATGGTGTGGGCGTCCTCGCCGGTCATGCCGACGGCGAGCGGGCCGTGCTGGTTGAGGAGACCGACCAGCTCGCGCTGGACCTGTCCGGCCAGCACCATCCGTACGACGTCCATCGCCTCGGGCGTCGTGACCCGGAGTCCGGCCTTGAACTCGCTGACCAGGCCCTGTTTGTCGAGCTGGGCGCTGATCTGCGGGCCGCCGCCGTGCACGACGACGGGCTTGAGGCCTGCCTGGCGCAGGAAGACGACGTCCTGGGCGAAGGCCGCCTTCAGCTCCTCGTCGATCATGGCGTTGCCGCCGAACTTGATGACGACGGTCCTGCCGTTGTGCCGGGTCAGCCAGGGCAGCGCCTCGATGAGGATCTGCGCCTTCGGCAGTGCGGTGTGCTTCCGCGCCGTACTCATGAGCTGTACGCGCTGTTCTCGTGGACGTACTCCGCGGTCAGGTCGTTGGCCCAGATGACGGCCGACTCCGTGCCTTCGGAGAGGTCCGCGGTGATCTTGACCTCGCGGTACCGCATGTCGACGCGCTCGCGGTCCTCGCCCACGCCGCCGTTCTTGCAGACCCAGACATCGTTGATGGCGACGTTCAGCCGGTCCGGGTCGAAGGCGGCCTTCGTGGTGCCGATCGCGGAGAGGACGCGGCCCCAGTTGGGGTCCTCGCCGTGGATGGCGCACTTGAGGAGGTTGTTACGGGCGATGCTCCGGCCGACCTCGACGGCGTCGTCCTCGGTCGCGGCGTTGATCACCTCGATGCGGATGTCCTTGGAAGCGCCCTCGGCGTCGCCGATCAGCTGACGGGCGAGGTCGGCGCAGACAGTCCGTACGGCCTCGGCGAACTCGTCCTGCGCGGGCGTGATTCCGCTCGCCCCCGAGGCGAGCAGCAGCACGGTGTCATTGGTCGACATACAGCCGTCGGAGTCGACCCGGTCGAAGGTGGTGCGGGTGGCGTCGCGCAGTGCGGCGTCGAGTGCGGTGGTCTCGACGTCGGCGTCCGTGGTGAGGACGACCAGCATGGTGGCGAGGCCCGGGGCGAGCATGCCCGCGCCCTTGGCCATGCCGCCGACGGTCCAGCCGCCGCGGGTGGCCACGCTCGTCTTGTGCACCGTGTCGGTGGTCTTGATGGCGATGGCGGCCCTCTCGCCGCCGTGCTCGCTGAGCGCCGCCGCGGCCTGCTCGATGCCGGGCAGCAGCTTGTCCATGGGGAGCAGCTGGCCGATGAGTCCGGTCGAGGCGACCGCGATCTCGCCCGCGCTGTGGCCTTCGAGGACCTCGGCGGCCTTCTCGGCGGTGGCGTGGGTGTCCTGGAAGCCCTGGGGGCCCGTACAGGCGTTGGCGCCACCGGAGTTGAGGACGACGGCGGTCACCTCGCCGCCCTTGAGCACCTGCTCCGACCAGAGGACGGGGGCGGCCTTGACGCGGTTGGAGGTGAAGACGCCCGCGGCGGCGCGACGCGGCCCGTGGTTGACCACGAGGGCCAGGTCCGGCTGACCGCTCTCCTTGATTCCGGCGGCGATACCGGCCGCCGAGAATCCCTGTGCTGCCGTGACGCTCACGGTGCGACTCCGATCGTGGAAAGACCTGTGTCCTCGGGGAGCCCGAGGGCGATGTTCATGCTCTGCAGGGCGCCGCCCGCGGTGCCCTTGGCAAGGTTGTCGATGGCGCTGATCACGATGATCCGGCCCGCGGCCTCGTCGTGGGCGACCTGGACCTGTACGGCGTTGGAACCGTAGACGGACGCTGTGGCGGGCCACTGGCCCTCGGGGAGCAGATCGACGAACGGCTCGTCCGCGAAGGCCTTCTCGTACGCCGTACGCAGCGTCTCGGCGGTCACGCCCGGCTTCGCCTTCGCGCTGCACGTGGCGAGGATGCCGCGGGGCATGGGGGCGAGGGTCGGCGTGAAGGAGACGGTCACCGGCTCACCAGCGGCGGCGCTGAGGTTCTGGATCATCTCGGGCGTGTGCCGGTGCACTCCACCGACGCCGTACGGCGACATGTTGCCCATCACCTCGGACCCGAGGAGGTTGGGCTTGAGCGCCTTGCCCGCCCCGGACGTACCGGAAGCGGCGACGATCACGGCCTCGGGCTCGGCAAGTCCGGCCGCGTACGCGGGGAAGAGCGCGAGGGAGACGGCGGTCGGGTAGCAGCCGGGCACCGCGATGCGCTTGGACCCCGCCAGCGCGGCCCGGCCGCCGGGCAGCTCGGGCAGCCCGTAGGGCCAGGTGCCGGCGTGCGGCGAACCGTAGAACTTCTCCCAGTCGGCGCCGTCCTTCAGCCGGAAGTCGGCGCCCATGTCGACGACGAGCACCTCGTCCCCCAGTTGCTCGGCGACGGCCGCGGACTGGCCGTGCGGCAGGGCGAGGAAGACGACGTCGTGCCCGGCGAGGACCTCGGCGGTGGTCGGCTGGAGCACCCGGCCGGCGAGCGGCCGCAGATGCGGCTGGAGGGGCCCGAGCTGCTGCCCCGCGTTGGAATGCGCGGTGAGGGCCCCGATCTCGACCTGGGGGTGGACCAGCAGGAGACGGAGCAGCTCCCCACCGGCATATCCGCTCGCCCCTGCTACCGCTGCGCGTACCACCATCGAAAATCCTCCTCATTGATGGCATGACTATACGCAGCGCTGCACTTTTATGCAAAGGTATGCGGCCGCGTTCCTTGATCCTTCTCGGTGGCAACGGCAGAGGCGGAGAGGAGCGTCGCAGCGGCGAGGCCGCCCCAGAGGGCGGACGGGCCGTGGGGTGCGAGAGTGGTGATGACCGCCGGGGAGACGGCGAGGCCGAAGCCCGTGGAGAGCTCGAAGCGGGACAGGGCACGTCCCAGGACATGGGCCGGGGCGAGGGCGGTGACGAGCGCGGTGGCGCTGCCGGCATAGATGATCTCGCCGATGGTGCAGACCACGGACACAGTGGCGACGGCCGGGGCACCCCAGCCGTGTCCCAGCGAGGTGGCCGCGAGGAAGCCGAGGTAGGACGCGGTGAGTACCACGCCGGCGAGAGCCAGCACGGTCCGCCGGGAGAAGCGGGACATCAGGACGGTGACCGGAACCTGCAGGGTGACCACCAGCACCGTGTTGGCCACGAAGATGGCTGCCGACCACACCGGGGATGCGTGCAACTGGGTCACCAGGACCAGAGGGAGCGCGATTTCGGGGACGTTGAGGCAGAAGGCATAGACCACGTTGGCGGCCAGCAGCGTGCGCATCCGGGGCGCGGGCCCTTCGTCCCTGTCCTTGGCCGGGGCAGCGGCCGGATGCGCGCGCAGGTGGACCGACCATGCCAAGGCCGCCGCAGCGAGATAGGCGAGCCCGGTGACTGCTGCCAGCGCCTGCAATGCGGCGGTGCCGCCCGCCAGGCATGCCGTGGCGACGAGCGCGCCCGCGCCCAGGCCGGCGTTCCGCAGGGCGCGGCCTGCCGCGAGAGCGACGTCGCGTTCCCGGCCGTGCGCGACCGTGGCCACGAGAGCTGCGTGGGCGGCCGGCCATGCCTGGTTGCCGATGCCGAGGAAGAGCGCCGCCGTCGCGAACAGCCAGACGTGCCCCGCCGGGGTGGCCAGCAGGAGCGCCACGCCCAGCGCCCGCACCAGCATCGACGCTGCCACGACCGTGCTGCGTGCGCCCCGGTCCAGCCATCGGCCCACCGCGGGCATGCACACCAGACCCACGACGATGCCGACCGTCATGGCGATGCCGGTGTCCGGCGCGGACAGCCTCAGCACCGTCACCCCGTAGAGCAGCAGAAAGGGCCGCAGCAGGCCGGTGCCGAGCGCGTCCACGACCAGGGCGACGGCATAGCGGGGGCCTCCGGAAGCACGGACGAGGGCGCGGGGCCGGAATTTGGTGATGGTTGCCATGGCGTAGACGGTGCGTTCGGCCGCCGGGCCGGCCACGTCGGTTGACGGACACCGTCAATCGACGCCGTCGCCGGCCATCCGGTCAGTGATGATGAGGGGGTGACGTTGAGGATCGACATCAGCGGCCTGCCGTCCGAGCGGCTGCGGTTCGCCGCCTCCCCGCTGGCCGAGCTGACCGCGATGCTGCACGTGCTGGCCGAACCCGGGCATCATCCGCAGCTCGCCGGCTGGGCCGGCGACGTCTGGGCCGGGCTGCGGCCGGAGCTGGCCGAGCGGTTGCGGGAGGCGGGGTTCCTCTGGCGGTCCTCACAAGCCGACTTCCTGCTCCCCGCCCGGCCTCGGCCGACCCTCGCCGAGGAGTTGGACGACGTGGACCGGATCGACGACGAAACGTATGTGACCGCCGCGCTCGTCACCACGTGCGGCAGCAACCGGATCCACTTCGCCGCGCCGTCGCCGCTCACCGACGCGACTGCGCGCGAGCGGGCCCTGGACCTGGCCCAGGCCCGCGGCGCGCGGCAAGAGGCCTTCGCGGAACGGCTGCTCGCGGATCCGGCCGCTGTGCGGGCGCGGGTGCGCCAGACCCTCGAACAGTGCGCCGAGGCCTTCTTCGACGCCGCCTGGGCGGGCGTCGCCGTGCAACTCGCCACCGACCTGCGCCTGAAGAACGATCTACTGAAGCGCCAGGGCATCGGGTCGGCACTCGCGTCGGTCTCCGGCGCAGTCACCCTGGCACCGGACGGCGACTGCATCATCGTCGACAAGCTGCAGGACAAGGCGACCGCCGCCCACGGCACCGGGGTCACCTTCATCCCCAGCGTCTTCGGCCGCCCGCACCTGGTGGTGGTCCACGCGCCCGGGTGGCAGCCGGTGGTGCAGTACCCCGTGGCCGAGCCGAGTCCATCGGAGCCGGTATCGCTGGAAGCGGTCACCCTACGGCTGGAGGCACTCTCACATCCGGTACGGCTGCGGCTGCTGCGCACCCTGGCCCGCGGCCCGCACACCACCGGTGAGCTGGCCCACGCCTGGGAACTTTCACCCCCGGAGGTTTCCCGCCACCTCGCTGTCCTGCGCCGCGCGGGCCTGCTTACGGCCCGGCGGCACGGTCGTTACGTCCGTTACACCCTCAATCTGCCCGATCTGACGGCGCTGGGCGCCGACCTGCTGGCGGCCGTACTTCGCTGAGTAGATCGACGGGGTCGTCGCCGTGGCCCTGACCCTGTACGCGCTGCTCGTCAGTATCCGGTCGGGCGCACCAGTCCGGTCTCGTACGCGTGGACGGCGGCCTGGGTGCGGTCGCGCAGAGACAGTTTGACGAAGATGCGGCTCACATGGGTCTTCACCGTCTGTTCGGCGACCACCAGGCGTACCGCGATCTCCGCGTTCGACAGTCCGTGCGCGATCAGGGACAGCACCTCCGTCTCGCGCTGTGTCAGGTCCCCGAGGCGGTCCTTGAGGGGCGCGCGGGGGACGTCGGCCAGCCGGGAGAACTCGGCGATCAGCCGCTTGGTGACGTTCGGGGCGAGCAGTGCCTCCCCGGCCGCCACGACCCGTACCGCGTGGGCCAGTTCGGCGGCCGAGGCGTCCTTCAGGAGGAAGCCGGACGCGCCCGCGCGCAGTGCCTCGTACACGTACTCGTCGAGGTCGAAGGTGGTGAGGACGAGGACCTTGACGGTGGCGTCGGGCGGCGCCGTGACGCGGCGGGTCGCCTCGATGCCGCCGAGTCCGGGCATCCGGATGTCCATCAGGACGACATCGGGGGCCAGTTCGGCCACCTTGGCGACCGCGTCGAGGCCGTCCACGGCCTGGCCGACGACCTCGATGCCGGGCTCGGCGCCGAGCAGCACGGTGAAGCCCTGGCGGACCATCATCTGGTCGTCGGCGATCAGCACGCGGATGGTCATACGGGGTCCTCCAGGGGAAGCGTGGCCACGACTTCGTAACCGCCCTCGGCGGTGGGCCCGTTGGCGAAGTCACCGCCCAGCATGACGGTACGCTCCCGCATGCCGAGCAGTCCGTGGCCGACCCCCCGCGAGGGGGCGGCCGCGCGGTCGGGCGCAGTGTTGGTGACGCGGACGGTGACCGCCGCCGAGTGGTAGCCGGTCTCCACCCGGACGCGCGCTCCGGGCGCGTGGCGCATCACGTTGCTCAGCGCCTCCTGGACGATGCGGAACGCCGACAGTTCGACGCCCGGGGAGAGCGGCCGCCGCTCCCCCGTCGACTCGCTGACGACCGTGATGCCGGCGCCCCGTACCGTGCCGACCAGTTCGTCCAGCCGGTCGAGCGTGGGCTGCGGTGCGTGCCGCACCCCTTCGGAGAGGGTGTCCTCCGTGCGCAGCACGCCCAGTACCCGGCGCAGTTCGGTGAGCGCGTCGACGGCGTTCTCCCGGATGGAGGCGAGGTTCTCCCGCAGTGCGTCGGAGGGGTCCTCGGCCAGGTGCGGGGCGACCTGCGCCTGGATGGAGATCACGGTCATGTGATGGGCAACCACGTCGTGCAGTTCGCGGGCGATGCGGTTGCGCTCCTCCAGTACGGTGCGCCGGGACCGTTCCTCGGCGGTCAGTTCCGCCTGTACGACGAGCTGGCCGCGGGCCACCCGGATGCCGCGCAGCGCGGCGCCGAGCACGGTCGCGACGAGGAAGAAGGGGACGGCCCGCTCGACGACGTAGTTGTGCGCATGGGTGGCGAGGGCGGTGCAGATCACCCCGGCAAGCAAGGTGATCACCAGTGCCCGCACCGCGCTCCAGGGGCGGACCCGCAACGCCACCAGGAACAGCACCGCGCTCTGCAGGGCGATCCCGGAAATGCTCCAGGGGTACAGCATGTCCCGGTTGATCAGGGGTTCCGAAACGAGGGCGACAACGACCATGAGTGTCGTCGATGCCCACCAGGCCGGCATGGGTCGGGACATCGCGGCGAGGAGTGCCGCCGCCTGGAGTGTGGGTAGCAGCAGGGCGTACCAGGTGATGCCCTGGCCGTCCCGGCCGAACGTGGTGCCCACCTGAATCACGCCGAGCGTCACCGTGAACACCACCAGCACCATCCAGAACACCGGCCGCCAGACCGGCCAGCCCGGTTCCCCCATACGCGGCAGCGGATCGGCGGCACCCGTCCACATGTCCTCGCGCAGGGTGCGCGGCAGCTTCCGCACCGCGGTCACCAGCCGCTTCCCGCTTCCCGCCCCCGTCAGCTTCACGTGATCCACCCTAGGCACTGTGCACCTTCGCCGTCCGGTCGGGGCGAGCCTCGCGCACCACCGTGGAGCGGCCGGGCCGCCCCTGTTCGTACGTACGGAATGCCGCCCAGCACACCAGCAGGGCCACCGCGAACACCGGCAGCCAGGTCAGTCTGGCGAGCACCCAGGCCGCACCGTCCGGGACGGTGTGCAGTCCCGGCAGCGGCTCGCCCGCGAGCAGGCCGGTCGCGGTGACCGTCATCAGGGCGGTCTGGTGCCAGAGGAAGAGGGTCATCGCGGAGAGGTTGGCCAGGGCCACCGCCGCCCACACGGCGGGCCGCGCGAGCACCCGCCGCAGCGGGCCGAGCAGCAGCAGGGCCGCGCCGCACTGGGAGAGCCCGAAGGTCACCACGGCGAGGGTGGGCGGGTCGAGGTTGGAGACGGCGGCGCCGGGCACGCCGACCATGGACGCCGGGTAGCCGGCGAACAGGACGAGGAGCAGGGTGGCAGCGGCTCCCCCGGTCAGCAGGACCCATCCGGTCGTTCGGCCCCGCAGGCCGCCCCGGGCCCAGGCGGCGCCCAGGCAGTACGGGACCAGCCAGCCGGCCGCCACATTGATCCAGCCGAGCGCGGCAGGCGCGTCCGTACCGAATCTCAGCAGGTCGACGTGGAGCACGACCACGAGCGGCCACAGCGGGTGGACCCGCGCCACCAGCGGGGTGGCGGCGGTGAGCACCGCGAAGACCAGCAGGAACCAGAGCGGCGAGAGGACCAGCTTGCAGAGCGTGTACAGGGTTCCGTGGCCGACGCCCGCCGCCGCCATCACGCCCACCGCCACCGCCCAGACGGCCAGCAGAGCGGCGACCGGCCGGAACAGCCGGGCCAGCCGGGCGCCGAGCCAGCGCCGGTAGGACGTACCCCGGTCGCGGGCGGATGCGTACCCTTGCGCGCCCATGCGTCCGCCGACCAGGAAGAACACGGCAAGGGTCTGGAACGCCCAGGAGACAGGCGCCAGTTGGGGCATGTACAGGAGGGGGCTCGCGGCGCGCACCGTGCCACTGTCGGCGACCAGGGCGGTCACCAGCCAGTGCCCCATGATCACTCCGAGGATGGCGAGGGCCCGAAGGGCGTCGACGGCGCGGTCGCGGCCGGGCGGGGTGGCGGCTTCGATGGTCCGCACGAGGTCACGCATGGCGGCGCTCCGCGCTCACGGCGTGCCCGTTCACGATCCGGGCCATGTTCCGCAGCGGTACGGAGCCGGGGCGGAGGTAATCGCTGTGGCCGTCGGGGCCCGCGTCGAACACCCGGGCTCCGAAGGCGGGCGACACGGGGTCGGCGCCGAAGCCGAGGGTCGCGAAGCCGAGCTGGAGCCGCCCGTGCGGGACTTCGGCGATCCAGTCGTCGGCGCTGCGGCCCGCCCAGACGGTGGCCGTGGTGTGCAGGCTCTCCACGTTCTCGGCGCCGGTTCCGGGGCTTCCGTACAGCACGATGTCCGCGACGGGGAGGTCCGCGGCGGCCCGGGCGCAGACGACCGAACCGTAGGAGTGGCAGAGCAGCGTGATCCGGGAGCCGGCTGTGGACGCACTTAACTCCCGTACGAAGTCGGCTAGTCGTGGGGCCGCCGCGGCCGCGCTCCCGTCCGTCAGGAGCTGGCGGCTCACCGTGCCCGGGGTCTTGTAGCCGAGCCAGGCGATGACCGCCGCCCCCTCGCCCAGTTCGCGCCGCAGCGCCTTGGCGCCGGTGCCGAGGCGTCCGTACGAGTCGAGGCTGGTGTCCGAACCGGGCACGAGCACGGCGATGCGTCCGGCGTGTGCGAGGTCGCCGAAGACCTCGGTGGTTCGGCCGCCGTCGCGGCCGTCGAAGGAGAGGAACCGGCGGTCGGGGGCAGCCATGGTGCGCAGGACCGCCGCCCGTCGCCGGTCGCCGTGGCCTGCGGCCGTCCGCTCGGCCGCCCGGATACCCGCACGGCCGGCGGCGTACCGCTCGTCGAGGGCGGCCGGGGTCGCGGACCCGAGCGGGCCGAGGTCGGCCGGGGCGGGCGCGGGGACGGCCGCGGGCCCGGCCGCACCCGACACCGGCACCGCCACCGAGGCGGCGACGAGGGCGGCGAGGAGGGTGCGGCGCAGACGGCTGGTGCGCGGGCGGGTCGCCATGGAGGGTGGTCCTTCCGTACCGGATGCGGTGTGTGCTTCCGGTACGGAAGGTATGGATCAGCCCTTGTAGTCGGCGTCCCGCTGGAGGGTGGACCTGCCGGGTAGCTCTCAGGTACTACGGGTAGGGGGTGGGCCCGCCGGGTTCGCGTCCCAACTCGCTCTTCGACCGGTAGCCGCCCGCAGCCCGCTTCGTTCCGCGTTCCCCGATCGGAAGGGACAGACGGTGCCGCAGCGTCTCGATCCCGGCTTCCAGCTGCTGGATGTGCGCGGCCTGACAGCGGCGGGCGAGCGCCCACTGATCATGCGTGGATTTGGTGATCGCACCCGCGAACCGCGACGACGAATGCGCGGTCAGCACCCGCTTGCGCGACGCCCAGGTTTCCGCACTGCGCTCCAGACCATCCGCACAACGAGCCTTCAGATCGCGGGAAGCGAGCGCACCCTGGTGCGCGCCGACCCGCGCGGCACGTCGGGCTCCTCGGTTCGCGCACAGCCGGGTGGCTTCGGTGAGCCGCAACATACCGACTGCTGGGACCGGCCGGAAGAGGCGTGCGTACTTCCGCTCAGCGGGACGCCGCTTCCAGGCTCAGGCTCCAGCGGCGTGGCCCTCCGGTGAGCGTGACCGTGGACAGCGGACGGACGTCCACGTTCCAGTACGTGGCGGGCGGGGCCTTGAGCGCGTAGACGAGGGCGGCCCGCACGACCGAGGGTTCGGCGACCGCGACGATGAATCCGTCGCAGGCGGGCCGGGTGTCGAGCCAGCTCCCTATCCGCGAGATGAAGGCCATCAGGGGCTCGCCGCCGTGCGGGGCGGAGCGCGGATCGGAGAGCCAGGCGTCCACCGCGGCCGGTTCGCGGGCGGTGACCTCGGCGAGGGTCCAGCCCCGCCAGCGGCCCATGTCGCAGTCGCGCAGCGCGGGCTGTGCCATCGGCGCGAAGCCGAGCGCTTCACCGGTGGCACGGCTGCGCGGGGTCGGCGAGCAGTAGCGCAGTTCGGCGGCGCCGAGCGGCAGGAGGTTGTGCGCGGTGAGCTGGATCTCGTGCCAGCCGGCGTGGTCGAGCTGCCGGTCGTCGTCGAAGCGCTCGGCAAGCAGGGCGGAGCTGCGCGCCGCAGCGACCAGGGAGACTCGAACACTCATGGCCGCGATCGTGGAGCCGAACGCCACGCCGGTCAAGGGGACGGATCGGGCGGCCGGGTCAGGAGGGCGGGAAGCCCTCGCGCACCGGCGCGCGCACATGCTGCCCATGCGGGGTGCTGTCGCCCCCGTCGGGGCCGTCGCGGAGCTCGTCGCAGGCGGTACGCAACCGTCGTACACCCTCGGTGATCTCGGCCGCTCCGGAGACCGCGGCGAAGCTCAGCCGGATGCGGCCCGCCGGCGCCTCCGCGCAGAAGTACGGGCGGCCGGGCGCGACGGCGACGCCCGCGCGCAGCGCCGCGGAGACCACGGCGGACTCCTCGGCGCCGGTCCATGTGCCGGGAAGCCCCAGCCAGAGGCTGCCGCCGCCCGACGGGATGTGCGGCAGGGCGAGTTCGGGCAGTTCCAGCCGGAGCGCGGCCGTCATCGCGGTGCGGCGGTCCTTCAACGCGGTCGCGACGGTGCGCAGATGGCGGCTCCAGGAAGGGGAGCCGACCAGTTCGAGCGCGGCCTCCTGGAGCGGCCGGGGGACGAAGAAACTGTCGACGACCTGGATGGCGCGCAGGCGCTCCAGCACGGGCCCGCGGGCGGCCAGGGCCCCGACGCGGAGGCTGGGCGAGGTGACCTTGGTGAGGGAGCAGACGTGGACGACGACGCCGTCCTCGTCGTGAGCCATGAGTGGCGCGGGCAGCGGGCCCGCGTCCTCGTGGACGAGACGGCGGGCGAAGTCGTCCTCGACGACGAAGGCGCCCGCCTCGCGGGCGATCCGGACGACTTCCCCCCGGCGGTCGGGGGCCAGGACGGCACCGGTCGGGTTCTGGAACAGCGGCTGGCAGACGAACACCCGGGCGCCCGTCGCCCGGAACGCGGCGGCGAGCAGATCGGGCCGTACGCCGTCGGCGTCGCCCGGTACCGGCACGGGGCGCAGTCCGGTGGCGCGGGCCGCCGCGAGCATGCCCGGGTAGGTGGGCGATTCGACGAGGATGGGCGCGCCCGGCGGGGCGAGCGCGCGCAGGGCGGTGGCCAGGGCGCTCTGGCCACCCGCGGTGATCAGTACGTCGGCGGCGGTCACGGCGGGGCCGATCTCCCGGGCGAACCAGGCCCGCAGCTCGGGAAGCCCGTCCGTGGGCGGGCGGCCCCAGGCGCCGGGGCGGCGCCCGGCACGGGCCAGCGCGGCGGCCATGGCGCGCTCGGGCTGGAGCGAGGGGTGGAGGTAGCCGCCGTTGAACTCGATGACGCCGGGCGCCGGGGCGGCGAGCGTGACCAGCACACCGGAGGCGTCGACGGTGCGCGGCACCACCTCGGGGCCGCCGTCGGCGCTGAGCGACACCTCCTGCCAGGAGGTGTCGCCGGGCGGGCGTGCGGCGGTACGGGGCTGCGCCCTGAAGGCCCCGGCGCCGGGCCGGGTGACGATCAGCCCTTCGGCGGCGAGCTGCGCGATGGCCCGGGAGACGGTCACCGGACTCACCCGGAAGCGCTCCACCAGGGTGCGACTCGACGGCAGCTTTCCACCAGGAGAGTAGCGGTCGAGTTCACCTCGGAGGGATTCTGCCAGTTTGGCCACACTGCTACGCTCATGCATGACAGCAGAGAATAGCGCTACTCACCGTTCTGCGATAGCAGTTGCTTCCCGGGTCGACAGTCCCGCCGGTACCGGAGCCGGGGCCGAAACCGGTGCGCACGCCCCCGTCGGCGGCAGCGGGACCCTTCTCGCCCTGTTCGGCGTGGTCGCCTTCTCCCTGACCTTCCCCTCCACCGCCTGGGGCCTGGAGAGCTTCGGCCCCTGGTCGCTGGTCGCCCTGCGCAGCCTGCTCGCCGCGGCCATCGCGGGCGGTGTGCTGCTGGCAGGCCGGGTACCGGTGCCCGAGCGCCGGCACTGGGCCGGCCTCGCCGTCGTCGCGGGCGGTGTGGTGGTGGGCTTCCCGCTGCTGACCACACTGGCCCTCCAGACCACGACGACCTCGCACGCGGCCGTGGTGGTGGGCCTGCTGCCGCTGACCACCGCGGTGTTCTCCTCGCTGCGCACCGGCTCGCGCCCGCCGCGCGCGTTCTGGGCCGCGGCCCTGGCGGGCGCCGCCGTGGTGATCGCGTTCACCGTGCAGCAGAGCGGCGGGGCGCTCTCCACCGGTGACCTCTACCTGTTCGGCGCCCTGCTCGTGTGCGCCGCCGGATACACCGAGGGCGGCAGGCTGGCCCGGGTCATGCCGGGCTGGCAGGTGATCGGCTGGGCCCTGATCCTCGCCCTGCCGCTCACGGTGGCGGGCGCCGCGATCGCGCTGCCCTTCGAACCGGTGCGGCTGACAGCACACGGCGTCATCGGCCTGGTCTGGGTTGCCGTCGGCTCCACCTTCGTCGGCCTGTACGTCTGGTACCGGGGCATGGCGGAGATCGGGGTGGCGCGGGCCAGCCAGCTCCAGCTGGCGCAGCCGCTACTGACCCTGGCGTGGTCGGCCCTGCTGCTCGGCGAGGAGATCCCGGCGGCCGCTCCGGTGGCCGCGGTGGCCGTGCTCGTCTGCATCGCGGTCACCCAGCGCGCAGGAGTCAAAGCCGCTCCCCGGTCATAGACTTGTCGATAGGACCGCCACCCGTGAGGAGGCCACTCCCGATGGAGGCACACACCGGCGACCGACTGCTGATTCACGGCAGAACCGTGGGACAGCACGACAAAGTCGCAGAGATCATCGAAGTGCTCGGTGCCGGGGGCACTCCGCCGTACCGGCTCCGCTACGACGACGGACACGAATCGATCAAGTCTCCCGGCCCCGACTGTGTCGTGCAGCACACGGCCCCGCAGGACAAACAGCGGTAGAGCCGGGACCGGACGCCGGGGACCTCCGAGTGGGGTCCCCGGTTCATGCCCCCTGCGGCCAGGGGGCATCGCACCTCCCTGCCGGCCGCCCCGAGTGACGGGGATCACACCCGACCGTCGACGGTACGACCCCCAGGTCACGGGCCCCGGATCACGGAGTAACGTCGTGGGGTCGAGGCGGGCACCGGAACCGGACGGAAACCTGCGACACAGGGATCAGCGAAAGGCACGAGGTGACGGACTCTATGGCCGACATTGCACGCGTCGGAGTGGTGGGCTGTGGCCAGATGGGCGCGGGCATCGCGGAGGTGTGCGCCCGCAGCGGCCTTCAGGTCATGGTGGCCGAGACCACCGGCGAGGCGCTGGAGATCGGCCGCACCCGGCTGCACAACTCCCTCTCGAAGGCCGCCGAACGCGGCAAGATCACCGAGGAGGAGCGGGACGAGACGCTCGGCCGCCTCAGCTTCACCACCGACCTCGGGGAGTTCGCCGACCGCGATCTCGTCATCGAGGCCGTCGTGGAGAACGAGCAGGTCAAGACCGAGATCTTCCAGGTGCTCGACCAGGTGGTGACCCGGCAGGACGCGATCCTCGCCTCCAACACCTCGTCCATCCCGCTGGTGAAGCTGGCCGTCGCGACCTCGCGCCCGGACCGGGTCATCGGCATCCACTTCTTCAACCCGGCACCAGTGCAGAAGCTCGTCGAGCTGATCCCCGCGCTGACCACGTCCGACGAGACGGTGAAGCGCGCCGAGGCACTGGTCCAGGACGTCCTGGGCAAGCACCCGATCCGCGCGCAGGACCGTTCCGGCTTCGTCGTGAACGCCCTGCTGATTCCGTATCTGCTCTCCGCGATCCGGATGTTCGAGTCGGGCATCGCCAGCCGCGAGGACATCGACAACGGCATGGAGATGGGCTGCGCCCACCCGATGGGCCCGCTGAAGCTCGCCGACCTGATCGGCCTGGACACCGTGGCCTCGGTCGCCGACTCGATGTACGCCGAGTACAAGGAGCCGCTGTACGCCGCTCCCCCGCTGCTCCAGCGCATGGTGGACGCGGGACGCCTCGGCCGCAAGACGGGCTCGGGCTTCTACCCGTACTCCTGAATCACCGCACGTCCACGAAGTGCATCACCGCACGTCCACGAAAGGGCCGGCCGGGACCTCCCGGCCGGCCCTTCGCGCGTGCCGATTCCCCTCAGCCCAGCCGCAGATGATGGAGCATCAGCAGCCCGGCCGCCATGTTGGCCGCGGGGATCTCGCCGCGGGCGATCATGTCGGGCACCAGCTTGAGCGGTACCCATTCGCGGCGCGAGGACTCGAAGTCGTCCTGGGGATGGCCGGTGTACGTGGCCTCCCGGGACCAGTAGAGATGGTGCCGGGCGTCGATGAGCCCGTTGGCGGGCTCCACCGTCATCAGCGGCTCCAGCTCACCCGGGCGCCAGCCGGTCTCCTCCTCCATCTCGCGGGCGGCGGCGGAGGCGAGGCCCTCGCCGTCCTCGACCACGCCCGCCGCGAGTTCCCAGCCCCAGCTGTCGGTGATGAAACGGTGCCGCCAGAGCAGCAGCACCTCGTTGGCCTCGTTGACGACGGTCGCCGCCACGACCGGGCGGAGCCGGATGACGAAGTGATCGAGGTGCCGCCCGTCAGGGAGGACGACATCTGCCAGATTGACCCGGAACCAACGGTTCTCGTACACCGTGTGCTCATTTAAGTTCATCCACTGCACAGTTCTGCCACCTTCCGACAAGTCGATGGCAATATCGGAGCAGGGACAGCCCGCCAGGGGAACGGAGGGCGGGCCGTCGGGCGAAGCTCACAGAGGCACGCGCAGCGCTCCGTCGATGATCCCGGCCGCCTTTTCGGCCTCGGCGCAGCCGCTCGCAGCCAGCTGTGCACGCACCGCCCGGAGCCGGTCGCGCAGCCGCTGGGACTCCATGCCCCTGGCCCGTTCGGCCATGTCCGAGGCCGTGCGCGCCGCCCGGTCCGCCTCCCCCTGAAGCAGCTCGATGTGCGTGAGCATCGCCAGCCGGTGCACCTGACCGCGGTCGTGCGCCGGGGCGCGTACGGCTGTGGCCGCGTGCTCCCGGGCACCCGTCAGGTCCCCGAGGCCGAGAAGCGCCTCGGCCACCTGCACATTGACCAGGCCCGGCTGGACGTACCCCGTCTCGTCCGGTTCCCGGCCCGGATGGATGCGGTCGGCCTCCGCCTCCGCGCGGCGGATGCACGTACGGGCGTTGTGGCCGTCGCCGAGATGGGCGTACGCCTTGGCCTGCATCGCGTACAGATCGGCCGCGAGCGCCGGTGTGATGTGGGTGCCCGCCGCCCGCAGCGCGGCCTCGGCGAAGGCGACGGACCGGCGGTATTCGGCCAGGAAGAGGGACTGGTTGACCAGCAGCGCGATCACATAGCCACCGAGCCCCCGGTCGCCGCTGGCCTTGGCGAGGCGCAGCGCCTGGTGGAAGTAGCGCTGGGCGAGACCATGGGCGTCGGAGTCGTACGCACAGATACCGGCGACGGCCACAAGACCGCCGGCCGCCCGGTGCAGCTGACGCCCCATCGCATCGCTGTAGCCGCCGCGCAGCAGCGGCGCCGTCTCCGCGTTGAGGAAGCCGACGACGCGCGAGCGGGTCGCGATGCCGCCCGCCTTGCGGTACATCTGCTCGTAATGGGCACGGGCCGCGCGGAGCATCACTATGTCCGCCGGGCCCACACGGGCCGGGCCCGGCCGGGAGACATCGGTGTCCTCGGGAGGGTTCTCCCACTCCCAGACCGGCATCACCGCCGTCGTGCCGGTGACGGCGGGCGCTCCGACGACCTGCGGGCGCCGCTGTTCGTCGGAGTGCCACAGCGCGGTGGCCCGCTCGACGAATCCGGTGAGGGTGGAGCCGTGCACCACCGTGTTCCCGCCTGCGGCTCCCATGCCGATGTCGTCGAGGGTGAGGGCGCGGTGCAGGCGCGCCCCGAGGACGTCGCAGATCAGATCGGGCACCTGCCCGCGCGGACGCTGTCCCTTGAGCCAGCGGGCCACCGCCGTGTGCTCGTACCGCAGGTCCAGGCCGCGGGCCCGGCCGGCCCGATTGACGTGACCGGCAAGACCGGCTCGGGACACGCCGGCCTCGTCGATCAGGGATTCGAGCAGGATATTGGGCTCCATTGCCCCCCCTTGCGCGTCGCACTGAGCCTAGTGCAGCACGATTCACACGGGGTGTGAACGGAATGCCCGAGCCGTCCTGCTGTGCGCTCTGTCGCGCCGCGGGGCGAATCGGTTGACTTGGTCGCCTCGCAAGAGGCGGACGGGTCGTCGGCTCCCCCTCGTACAGTTCGACGACCCGCACCCGCGCCGTCCGCTCTGCCGACCTGCCCGACACTCCGTGGCAGCGCGGACGGCGCCGGATCGCACGACCCACTGCCCACGGATCGGAGGGTGGCTGCGGGTCGGCCCCGCAACCGGGTTCCCCCGGCCCGGGCCGGGCCCGCGTGCGGTCCCCCGCCTTACGGCGAGCGCAAAGGAGGGGCGTATCCGGTGGCCGGATACGCCCCTCCTCACTGCCTGATCCCGTCAGAGCACTACGCGCCGCGCAGCACCGCGCCGGTCCGCTCGGCGGCCAGGGCGACCGCCGCGTCGCGGGCGCGCGAGGCCTGATCGACGGTCAGCGTGCGGTCTGCGGCACGGAACCGCAGCGCGTACGCCAGGGACTTCTTGCCCTCACCGATCTGGTCGCCGGTGAAGACGTCGAACAGCCGCACCGATTCGAGGAGCTTGCCCGCGCCTTCGCGCAGCGCCCCTTCCACCTCGGCGGCGGTGACGTCCTGCGCGACGATCAGCGCGACGTCCTGGGTCGCGACCGGGAAGGTCGAGATCCGCGGCGCCTGGAGGGCGCCGTCGACGGCCTGCTCCAGGACGTCGAGCTCGACCTCCATGGCACAGGTGCGCTCCGGCAGGTGGAGCTCCTTGACGACCCGCGGGTGAAGCTCACCGGCGTGCCCGAAGAGCGTCTCCTCACCGTTCACCAGGACGTACAGCGCGGCGCAGCGGCCGGGGTGCCACGGCGCGTGCTGGTCGCTCCGGATGATCAGCTCGACGCCCGCCTCGTGGGCGATCGTGCGGGCCGCCTCGATGGAGTCCGCCCAGTCGGCCGGGCGGCCCTTGCCCCACCAGCCGGCCTGCTCGCGGGCGCCCGCGAGGACGACGGCGGCACGGCGCGGCTGGCGCGGCAGCGCGGCGTCGAGTCCGGCGATCTCCTCGTCCGTGGGACGACGGTCGACGGGCAGCCGGACGGCCTGCGTCTCGGTGCCGGTCGGCCGGAAGACCAGGCCGGTCTCGAAGAGCGCGAGGTCGTGGCTGCCGCGACCGTCGTTGCGCCGCAGTGCGCCGAGGAGGCCCGGCAGCAGCGTGGTGCGCAGCGCCGGCTCCTCGTCGGAGAGCGGGTTGACGAGCGTGACCGTACGGCGGCGCGCGTCGTCCTTGTCCAGACCGAGCTGGTCGAGGACGGCGTCGCCGATGAACGGGTAGCTCAGCGCCTCGACGTAGCCCGCTCCGGCGAGCGCCCGGCCGATGCGGCGGTGCAGCCGCTGACGGTCGGTGAGCCCTCGGCCGGACGGCGGCGTCGGCAGGGTCGACGGAAGGTTCTCGTAGCCCTCCAGCCGGATGACCTCTTCGGCGAGGTCGTTCGGCTCGGCGAGGTCGGGGCGCCAGGACGGCACGGTGACGATCAGCTCGTCCTGCCCGTAGACGTCGCAGCCGACCTGCTGGAGGCGGCGTACGACGATCTCCCTGCCGTACGCGACTCCGGCCACCCGGTCGGGGTGGTCGGCCGGCATGGCGATGGTGCGGGGCGCGGACGGGGCGCTGATCTCGGTGACGCCCGCCTCGGCGGTGCCGCCCGCGAGGAGGACCAGCAGGTCCACCGTGCGCTGTGCGGCAGCGGCGGCCGCGGCCGGGTCGACGCCGCGCTCGAAGCGCTTGGACGCCTCGGAGGACAGCTTGTGACGGCGCGCGGTGCGGGCGATGGAGAGCGCGTCGAAGTGCGCCGCCTCGATGACGACCGAGGTGGTGGTGTGCTCACCGGCCGCGGTGTCCGCGATCTCGGTGTTGGCACCGCCCATGACGCCCGCGAGGCCGATCGGCCCGCGGTTGTCGGTGATGACGAGGTCCTCGGCGTCCAGGACCCGCACGGTGCCGTCGAGCGTGGTGAGCTTCTCGCCCTGCTGGGCGCGGCGCACCCCGATCGGCCCGTCGACGAGGGTCCGGTCGTAGGCGTGCAGCGGCTGGCCGAGTTCGAGCATCACGTAGTTGGTGATGTCGACGGCGAGCGAGATCGGGCGCATCCCGGCCTTCTGCAGACGGCGCTGCATCCAGATCGGGGAACGGGCCTCGGGCTCCAGGCCGACCACGGTGCGGGCGGTGAAGCGGTCGCAGCCGAAGGGGTCGGACACCTTCACCGCGTAGCCGAACGCGTTCGGCGCGGGTACGTCGAGGAGGGCCGGGTCGCGCAGCGGCAGCCCGTACGCGATGGCCGCCTCGCGGGCGACGCCGCGCAGGGAGAGGCAGTAGCCCCGGTCCGGCGTGACGGCGATGTCGAGGACCTCGTCGACGAGCTCCAGGAGCTCGATCGCGTCGGTGCCGACCTCGTGCTCCGGCGGCAGCACGATGATGCCGTGCGTGCCGTCGTCGCCCATGCCGAGCTCGTCGGTGGAGCAGATCATCCCGTGGGAGGTCTTGCCGTACGTCTGACGTGCGGCGATGGCGAACTCACCGGGCAGCACTGCGCCCGGGAGGACCACGACGACCTTGTCGCCGACGGAGAAGTTACGGGCTCCGCAGACGATCTCCTGCGGTTCACCGGTGCCGTTGGCCATGCCGACGTCGACCGTGCAGAAACGGATGGGCTTCTTGAAGCCCTCCAGCTCCTCGATGGTCAGGACCTGTCCGACGACCAGCGGGCCCTTGAGGCCGGCGCCGATCTGCTCGACGGTCTCGACCTCCAGCCCCACGGCGACGAGCTTGGCCTGTACATCACGGCCGGTCTCCGTCGCCGGCAGGTCGACGTACTCCCGCAGCCAGGAAAGCGGGACGCGCATCAGATCTCCATCCCGAACGGCCGGGTGAACCGGACGTCACCCTCGACCATGTCTCGCATGTCTTCGACGTTGTGGCGGAACATCAGCATCCGCTCGATGCCGAACCCGAAGGCGAATCCGCTGTACTTCTTGGGGTCGACACCGCAGGCGATGAGCACCTTGGGGTTGACCATGCCGCAGCCGCCCAGCTCGATCCAGCCCTCGCTGCCGCAGGTGCGGCAGGGGCGGTCCGGGTTGCCGACGGACGCGCCGCGGCAGACGTAGCAGACCATGTCCATCTCGGCGGACGGCTCGGTGAACGGGAAGAAGTTCGGCCGGAGCCGGGTCTTCATGTCCGGGCCGAAGAGCGCCTGGACCATGTGGTCGAGGGTGCCCTTGAGGTCGGCCATGGTGAGGCCCTCGTCGACGGCCAGCAGCTCGATCTGGTGGAAGACCGGGGTGTGCGTGGCGTCGAGCTCGTCGGTGCGGTAGACCCGGCCGGGGCAGACCACGTAGACGGGGGGCTTCCGGCTCAGCAGGGAGCGCGCCTGGACCGGCGAGGTGTGCGTACGCAGCACGATGCCGGACTCGTCGCCCGTGGTCGCCTTGCCGTCGGGCGTGGTGCCCTGGACGAAGAAGGTGTCCTGCATCTGGCGGGCCGGGTGGTCGGGTACGAAGTTCAGGGCGTCGAAGTTGAACCACTCCGCCTCGACCTCGGGGCCCTCGGCGATCTCGTAGCCCATCCCCACGAAGACGTCGGCGACGCGCTCCATGATCGTGGTCAGCGGGTGCCGGGCGCCTGCCGGGGTGCGGTCGTACGGCAGCGTGACGTCGACTGCCTCCTCGACCAGGACCCGGGCGTCCCGCTCGGCCTCCAGCTCCGTCTGACGGGCGGAGAGGGCCTTGGAGACGGCGCCGCGGGCCTGGCCCACGCGCTTGCCCGCCTCGGCCTTGGCCTGCGGCGGCAGCGCGCCGATCTCCCGGTTGGCGAGCGACAGGGGCGAGGTACCACCGGTGTGCGCGGTCTTCGCCTGGGCGAGCGCGTCGAGGTCGCCCGCGGCGGCGAAGGCGGCGAACGCCTCGTCCCGCATGCGCTCGATCTCTTCCGGTTTCAGTGCCTCGACCTCGACTGGGTCGTACGACTTGTTCGGTGCCGACATCTCTTCCCGTGCTTCCGATTGGCTGATATTGCTCTTACCGGGGGATACCCCCGGACCCCCGTGGCCCCGCTCGACGCCTGGAGGACACAAAGGTGCCAAAGGTCGAGTCTAAGGGCCGCAGGGAGGCGAAGAAGCCCGTGGGCAGCTCAGGCCGTCCCGTCGCCCGCCGCCACCCTGTCTGATTCGCTGCGCGAAACCCCTTACGTCAAATAGGCCGGGGCGCTCACAGGCAGGATAAATCGGAATTCGGCTCCGCCGCCGGGTCCCCGGTCGACGGTGATCGTGCCGCCGTGCGCCTCGACGATGCCCTTCACGATGTACAGGCCCAGGCCCGTACCGCCGCGCTTGCTTCCCCGCCAGAAGCGGGTGAAGACACGGCCCATCGACTCCTCGGGGATGCCGGGACCTTCGTCGCTCACGGTGACTGCCGTTCCTGTCTCGTCACTCTTGGCCGGCGCGGGTGCGGGGGCGATCTCAATGGTGACGGTTCCCTCGCCGTGGCGCACCGCGTTTTCGAGGAGGTTGCCGAGGACCTGGTCGACCTTGTCGGGGTCGGCCCACAGTGCGGGCAGCGGCTGCCGGGTGCGTACGAGGAAGCGGTCGGGCGCCTGACCGGTCGCGATGTGGGCCTGGACGTGGCGTTCGACGGCGGCTGAGATGTCCACGGGCTGGCGGCGCAGCTCCAGGCGGCCGGAGTCGATCCGGGAGATGTCGAGCAGTTCGGCGATGAGCCGGGTGACGCGGTTGGCGTCGGCGTCGACCGTCTCCAGCATCAGCCGTTTCTGGTCGTCGGTGAACCGCTCCCACTTGGCGAGCAGGGTCGCGGTGAAGCCCTTGACCGAGGTCAGCGGGGAGCGCAGCTCATGGGCGACGGTGGCGATCAGTTCGGCGTGGCTGAGCTCGGTGCGACGGCGGGCCTCGGTGCCCCGCAGGGAGATCACCAGACGGCGCACGGGCCCGGTCGGGCTCTCGCGTACGTACCGTGCGGAGACCAGGACCTCGCGCCCGCCGGGCAGGAGCAGATTCCGCTCGGGCTGGCCGACGCGGGTGGCCAGTCCCCCGTACGGGTCGGTCAGGGTCCACCAGCGTCTGCCCTTGAGGTCTTCGAGGGGCAGGGCGTGCTCCAGCGAGCGGCCGAGTGCGGCGGCGCGCGGAGTGGCGGTGATCCGGGCCGCGGCGGAGTTGAAGCAGATGACCCTGCCGGTCTCGTCGGCGACGACGAGGCCGTCGGGCAGATCATCCGGGTCGAGGTCACCAGGCCCGATGACGGTATCGGTCTCGTCCAGCGGTGCGGGTTCGGCGGTTGCGGCGCGCACGACGGCCGTGTGTGTCTCTCGCGGCCTGCTCATGCCGACTGCCATATTCCCGTACCCCACCTCTCGAACCGGCGCAGTGGGCCCCCGAGTTCGTCACCCTACTAGTCGTCAGTGAACGAGCGACACCCTGCGGGATCGAAAGGGCGGCCGATCCCTGGACGACAGCGCCTAGGGCCTCTCGTTTGGATCATGCCGGGCTCGCGGGGTCTGGCACGCACTCCCCCAAGCTCTCGGCTTCTTCCCCAAGCTCTCAACTTCGTTCGAGCAGGGGAGACCCCATTGAGCAGGGAGGGGAGGGGCCCCCTCCGGCGTTGTCGTCAGTCACCAACTCCCCCGAGGCCTTAAGGGCCAGGGGGGACCCCCTTCGCGTTGCCTCAATCCTCCGCCTTGCAGCTGCACGCGCCAGACCCCGCTCCCTGATCCGGCCTGATCCAAACGAAAGACCCTAGGGTCCCGTACGCCGGGGGCGCTGGGCGCGTGCGGAGGCGTACAGGCATACGGCCGCCGCCGTCGCGAGGTTGAGGCTCTCCGCCTTGCCGTGGATCGGCACCCGGACCACCGCGTCGGCCAGGGCCCGCGTCTCCTCGGGGAGCCCCCACGCCTCGTTGCCGAAGATCCAGGCGGTCGGACCGCCCATGGTGCCGGCGTCCAGCTCGTCGTCGAGGTCGTCGTCGCCCGCGCCGTCCGCGGCGAGGATGCGCACGCCGGCGTCCCGCAGCCCGCGCACCGCCTGCTCGACGGGCACACCCACGGCGACCGGCAGATGGAACAGTGAGCCGACGGACGCCCGCACCGACTTGGGGTTGTAGAGGTCCACGGACGCGTCGGTCAGCACGACGGCGTCGGCCCCCGCCGCGTCGGCGCAGCGCAGCACCGTACCGGCGTTCCCGGGGTCACGGACGTTGGCGAGCACGGCGACCAGCTTCGGCTGCGCGGCGAGGATGTCCTCGAACGGCGAGTCGAGAAAGCGGCAGACGCCGATCAGGCCCTGCGGCGTGACGGTCTGGGACACATCGGCGAGTACGTCGCCGTCGGCGAGATGGACCCGGGCCCCTGCGGCGTGGGCGGCGTCGACGATGTCGGCGTACCGCTCGGCGGCCTCGACGGTGGCGAAGAGCTCGATCAGTGTCGGCTCACCGTCGCCGCCCCGGTGCCCCGCGGCCTCGCGTACGGCCTGCGGCCCCTCGGCGATGAACCTGCGCTCCTTGCCGCGGAAGTTTCGCTTGGCCAGCCGTCGGGCGGCCACGACACGCGGCGATCGCGAGGAGATCAGTTCGGGGGTGCCCATGGTCGGCGGCGAGCCTCTCTGCGTACGGAGAAACGACAGCGGGGGTGCAACGCACCGGACCCGCAGACGGCTTGCGCCTGCGGGTCCGGCTCAAAAACCTGGAAGGACTGCCTGTATCAGGCGGCCTTCGGGGCGTTGACGTCGCTCGGGAGGGCCTTCTGGGCCACCTCGACGAGCGCGGCGAACGCGTTGGGGTCGTTGACCGCGAGCTCGGCCAGGATCTTGCGGTCCACCTCGATGTTGGCGGCGTTCAGACCCTGGATGAGGCGGTTGTACGTCATGCCGTTCTCGCGGGCAGCGGCGTTGATGCGCTGGATCCACAGCCGACGGAAGTCGCCCTTGCGCTTCTTGCGGTCGTTGAAGTTGTAGACCAGGGAGTGGGTGACCTGCTCCTTGGCCTTCCGGTACAGGCGCGAACGCTGACCCCGGTAGCCCTTGGCCGCCTCGAGGATTGCCCGGCGCTTCTTGTGGGCGTTGACTGCCCGCTTGACGCGTGCCACTTGTTAACTCCTTGTAGCGGGGCCGTGGTTGGAACTCACACGGCCCGGAAACGAATTGGTCCCGGTCGGATCGAGATCGCGCCCCCGGATCAGCGGGGGCGGCGACTCACTTGCCGAGAAGCTTCTTGACCTTCTTGACGTCGGCCGGAGCCACGACGACCGTGCCGGAAAGCGAGCGGGTCTTCTTGGACGACTTGTGCTCGAGCAGGTGGCGCTTGCCGGCCTTCTCACGGAGCACCTTGCCGGAGCCGGTGATCTTGAAGCGCTTGCTGGCACCGCTGTGCGTCTTGTTCTTCGGCATCGCGCCGTTCTCTCCTCGTCAGTGGCGCCCCTCTCGGTGCCGGGCACCGAACTGCAGGGGCGTCAGATCTTTGGTGGGATATTCCGCGGGGACCTGGGGGCGCCTGGATGGCAGCCCCCAGAGGTCACGCCTCGGAAGGTGTCTCGGCCTGGGCCTCGACTGCTTCGGCCGGAGCCTCGGCTGCGTCGCCCTCGGACTCGGCGTCGTGGGCGTAACCCTGACGCTCCGCCTTGCGGGCGGCCTGAGCCTCACGGGCCTCGGCCATGGCTTCGGTCTTCTTCTTGTGCGGGCCCAGAACCATGATCATGTTCCGGCCGTCCTGCTTCGGGTTGGACTCGATGAAGCCGAGGTCCTCGACATCCGAAGCGAGACGCTGGAGCAGTCGGAAGCCCAGCTCGGGGCGGGACTGCTCACGACCACGGAACATGATCGTGATCTTGACCTTGTCACCCTGCTTGAGGAACCGAACGACGTGACCCTTCTTGGTGTCATAGTCGTGCGGGTCGATCTTCGGCCGGAGCTTCATTTCCTTGATGACCGTGTGCGCCTGGTTCTTGCGCGCCTCACGGGCCTTCATGGCCGACTCGTACTTGAACTTCCCGTAGTCCATGAGCTTGCACACGGGGGGACGGGCTGTCGCCGCCACCTCGACCAGGTCGAGGTCATATTCCTGTGCGAGCTCCAGGGCCTTGGCAAGCGGAACAATCCCGACCTGCTCGCCGCTGGGACCGACAAGTCGCACCTCGGGAACGCGAATCCGGTCGTTGATGCGGGGCTCGGCGCTGATGGATCCTCCTAGGTAGCACCACGCGGACCGCCTGGCGGGCAGCCGCGTAACGTCTCTTTCGAAAGACCAACCGTGACGGGACACGAAAAAAGCCCCGGACGGGACACAGGCGGGGCTCCTGGAAATACCGGAACACCGCCGCGGTCAACCGCGGGGCGCATCGGGCAGCTCCATCGTCCGTACGGAACGATGGGCGCCGCCTGACCGGTGACCCACCGTCCCGGAGGACGGTCAGGTGGGAGATCGGAGCCTCCACTTGTGGGCCGAGCACATAGGTGTCCGGCCGGTCGTTACCCAAGATTAGCAGCTCCGGCGAGGTGCTGCGAACCCGCGAGGCGTCGCGGGCCGGGGCCCGGCGCGGAGCGTCTCCCGCAGTCGGGGACGTCTGAGCATGGCCTTATCGTGTGGGACATGAGTGACGCGACCCCCCGCAGTGAATCCCCCGGCTTCGACGACATGGCCCGCGATATCGCGGAGGTCCCCGCGGTCGAGGTGATCGTGACGGTCGCCGTGAACCTGATGAGCGCAGCCGCCGTGAAGCTCGGCCTCACCGAGGACGGCGACGAGCACAAGGACCTGGACGAGGCCCGCAAGCTGGTGCAGGCCCTGGCCGGCCTGCTGGACGCCAGCACCACCGAGATCAGCACCTTCCACGCGTCCCCGCTGCGCGACGGCCTGAAGTCGCTCCAGCTGGCGTTCCGCGAGGCGTCCCTCGTACCGGACGAGCCCGGCCAGGGCCCGGGCGAGAAGTACACGGGGCCGGTGTACGGCTAGTCCGTCAGTCCAGTCCGTTCCCTCAGCCGCTTCTTGTCTGATCTTCCCGACGACGCGAGCCCGCAGCCTGTGACAGGCGGCGGGCTCGCGTCATATGGGTCCGGGTGATCAGCGCGTGAACAAGGGCCCGCCCGGCGCGACGGCGTCGGCCGGCAGCAGGGCCAGGTCGAGACCCCGCACCAGCCTGGCCCGCAGGTCCTCGCTGGCCGCCAGTGCCTGGGCCAGCCGCCGGGCCGCTTCGGCGGGAACGGCGTCCGGTACGAGGACCACCGCCACGATGCCGTCGGCGGGGCCGGGGCCGAGGTGGGCACGGAGCACCGCGGGTTCGGCGGCGACGACGTCCCGTACCGCCGCGACGACGGCCGGGTCGTCGAGCGGGTCGGCGCTGGCGCGGTTCTCGGCGAGGGCGCGCAGCGCGGAGCCGGTCAGTTCGAAGGCGACCGGGCCCGCGAGGTCGAGCACCACCGTGTCCGCCTTCTCGTGCGCGGCGGCCTGGAGCGCCTGATGCAGGGGTACGGCGACAGGGCGGGCCTCCGGGTCCCAGAGGGCCAGCGAGGCGGTCGAGGTGAAGGCGGGCAGAGCGCGCCGGTCACCGGCCTGGAGGGTGGGGACGGCCATGTCGCTCGTCTTCTCGCGGCGCAGTCCGTTCTCGTCCTCCTCCACCTCGCCGAGCACGGCGACGACGGGGACGAGCAGCCGGGCGCCGAGGAGAGCTTCGAGGACCGGGCCGACGGCCTTCCGGTCCTGTGACCATGCGGCGAGTGCCGCGGTCAGCTCGGGAGCGGCCATGCCGTCGTCGTTGGAGAAACCGGGGTCCGGAATGTTCTTGAGCGCCACGTGACGAGCGTAGTCGGTCGGCTTTCTCATCTCGGCGACAGGTCGGGCACAGGGTGCTGCCAGCTCCCCTTCCTAGCGTGCGGAGCATGTCCCGCCACAGAATTCGCCGCTCCGCGCTGTCCGCCTCCGTGACGGCCGTGGTGCTGCTGGCGGGTTCGGCCGCCGGGGGCGCCTTCCTGGTGGGTCGGTCGCCGGATCGCGCGCCCGTCGCTCTCGCGTCCGTATCGTCCGCGTCGAGCCCGCCGGCCGCGGCGGCGACGAGCGAGGAGGCCGAGGTGGATCTCGACGCGGAGCTGGCCGGGGCGGTGGCGCCGCTGACCGGCGAAGGCGCGCTGTCCGTCGCCGTGCTGGCAGACGGCGGCGAGGCCATCGCGACGTACGGGGACACGACGACGTACGACACCGCGAGCATCGTCAAGGTCGATGTGCTGGCCGCCCTGCTGCTCCAGGCCCAGGACGAGGGGCGCGAGCTGAGCGGGGCCGAGCACGGGTACGCCGCCGCGATGATCCAGCGCAGTGACAACGCCTCGGCCACCAGGCTGTGGCAGGTGATCGGCGGTGCGGAAGGGCTCGACGCGGCCAACGCCCGGCTCGGGCTGACCTCGACGACCGCCGCTCAGGCATGGGGGCTGACGCAGACGACGGCCTCGGATCAGGTGCGTCTGCTCCGGGCGGTCTTCGACCCGGCCGGGGATTCCGTACTGTCCGCGGATTCGCGTGCCTACGTTCAGGAGCTGATGGGAAAGGTCGAGGCGGACCAGCAGTGGGGGGTGTCCGCGGCGGGCACCGGCTGGTCGCTCAAGAACGGCTGGATGCCCCGGACCACGACGGGGCTGTGGGACATCAACAGCATCGGCCGGGTCCTCGTCGGCGGTCGTACGTATCTGGTCGCCGTGCTCTCCGACGGGCACGCCACGAAGGAGGCGGGCATCGCGCTCGTCGAGTCGGTGGCCGAGGCTGCGGTCGCGGCCGTCGCGGCGGTCAGCGACGCCCGCTAGGGCCCCGGCCTTCCCTGGCCCGCCACAGGACAACGGCCAGCGCCAGCAGCACGGCGCCGAGTCCGCCGGCGGTCGGGGCGAGCCAGTTCGCCGGGCTGTCGTCCTCCGGTCGGGGGGTGGGGCCGGGGCCGAAGTACTGCTTGGCGTAGCCGGTCGCGGTGGAGCCGGGGTTCCCGGCGGTACGGATGCGTGATCCGGCCTCGATCGCGGCGGCCGGGTCGACGAGACCGTAGCCCCGGGCGTCGTCGCGGCCGTCCGGCGGGGAGTTGCGGGCGGTGTCCGCGAGGAGTTTCTTGATCTGGGCGGGGGTCAGCTCCGGGTGGGCGGCGCGCACCAGCGCGACGGCTCCGGAGACGAACGCGGAGGCGGCGGAGGTGCCCCACTCGATGTAGTAGTGGCGGTCGGGGTTGGCGACGACGATGTCGACGCCGGGTGCGCTGACGGTGGCGTACCAGCGCCGGGTGGAGAACGCGGCGTGCGTGCCGTACTTGTCGACCGCCGCGACCGCGATCACACCGGGGTAGGCGGCCGGGTACGAGATGCGGTCGCCCTTCTCGCCGCTGTTGCCGGCCGACGCGACGACGGAGACACCCTTGGCCAGGGCGTACTGGACGGCCGCGTCCTCGCTGGGCTCGGGGTGAGCGGATTTGCTGTCGTCGCCGAGGGAGAGGTTGATGACGTCCGCGCCCTGGTCGGTGGCCCAGCGGATGCCTTCCGCGAGGGCGGTGCCGCGTGATTCGCGGGCCTTCCCGCGGGACGGGTCGTTGGACTCCAGGATCACCCGGCCGGGCAGGATCTTGACCTCCGGGGCGATACCGAGGACGCCGTTGCCCCGGCCGGGACCGCTCCCCCGGCCCGCGATGATCCCGGCCATCGCGGTGCCGTGCAGGGCCCAGGCCCGGTCACCGCGCTCGGCTCCGAAGCCGATCAGGTCCTTGCCGGGCAGGACCTGGCCCGCGAGGTCCGGATGGGAGGCGTCGACACCCGTGTCCAGGACGGCGACCGTGATGCCCTCGCCCTTGGTGGTCTGCCAGGCCCGGTCGGTGTGGAGGGCCGCCAGGCCCCACTGCTGGTCGCGGATGCCGTCGGCGTGGGCGGGCGCGGCGGGGACCAGGGTGAACGCGGTCGCGGCGCAGACCGCAGCGAGGGCCCGGCGGCGGCGTCCGGGCGGGCGTCGGCTCATTCGGGCTGCTCCGTGAGTTCGGTGACCGTCATGCGCAGGCCGCGCTCCACCCGGTCCGCGACGCCCTTCGCCTCGTGGCCGAGCCCGGCCTGCGCGACGGCCGTCGTCGCGCCCGCGGCCATGGCCTCGGCGGCGGGCTGGGGTGCGGCGACCTCGCGGCCGTCGGCGAAGCCCGAGACGGCGAAGACGACGACGGGCACCTCGGTCAGGACGTGGACGGTCCAGCTGGCACGCTGCCGGTCACCGAACCCGGCGGCGACGGTGCCCGCGGGGGCGTAGGTACGCGGCATCAGGTCGGCGCGCCCGTCGAGGCGCTGGCCGGTGAACCGGGTACTGAGGGCGCGCATCCCCTCGGTGTCGGCCTCGGTGAAGACCATCCCGACGGTGACGACACTGCTGTTGGTCGCGTCGGTGTAGGTGGCCCGCAGCATGCGTGCGCAGCCGACGGCGCGCAGCGTCTTCAGGAGCAGCGGGTCGAGGCCCTTGGCGCAGGTGCCGTCCGGGGCGACGGCGACCCGGGTCCAGACCCGGTCCGTGGCCCCGGGTCCCGCGCCGTCGCCCTTGAGGGTGGCCGGGAAGAGGGTGCCGACGGGGACGCTGTGCCAGGCGGTGCGGCCCTCGCTGTACGCGGTACGGGTGCCGGCGTCGGCCGAGGAGTCACCGGTCAGCCAGGTCCCGGTGACCGCGCCCCCGATCAGCCCGAGCCCGAACACGACACAGGCGGCGGCGCCCACGGTCCGCGCGGGGTGACGCGGGCGGACGGGACGCAGCCGGGTGGTGGTCTCGACGGGCGTCTCGGCGAAGGTGTACCGGGGCGGCGCGTAGGAGTTCGGGTACGGGTAGGGCGCCGGGGCGGACCCGGGCGTCGCGGAGAGATCCACGGCACCGACGGGCCTACGCCGCGTGACGGGAGGCGGCGGCCCGACGGGCGGCCCGGGCCGCGGCCCGGCTCCCGGGCCGGCTCCCGGGCCGGCCGACGGCACCCGCCGCAGGCGTGCGGTCGTTTCGGCAGGCGGGGGCTGAACGAGTGGGGGCTGAACGGGTGGGGGCTGGTGCAGTGCGGGAGCGGAGGGCTGCTGCGGTGCGTCGTGACGGGCCGTCGCCGGAGGGGGCGGAGTGGTCGGGCGCGGTGGCACGGGAGCGCGTTGCGCTTCGGTACTCATCCGGCCCCCTGGTTCGCGTCCTCGTACCGCCCGCGGACCGCCCTCACGGGCGGGCCCGTTGGTCAGCGCGTGACCGTCACTCTACGGGTTGGCGGCTGACCGTTGGGAACTGACGCCGCGGCTCGGGGGGATCTGCCCCGATCGTCCCCCTACCCCAGCGGTACGGCCGTCTGGCAAGCTGCGGCCATGACTGCCCGCGCCGCTGACCGGACCCGTTACAACCGGGCCACCGCCCATCTCGACGCCCCGCTCGCCGTGGTCGATCTGGAGGCGTTCGACGCCAATACGGACGACCTGGTGAGCCGGGCCGCCGGCAAACCGATCCGGGTGGCGACCAAGTCGGTGCGCTGCCGGGCCCTCCTGGAGCGGGTGCTCGCGCGGCCCGGGTTCGCGGGGATCATGTCGTTCACCCTGGCGGAGTCGCTGTGGCTGGCCCGGGCCGGTTTCGAGGACGTACTGCTGGCCTATCCGTCGGCCGACCGTGCCGCGTTCGCCGAGCTGGCCGGTGATCCGAAGCTCGCCGGGGCGGTGACCGTCATGGTCGACGACCCGTCCCAGCTGGAGCTGATCGACGCCGCGAGGGCCGGTGGGCGGGAGGAGATCCGGGTCTGTCTGGAGCTGGACACCTCGCTGCGGCTGCTCGGCGGCCGGGTCAGGATCGGGGCGCTGCGTTCGCCCCTGCGCTCGCCCGCCCAACTGGCGGAGCTGGCCCGCTCGGTGGCCCGCAGGCCCGGTTTCCGGCTGGTGGGGCTGATGGCGTACGAGGGCCATGTCGCCGGTGTCGGTGACTCCGTCGCCGGGCGGCCGCTGCGGTCACGGGCGGTGCGGCTGATGCAGGCCGTGGCCCGCAAGGAGCTGGCGGCGCGGCGGGCCGAGGTGGTGCGGGCGGTGCGCGCGGTCACGCCGGACCTGGAGTTCGTGAACGGCGGCGGCACCGGCAGCGTGCAGCACACGGCCGCCGAGTCCGCGGTGACGGAGATCGCGGCCGGGTCGGGACTCTACGTACCGCGGCTGTTCGACAACTACACGTCGTTCACGGGCCGTCCGGCGGCACTGTTCGCGCAGCCGGTGGTCCGCCGGCCCGGAGTGGGCGTGGTGACGGTGCTCGGTGGCGGCTATCCCGCCTCCGGGGCCGCAGGCCATGACCGGCTGCCCGTCCCGTATCTGCCGGAAGGACTGCGTTACGACCCGCAGGAGGGTCCGGGCGAGGTGCAGACCCCGCTGCTCGGCTCCCCCGCCGACGATCTGCTGATCGGTGACAAGGTGTGGTTCCGGCACGCGAAGGCCGGCGAGCTGTGCGAGCGCTTCGACGAACTCCAGCTGATCGAGGGCGACCGGATCACGGCGACCGTACCGACGTACCGCGGTGAGGGCCTGACCTTCCTCTGACGGGCCCGCACCCCGAGGGCTCAGGGAGCGATCGAGCTGCCCACTCCCCCGCCCGTCGCACTGTCGCCGACCGGGCGGATGCCCTTGGTGATGGTGTCCATGAGGGAGACCGGCAGATCGTCCTGGCCCGCGTCGAAGGCGAAGCGCACGATGATCGGCGTCTCGCTGCCCACGGCCGAGGGGAAGGCGAGGGACTGCACATAGCCGCCGGGTCCCTTGCCCGTGGTGACCCGCCAGCGCACCAGATAGCCGGTGCGCCCCGCCACGGTGACCGACGTGGACGCGAGCTCCTGGTGGGACGTGATGCCTCCGTGGATGCGGTCGCCGAGGGAGTTCTCCTCGTACGCGTTGTCCGCGGCGGTCTTGATGTCCTCCTTGGCCAGGGCCTCGACGGAGGTGAGATCGGTGGAGCTCGCCGTGCGGCTGGTGACCGTGCCGTGATAGCAGAAGTTTCCCGAGTCGCCGGGGCACCGGTAGGAGAGGACCGTACGCATCGTCGTCGCGTCGTCGAGGGTGCTGTCCGGCTTCTCCCAGCTCTCGGGGACGGGCAGGGTGATCCCGTTGAGCTGGTCGACGAGCACCTTCGGGTCGTCCGACGGGGCGGCACTGGGCGATGCGGTGTCGGAGGGCGCGCTGTCCGTGGGGGCCGGGGCCGAACTGCTGGGCGGCGACTCCGGCTTCGCAGCGCCGTCGTCCTTGCCGAGCAGTACGGCTCCGGTGACGGCCGCGCCGACGACGACCAGGCCCGCCAGGGTCATGACGATGATCCTGGTGCTGCCCCCGGGGCGCTGTGGGGCGCCGAACTCCTGCGTGGCGTACGCCTGGTGCGGGCCGGGCGCGACGGCGCCGAGCGGGCGGGTGTGCGCACTCCATGCCACGCCGTCCCACCAGCGCTCGGTGCCGGGTGTCCCTGCGTCCGGATACCAGCCGGGCGGTGTCGCGTTGCTCATCCGCCCACTCTAGAGTCCGGGCTCCGGGGCCGGTCGGCCCCCCTTCTAGGCCGGTGTCACGTAGGCGCCGGAGATTCCGCCGTCGACGAGGAAGTCGGTGGCGTTGATGAACGAGGAGTCGTCGCTCGCCAGGAAGGCGACGGCTGCCGCGATCTCGGTCGCCTCGGCGAACCGGCCGACGGGGATGTGGACGAGCCGGCGCGCGGCTCGCTCCGGGTCCTTCGCGAACAGCTCCTGGAGCAGAGGGGTGTTCACCGGGCCCGGGCACAGCGCGTTGACCCGGATGCCTTCGCGGGCGAACTGGACGCCGAGCTCGCGCGACATGGCGAGGACGCCGCCCTTGGAGGCGGTGTACGAGATCTGGCTGGTCGCCGCCCCCATCCGGGCCACGAAGGAAGCGGTGTTGATGATCGAGCCCCGGCCCTGGCGGCGCATGTAGGGGAGGGCGGCCTTGCAGCAGAGGTAGACGGAGGTGAGGTTGACGTCCTGGACCCGCTTCCAGGCTTCGAGGCCCGTGGTGAGGATGGAGTCGTCCTCGGGCGGGGAGATGCCCGCGTTGTTGAAGGCGATGTCCACGGAGCCGTAGGTGTCGTACGCGGCCTTGAAGAGCGACTCGACCTGCTCGGGGTCGGTGACGTCGACGCGTACGAACAGGCCGCCGACCTCCTCGGCGGCGGCCTTGCCGGCCGTTTCGTCGATGTCTCCGCAGACGACGTGCGCGCCCTCGGAGGCCAGCCTGCGCGCGGTGGCGAGGCCGATGCCGCTGCCCGCGCCGGTGATGACGGCGGTGCGGCCGACCAGACGGCGGCACTGGGGGGTGGTGTCGGTCATGGGATTCAGGCCTCCGTGTTGATGAAGACGTTCTTGGTTTCGGTGAATGCCGCGAGGGCGTCGGGGCCGAGTTCGCGGCCCAGGCCGGACTGCCGGTAGCCGCCGAAGGGGGTCGAGTAGCGCACGCTGGAATGCGAGTTGACGGAGAGGTTGCCCGCCCGTACGCCCTGCGAGACGCGCAGCGCGCGGCCGATGTCGCGGGTCCAGATCGAGCCGGACAGGCCGTACTCGGTGGCGTTGGCGAGACGGATCGCGTGGTCCTCGTCGTCGAAGGGGAGGACCACGGCGACCGGGCCGAAGATCTCCTCGGTCGCGGCGGGCGAGTCGGGGGCGGCATCTGTGAGGACGGTCGGCGGGAACCAGAAGCCGGGGCCGGTGGGTGCGCTGCCGCGGACGGCCGGTGCGTTGTCGGGGGCGTAGGACCGTACGCGATCCAGCTGCACCTTGGAGATCAGCGGGCCCATCTGGGTCTTCTCGTCCGCCGGGTCGCCGACCACGATCGACTCGACGGCCGGGGTGAGCAGGGCGAGGAAGCGGTCGTACGCGCTGCGCTGGACGAGGATGCGGGTGCGGGCGCAGCAGTCCTGGCCGGAGTTGTCGAGGAAGGACATGGGTGCAGCGGCAGCCGCCGCTTCGAGGTCGGCGTCGGCGAAGACGATGTTGGGGCTCTTGCCGCCGAGTTCGAGGGTGACGCGCTTCACCTGGGCTGCGCAGCTCGCCATGATCTGTTTGCCGACGCGGGTGGAGCCGGTGAATACGATCTTGGCGATGTCGGGGTGCTCGACCAGGGCGGCTCCCGTGATGTCACCGGCGCCGGGGAGCACCTGGAAGAGGTGCTCGGGAAGGCCCGCCTCCAGGGCGAGTTCGGCCAGCCGGAGGGCGGTGAGCGGGGTGGTCTCGGCGGGCTTGAGGATGACGGCGTTGCCCGCGGCGAGGGCGGGGGCCGTGCCCCATGCGGCGATAGGCATCGGGAAGTTCCAGGGGGCGATCACGCCGATGACGCCGAGGGGTTCGAGGAGGGTGATGTCGAGGCCACCCGCGACCGGGATCTGGCGGCCGGTGAGGCGCTCCACTCCCCCGGCCGCGTAGTCGAGCAGGTCTCGGACGTTGCCCGCCTCCCAGCGGGCGTTGCCGAGGGTGTGTCCGGCCTCTCGGACCTCCAGGTGGGCCAGCTCTTCGATGTGTTCGTCGACGACCGTGGCGAACCGGCGCAGCAGCCGGGCCCGGTCGGCGGGGGCCGCGGCCGCCCATCCGCGCTGTGCCCGACGGGCCCGCACGACCGCCGCGTCGACCTGGACGAAGCTGGTCGCGGGGACGTTGGCAATAACCTCTTCGGTCGCCGGGTTGAGGATCTGGTGCACGCTAGGGCCTTTCGTTTGGACCAGGCCGGATCGGGGAGCGGGGTCTGGTGCGTGGAGCTGCAAGGCGGAGGACTGAGGCAACGCGAAGGGGGTCCCCCCTGGCCCTTAAGGCCTCGGGGGAGTTGGTGACTGACGACAACGGCGGAGGGGGCCCCTCCCTGCTCAATGGGGTCTCCCCTGCTCGAACGAAGTTGAGAGCTTGGGGAAGAAGCCGAGAGCTTGGGGGAGCGCGTGCCAGACCCCGCGAGCCCGGCATGATCCAAACGAGAGGCCCTAGAGCCTTTCGAACGACCTGCGGAGTTCCCAGTCGGTGACGGCGGCGTCGAAGGCTTCCAGTTCGACGCGGGCCATGTTGCGGTAGTGGTCGACGACCTCGTCGCCGAAGGCTGTCCGGGCCACTTCGCTGTGCTCCCAGAGCTCGGCGGCTTCGCGGAGGGTGGTGGGGACGTGCTCGTAGTCGCCCGTGTAGGCGTTGCCGTCGCAGGCGTCGGGGAGCTCCAGCTCCTGCTCGATGCCGTGGAGTCCGGCGGCGACGAGTCCGGCGACAGCGAGGTACGGGTTGACGTCGCCGCCCGGCAGCCGGTTCTCGAACCGCATCGAGCGGCCGTGTCCGACGACGCGCAGGGAGCAGGTGCGGTTGTCGTGGCCCCAGGCGACGGCGGTCGGGGCGAACGAGCCGGGCTGGAAGCGTTTGTACGAGTTGATGTTCGGCGCGTAGAGGAGGGAGAAGTCGCGCAGGGCGGCGAGCTGCCCGGCGAGGAAGTGGCGCATGAGCGGGGACATGGCCCCGTCCTCGCCCGCCATGACGCTGCGGCCGTCGGCGTCCTGGAGGGAGAGGTGGATGTGGCAGGAGTTGCCCTCGCGCTCGTTGAACTTGGCCATGAAGGTGAGCGCGACGCCTTCCTGGGCGGCGATCTCCTTGGAGCCGGTCTTGTAGACGGCGTGCTGGTCGCAGGTGACCAGGGCCTCGTCGTACCGGAAAACGATCTCGTGCTGCCCGGGGTTGCACTCGCCCTTGGCGGACTCGACGATCAGGCCCGCGGCCGCCATCTCGTTGCGGATGCGGCGCAGGAGGGGCTCGATGCGGCCGGTGCCGAGGACGGAGTAGTCGACGTTGTACTGGTTGACCGGTGTCAGGTCGCGGTAGTTGCGGTCCCAGGCCTGCTCGTAGGTGTCCTTGAAGACGATGAATTCGAGCTCGGTACCGACGTGAGCGGTGAGGCCGTGCCCGGCAAGCCGCTCCAGCTGACGGCGGAGAATCTGGCGGGGTGCGGCGACGACGGGCGAGCCGTCCTCCCAGGCGAGGTCGGCCATGACCATGGCCGTGCCCTCGTTCCAGGGAATCCTGCGCAGCGTGGTGAGGTCGGGGTGCAGGGCGAAGTCGCCGTACCCGTTGTCCCAGGAGGCCATGGCGAATCCGTCGACGGTGTTCATGTCGGTGTCGACGGCGAGCAGGTAGTTGCAGCCCTCGGTGCCGTGCTCCAGGACCTCTTCCAGGAAGAACGTGGCGGCGAACCGTTTGCCCTGCAGCCTTCCCTGCATGTCGGGGAAGGCGAGGACGATGGTGTCGATCTCTCCGCTCCTGATGAGGACGCGTAGCTCCTCGATCTCCAGCGGGGGTGTTCGGTCTGCCACGGGATGCTCCTCCTTGGGTCAGCCGGAAGGCTTAAGGTATGGGAATGAACCATTAATGGGAAGGGGATCGGGACGTGGCCGAGGAAACCGGCGGAATCGAATCCATCGACCGGCTGACACCCGTGCTGCGACCGGTCCGCGCGGGCAACGGCTTCGAGGAGGCGCTGGAGCAGATCCTCCAGGTGGTCAGGCTCGGCCTGGTGCCCGGCGGCGAGCGACTGCCCGCGGAGCGCGAGCTGGCCGAACTGCTCGGGATCAGCCGGGTGACCCTGCGCGAGGTACTGAGGGTCCTCCAGGACCAGGGCCTGGTGGAGAGCCGGCGCGGGCGGTACGGAGGCACGTTCGTGCTGCCCCGCGCCGGCGCGGCGGGCGAGGGCGAGCTGCGCCGCCGGGTGGCGGCGGTCGACATCGAGGACGTACTGCGCTTCCGTGAGGTACTGGAGTCCGGGGCGGCCGGGCTGTGTGCCTCGCGCGGGCTCGACGACGACGGCACCGAGCGGCTGCGCAGGGCTCTGACGGCGACACACGAAGCACCTCTGCCCGACTACCGCAGGCACGACACCTTGCTCCACCTGACGCTTGCCGAACTTTCCGGCTCCCCCTCGCTCACCGCGCAGTACGCCGCGGTCCGGGCCACCGTGAACGATCTGCTGGACTGCATACCCCTGCTCGTCCGCAACCTCGAGCATGCGCAGCATCAGCACACGGCGCTCGTCGAGGCCGTGTGCGACAGGGACGAGGAGGCCGCGCGGGCGGTGATGCGCGAGCACTGCGCGGGCACCGCCGCACTGCTTCGGGGATTCCTGACCTGACCGCGACGACACCTTGCGCAGCGCCCCCTCGCGCCGTAAAGGTATGCATCAACACCATTGAACTGGGCCCGCTGCGCAGCCGGCGGGCCGGAGGGACCGCAGCATGTCCGAACCTCTCATCGGCATCACGACCTACCGGGAGCCCGCGGCCCGCTGGGGCGTCTGGGAGCTGCCCGCCGCTCTGCTCCCCCTCGGCTATCCGCAGCTGGTCCAGCGCTGTGGCGCTCTGGCCGTCCTGCTCCCGCCGGACGCACCCGAGAGGGCCGCGGCCGCCGTGGCCCGGCTGGACGGCCTGGTCATCGCGGGCGGCGCGGATGTCGAACCCGGGCTGTACGGCGCGGAGCGCGACATCAGGACCGGTCCCGCCGCCGTCGAACGCGACGCCTGGGAGCCGGCCCTGCTGCGTGCCGCACTGGAGTCCGGTACCCCGGTGCTCGGGATCTGCCGGGGCATGCAGCTGCTGAACGTGGTGCTGGGCGGCACCCTGACCCAGCACATCGACGGACACACCGGCCCGCCCGGGACGACGGGTGTGCTCGGCGAGCACACGGTGAGGCCCGTGCCGGGGACCCGTTACGCGTCGGTCGTGCCGGAGGAGTCCCTGGTGCCCACGTACCACCACCAGGCGGTGGACCGGCTCGCTCCGGGCCTCGTGGTGTCCGCGTACGCGGCGGACGGCACGGTCGAGGCGGTCGAACTTCCGGGCGCCCCGTGGGTGCTCGGGGTGCAGTGGCACCCGGAGATGGGCGCGGATCCGCGGGTGATGCGCGCGCTGGTGGCCGCGTCCTCGGCCCGTACGGCTCCGGCTCCGACTCCGGAGGACGCCACCTCGCACGCACGCAGCGCCCTCGGCTGAGACGGCCTACGGCTGGTGGCCCGTCAGCGAGAGCAGGTCGCGGGCCGGGCCCGTCGGGCGGTGGCCGGTGGGCCAGACCGCGCGGAGCTGGCGTCGGAGCCGTACGCCCGCGATGGGGATCTTGACGAGGCGGCGGGCCGACAGTTCCTCGCCGAGCGCGAGTTCGCTCAGTACGCAGGGGCCGGCGCCGCTTTCCGCCGCGCCCTTCACCGCCGTGGTCGAGGAGAGTTCCAGGAGCGGCCGGGCGAGACCGCCGTGTACGGCGAGTGCGGCGTCCAGGACCTGGCGGGTGCCGGAGCCGTACTCGCGCAGGATCAGCGGCGTCGCGGCCAGTTCCGCGGGAGTCAGGGGTGTGCGGCGGTGGGCCCAGGCGTGGCTGGGGGCGACCACGACGACGAGCCGGTCGTGCGCGATGACCGTGCCGTCGAGACCTTCCGGTATCGAGAGGCCCTCCACGAATCCCAGATCGGCCTCGCCGCCGAGAAGGCGCTGAGCGACCACTGCGGAGTTCCCGGCGAGCAGCGAAACGGCCGTACCGGGCCGTTCGGCGCGCAGCGCGATCAGCCAGCCCGGCAGCAGGTACTCGGCGATGGTCATGCTGGCCGCGACACGCAGCCGGGAGTCCCGCCGGTCCCGCAGAGCCTGCGCGCCCGCGTCGAACGCCTCGGCCGCTTCGACGACCCTGCGGGCCCAGTCCGTGACGAGAGCGCCCGCGTCGGTCAGCCGGGAGCCGCGGGGCGAGCGGTCCAGGAGCGCGACGCCGAGCTGTCGCTCCATCGACCGGACGCGGCTGGACGCGGCGGGCTGCGTGATGCCGACGTCGCGTGCCGCGCGCCCGAGGCTGCCGTGCCGGGCGACGGCGAGCAGCAGCTCCAGCGCGCCCAGGTCGGGAACCCGGTGGGACAGGGGTGCAGGCTGGGGCTGGGGCTGGGGCTGGGGCTGGGGCTGGGGCTGGGGCTGGGGCTGGGGCTGGTCGCTGGGCATAAAGCCAGCTTATGACCTCATAGAGCCGGGCTCCCTGGTGGAGGACGCCGCACGCCGCCAGAATCGTGTCATGGCCATCTATCCGCAGATCCAGTCCCGCGCCGGTGCGTACCACCCGGCCGCCCTCCGGCTTCCGGCCCTGCGGTATGTCGGCCCCAACTGGTACGCGACCGTCATGGGCACCGCGATCGTGGCCAGCGCGGGCGTGGCCCTGCCCGGGGACATCGCCGCGCTGCGGGTGGCCTGCACCGTCGTGTGGGCGCTCTCGGCTGTGCTGCTCGCCGTCGTCCTCGTGGCCCGCGCCGGCCACTGGCTGCTCCACCGCGACCAGGCGCGGGCCCACCTCCTGGACCCGGCCGTCGCCCCCTTCTACGGCTGTCTCTCCATGGCGCTGCTCGCGGTCGGCGGAGCCACGATGGTGGTCGGCAGGGATGTGATCGGGCACGGGGCCGCGGTCGCCGTGGACGCGGTGCTGTTCGTCATCGGTACGGTGATCGGACTCGCCACCGCGGTCGTGATCCCGTATCTGATGGTCGTACGCCACCGGCCGGCTCCCGGTACGGCCTCGCCGGTCTGGCTCCTGCCGCTGGTGGCGCCCATGGTCTCCGCCGCGCTCGGTCCGCTGCTGGTGCCGGAGCTGCCCGCCGGGCAGTGGCAGGAGGCGCTGCTGCTGGCCTGTTACGCGATGTTCGGGCTGTCCCTGCTGGCGACGCTGGTGGTGCTGCCGCTGGTTTTCGCCCGGCTGGTGCACCACGGGCCGCTGCCCCTGGCTCTGACGCCCACGCTGTTTCTGGTGCTCGGTCCGCTGGGGCAGTCGACGACCGCGGTGAATCAGCTGGCGGATGTGGCGCCGGGGGCGGTCGGGGCTCCGTACGCCTCCGCCTTCGCCGCGTTCGCCGTGCTGTACGGGGTGCCCGTGATGGGGTTCGCGCTGCTGTGGCTGGCGCTGGCCGGCGCCATGGTCGTACGGGCGGCGCGGGGCGGTATGACGTTCACGATGACCTGGTGGGGCTTCACCTTCCCGGTCGGCACGTGTGTCACCGGCGCCGCGGGGCTGGCCAGGCACACCGGGCTCACGGCCTTCACCTGGCTGGCCGTCGCGCTGTACGTGTTCCTCGTGGTGGCCTGGTCGGTGGCCGCGGCGCGGACGCTGCGGGGGCTGGTCGGCGGAGCGCTGCTCGCGGCGCCGCGGGCACCTCTGCCGGTAACGGCCCGCGCCACCTGAGGAAACGCCCCGTCGACGGATACGGCGGGCAGTCCCCCTTCAGCGGCGGGGGTCGAAGGTGGCGTCGATGTGTTCCGGCACCGCGACGACGAGCAGCCGGGTGCCGGGCACGGTCGCGCGCCAGCGGTGACGTACGCCGCCGGAGAGGAACAGCGTGTCGCCGCGGTCGAGCCGGTACGCCTGTCCCTCGGCCTCCACCTCGGCGGCGCCCTCCACGACGTACATCACCTCGTCGTTGCGGTGCTGGAACTCGCGCCCGAGATCCTGCTCGCCCGTGAACTCCAGGGCGCTGAGCTGATGGCGGCCGCGCACCACTCTGCGTACCCCGTCGCCCTCACCGGCCCGTACGACGTCGACGGCGCGCGCCGAGTCGGCGGCGGCCCGCAGCCGGGCCGTCGTGGTCTCCAGGGCTTCCGCGACGCGGTCCAGGGACTTGGCGCTCGGCCGGGCCCGTTCGTTCTCGATCTGGCTGAGAAAGGGCACGGACAGCCCACTGCGCACGGCGACCGCGGACAGCGTGAGCCCGAGGTTCCTGCGCCGTCGTCGGACCGCGGCACCTACCCGCGGTGTGTCCTTGTCGTCCATGTCCGGCTCCCTCCCGCCTAGCCATCCTCCCGGCTGCCAGCACCCTACGCATGTCGTTCGCTGTACGGCGCCGAAGCGAATGGAGGGAAACCTACCGGGGAGTGACCGGGAGTACACCGAAAGGGACGGCCCCGGAGCGATACCGGGGCCGTCCCTTTCGGTGTACTGCGCGGTGTTTCAGCTGCCGACGGGCGCCAGCTTGTCGATCACGTCCGGGTTGGCATCCATCCAGTGACGGGCGGATTCCTTCTCCTTGCCCGCACCGCCCTTCTGGATCTCCACCTCGAGCGAGGCGAGCTGCGCCTCGCTGAGCTTGAACTCCTTGAGCCAGCCGGTCAGCTCGGGGAAGTCCTTGGGGAAGTCCTTCTTGGCGACCGTGTGGATCTGCTCGCCCTCGCCCCAGGCACCCTTCGGGTCCTTGAGCTTCTTCAGGTCGTGCTTGCCGTAGGCCCAGTGCGGCGACCACAGGGTCACCACGACGGGCTCCTTCTTCTTGATCGACCGGTTGAGCTCGGCCAGCATCGAGGAGGTGCTTGAGGAGACGACCTCGTACTCACCCTCCAGGCCGTACTCCTTCAGGACCTTCTCGTTCAGCGTGCCCATCATCCCGGCGCTCGACTCTATGCCGATGATCTTGCCGTTGAACTTCTTGCCCTGACCCTTGAGGTCGTCGAGCGAGTCGATGCCCTTGACGTACGAGGGGACGCTCAGCTCCAGCGAGGTCGGCCCGTACCAGGAACCGAGATCGGTGAGGTTGTCCTTGTACCGGTCCCAGTAGTCCTTGTGCGTGGTCGGCAGCCAGGAGTCGAACTGGACGTCCATCTGCCCCTGCGCGAGACCGGTGTACAGCGGGCCGGGGTCGAGCTGCTTGACCGTCGTCCTGTAGCCGCGGTCCTCCAGCATGTTCTGCCAGAGGTACGTGCTGGCGATGGCCTCGTCCCAGGGGAAGTAGCCCAGGTTGACGGTCTTACCCGCGTCCTTGCCCTGAGCGGCGCCACCGGCACCGTCGGGCAGCGGGGCGAGCTTGTCGACGAGGCCCGGGTTCTTCTTCAGCCAGGCGCGGACGCCGTCCTGCTCCTTGCCCTGGCCGGCTGCCTGGATCTCGTTCTCCAGGCCGGTGAGCTGCTCCTCGGTGAGCTTGAACTTCTTCAGCCAGTCGGCGACGGCGGGAGCCTTCTTGGCGAAGCCCTTGTGCGCGACGGTGTGGACGTCCTCGCCCTTGCCCCAGGCACCCTTCGGGTCCTTGAGCTTCTTCAGGTCGTGCTTGCCGTAGGCCCAGTGCGGCGACCACAGGGTCACCACGACGGGCTCCTTCTTCTTGATGGAGGCGTTCAGCTCGGCCAGCATCGAGGAGGTGCTTGAGGAGACGACCTCGTACTCACCCTCCAGGCCGTACTCCTTCAGGACCTTCTCGTTCAGCGTGCCCATCATCCCGGCACTGGCCTCGATGCCGATGATCTTGCCGTTGAACTTCTTGCCCTGACCCTTGAGGTCGTCGAGCGAGTCGATGCCCTTGACGTACGAGGGAACCGTCAGCTCCAGCGAGGTCGGCCCGTACCAGGAACCGAGATCGTCCAGCTTGTCGCTGTACTTGTCCCAGTAGTCCTTGTGCGTGGTCGGCAGCCAGGAGTCCGTCTGGAAGTCGATGTCCCCGCGGGCGACACCGGAGTAGAGCGGACCGGCGTCGAGCTGCTTGATGCCCGTCGTGTAGCCGCGCTGCTCCAGGAGTTCCTTCCAGAGGAAGGTGGAGGCGATGCCCTCGTCCCAGGGGATGTAGCCCAGGTTGATCTTCTGGCCCTGGCCGACGTTCGTACCGTCCGCCTGCGCGCCCTTGCCGTCGTCGGAGGAGCCCACGAGGTTCAGACCGCCGGCGACGAGCGCCAGGACGACCACACCGACCATCGCGACCGCGGTGCCCGGCTTGTAGTGCGTGAACTTGAGGCGGCGCGCACCGGCGGCGGCCTTGGCGGCTGCCCGGCGCCCGAGCGGGGAGACCCGCTCGTTGAGCGCTCCGGTCATCCGGTCCAGGTACATGGCGAGGATGACGACGGCGATACCGCTCTCGGCGGCCAGGCCGACCTGGAGCTGGGTGATCGCGGCGTACACCTTCTCGCCGAGACCGCCGGCTCCGGCCATACCGCCGATGACGACCATCGACAGCGCCAGCATGATGACCTGGTTGATACCGGCCATGATCGTCGGCAGGGCGAGCGGCAACTGCACCCGCGTCAGGGTGTCCTTGGGCGTGGTGCCGAATGCCTCGGCGGCCTCGACCAGTTCGCTGTCCACCTGACGGATGCCGAGCTCGGTCATACGTACGCCGGGCGGCATCGCGAACACGATGGTGGCGATGACACCGGGGGTGACGCCGACGCCGAAGAACATGACGCCGGGGATCAGATAGACGAAGGCCGGCATCGTCTGCATGACGTCGAGCACGGGTCGCAGCGTGGCGCTGACCTTGTTGTTGCGCGCGGCCCAGATACCCATGGGCACCGCGATCACAATGGTGATGACCGCTGCCACGACGACCAGCGACAGCGTCGCCATCGCCTCGTCCCAGAGGGCGAGGGAGTCGATCAGGGCGAAGCCCACGAAGGTGAGCGCGGCCGGGACCACACCGCGCAGCCAGAAGGCCAGTACGGCGAAGATGCCCGCCATGAGCAGCGGTTCACCGCCGCCGAGTACGGCGTTGACGCCGTCGTACATGCCGCCGAGTACGGCCTTGATGGCGTCGAAGATCCAGGTGAGGTTCGACTGGAGCCAGTCGACCGCGTTCTCGACCCATTCGCCGAAGGTGAACCTAGGCACCGGCGGTCACCTTCTTGACGTCACGCGGAGCGGGGAGCACCGTCTCGATCTGCGGTTCCTCGCCCAGGGCGGCGAGCAGCCGGTTGCGGGGTACGACGCCGATGACGTCGCCCTCCGCGTCGGTGACGGCGACGGCGACGCCACTGGTGGAGCAGGGGGTGAAGAGCTCGGCGATCGGCGTCTCGGCGGACACCGTCGCGGGCGCCTCGGCGAGCAGTTCCGCGTCGGAGCGGCCCTTCTCGGGCTGCTCCATGATCGAACCGGCGGTGAGCACACGCGAGCGGTCGACGTCCTGGATGAACGAGGCGACGTAGTCGTTGGCCGGGCGGACGAGGATGTCCTCGGCGGTGCCCTGCTGGACGATCTTCCCGTCGCGCATCACGGCGATCCGGTCACCGAGGCGCATGGCCTCGTTGAGGTCGTGGGTGATGAAGACGATGGTCTTCTTGAGCCGCTTCTGCAGTTCGAGGAGCTGACTCTGCATGTCGCGGCGGATCAGCGGGTCCAGCGCGCTGAAGGACTCGTCCATCAGCAGCAGGTCCGCGTCCGTGGCGAGCGCGCGGGCCAGGCCGACACGCTGCTGCATACCGCCGGACAGCTCGTCGGGCCAGGACTTCTCCCAGCCGGCGAGGCCGGTCATCTCCAGCGCATCGGCGGCGCGCTTCTCACGCTCGGCGCGCGGCACACCCTGTACTTCGAGGCCGTACGCGGCGTTGTCCAGGACGCTCCTGTGCGGGAACAGCGCGAAGTGCTGGAAGACCATGCTGATCTTGGAGGAGCGGACCTTGCGCAGCTCGCGGGGGCTCAGGGCGGTCAGGTCCTGACCGTCGAACAGCACACGTCCGGCTGTGGGGTCGAGCAGTCCGTTGAGCATCCGCAGCAACGTGGACTTGCCGGACCCGGACAGACCCATCACGACAAAGATCTGGCCCGGTTCCACGGTGAACGATGCGTCGATCACCGCTGCGGTCGTTCCGTCGGCGCGCAGCTCGTCGCGGTCGGTGCCGCTTTCGAGTTTCTGCACGGCTTGATCGGGTCGTCTGCCGAACACCTTGTACAGGTGCTCAGCTTGCAGCCTTGACACATACACCTCACGCGTTGAACCGAAAACGGTCTGCCACCCCCGTCGGCAGACCGTGGAGCGGTGCGGATTCGGTCCGCACTGCACGTGCACTGGTTGAAAATGCGACGTGGTCCGCTCCGGTGGCGCGCCTGCCCCCACTTACGCAACTCAAACACGAGAGTGACCCAGTTCACTTTTAATCCCGGTTCAACCGGGAACCGCACAGCACCGGCCGGTGACCGCGCGTGTCAGCGGTGTGCGGCGTGCGTGTCAGTGGTGTGCGGCATCATCGGGGTGTGACGCGACGCCTGATGCTCCTCGACACCGCTTCCCTCTACTACCGCGCCTATTTCGGCGTTCCGGACTCGGTGCGCGCACCGGACGGCACACCGGTCAACGCCGTGCGCGGACTGCTCGACTTCATCGGACGGCTGGTGCAGGACCACCGGCCGGACGACCTCGTCGCCTGCATGGACGCCGACTGGCGGCCCCACTGGCGCGTCGAGCTGATCCCCACCTACAAGGCGCACCGCGTGGCGGTGGAGACGCCCGCGGGCCTGGCCGACGAGGAGGACACTCCCGACACCCTGGCCCCGCAGGTCCCGATCATCGAGGACGTCCTCGATGCCCTCGGGATCGCCCGGGTCGGCGTCGCTCCGTACGAGGCGGACGACGTGATCGGCACACTCACCGGCCTGGCGACGGGCCCCGTGGACATCGTCACGGGCGACCGGGACCTCTATCAGCTCGTCGACGACGCCCGGGGGGTGCGAGTGCTCTACCCGCTGAAGGGCGTCGGCTCGCTCCAGGTGACCGACGAGGCATGGCTGCGTGAGAAGTACGGGGTCGACGGCTCCGGCTATGTCGATCTGGCCCTGCTGCGGGGCGACCCGAGCGACGGTCTGCCGGGAGTCCCCGGTATCGGCGAGAAGACGGCCGCGAAGCTGCTCGACGCCTTCGGCGACCTGGCCGGGATCATGGCCGCGGTGGATAATCCCGCCGCCCGGCTGACCCCCTCGCAGCGCAAGCGCCTGCACGAGGCGCGGGATTACGTGGCGGTCGCGCCGAAGGTCGTCCGGGTCGCCGCCGACGTACCCATGCCCCCGTTCGATCCGGCCCTGCCGCGCGAGCCGCACGACCCGGCGGCCCTCGAAGCGCTCGCGGAGCAGTGGGGTCTGGGCGGTGCCCTGATGCGCCTGCTCTCCACACTCCGGAGCTGAGATGCTAACTTAGGTAACCCTAAGCCTTCGGAATCAGGGAGACCCTCGTGGCAGAACGACCGGCACGCCAGGCACCCAAGGCACAGGGCGCCCAGGTACTGCGCACCGAGCAGATCACTCCCCACATGGTGCGGGTGGTGCTCGGCGGTGACGGTCTCGCCGACTTCACGCTCTCCGGGTTCACCGACCACTACATCAAGCTGTGCTTCGCGCCCGAGGGTGCGGACTACGCGCACCCCTTCGACATGGCCGCGATCCGTGAGGAGTTCCCCCGCGAGCTGTGGCCGACCACCCGCACCTATACGGTGCGCGCCTGGGACCCGGTCGCCCGCGAGATGACGGTCGATTTCGTGGTGCACGGCGACGAGGGCCTCGCGGGCCCGTGGGCGATGCGCGCGGCCCCGGGAGACCATGTGACCTTCCTGGGCCCCGGCGGGGGCTACGGGCCGGACGTGTCGGCGGACTGGCACCTGCTGGTCGGCGACGAGAGCGCCCTGCCGGCGATCGCCGCGACCCTGGAGCAGATGCCGGCGGGCGCGGTGGTCCGCGCGTTCGTCGAAGTGCCGGACGCCACGGAGGAGCAGAAGGTCGTCACACCCGACGGCGTCGCCATCACATGGCTGCACCGCGGTGACCGTCCGGTCGGCGAGGCCCTGACGGCGGCGGTGAAGGCCCTGGACTTCCCCGCGGGTGAGGTTCAGGCGTTCGTGCACGGCGAGGCGGGATTCGTGAAGGACATCCGCCGCCATCTGCGCCTGGAGCGGCAGATCCCGCTCTCGCAGCTGTCGATCTCCGGTTACTGGCGCGCGGGGCAGAACGACGACGCCTGGCGCGCTGTGAAGCGCGAGTGGAACGAGCAGGTGGAGCGCGAGCAGGAGAGCGCCGCGTAACGCATAGGCACAGGAACCCCGGTCACCGTCCTGCACGGTGACCGGGGTTCAGTTGTTTCCCGGAGCGGCGGTGACCAGGGTTCAGTCGTTTCCCGGGGCGGCGGTGACCGGGGTTCAGTTGTTCCCGGGAGCGCGACCTCAGGCCGGCCCTCCCCCGCCCTCCCCGTACGCCCGCGCCGACGCGTCCACATGCGCGAGCCGTCGCAGCGCGCTGAACATCGCCTCGCCCAGCACCGTGCCGACGACCACGCTCTCCACGAGCTCTTCCCGCGCCACCCGCCGCCCCACGTAGTCCAGATCGGCCCGGGCGACCGGCTCGGCCGCGGCCGCGTAGTCGTCGAGCAGTTCGACGAAGCCCCCGTGCCCGGCCCGCCTCAGCGCGGCCAGCACCGCGGCCAGGGCCTCGCCGGCGGGGCTCGCCGCCTCGGCCTTCCAGCCGCGTCGCGCCAGCAGCTCGGCCACGTCCTCGCGGGCGTCCTCCAGTTCGGGCCCGGGCTCGCTCCCCTCCAGCAGCGCGATCCGTTTCGCCGCGATACCCAGCACCTTGTGCACCGGCTGCGCGGGGTCGTCGATCGAGTGGAGTACGTCCCCGATCGCGGAGAGCGAGAGCCCGCCGACGTCGAGCAGAGCGCGGATCAGCTTCAGTCTGCGCTCGTGCCCGGAGTCGTACGTCGCCTGATTCGGGCTGGTCAACTGCCCGGGGGGCAGCAGCCCTTCCCGCACATAGAACTTGATCGTCGGTACCGGGACCCCGGACCTGCGACTCAACTCGCCGATGCGCACCGCGTGTTCACCCTTCCGCCCTTGCCAACTACGGAACCCATAGTAGATAGTTCCACTACCGGATAGCAGGCAGTTCCACTATCCATAATGACTCTTGATCCTCAACGGGGGTATCCCTATGACGTCCTGGCGTTCCTGGCACCGTCCCTTAGTCCTCTTCGCCGCGGCGATGACCGCGATGGCGTTCGTCGCCGGAGTGGGACTCCTGGTCGACGACCGGGTCCTCGCGGGCTCGGCGATCTGGGCGAAGCCGTTCAAATTCGCCGTCTCCTTCACGGCGTACGCGCTCTCACTCGCCTGGATGCTGACGCTGCTCACGCGCGGCCGCCGCATCGGCTGGTGGGCCGGGAACGTGGTGGCGCTGGCCAGCCTGGTGGAGATGGCGCTCATCACCGTGCAGGTGGTCCGCGGAAAGCGCAGCCACTTCAACCACGCCACCCCGTTCGACACGAACCTGTACAACGCGATGGCCGTCACCGTCGTCATCCTCTGGACCGGCACCCTCGTCATCGCGGTCATGCTGATGCGCGCCCGCATCGCGGACCGCGCCTCGGCCTGGACGATCCGCGCGGGCGTCACTCTCGCCCTGGCCGGGGCCGGCCTCGGCTTTCTGATGACCCAGCCGACGGCCGAGCAGGAGGCCGCGGGCCAACTCGACACGGCCGACGTGGTCGGTGCCCACGCGGTCGGTGTACCGGACGGCGGCCCCTCGATGCCCCTCACCGGCTGGTCGACGACCGGCGGCGACCTGCGCATCCCGCACTTCGTCGGGATGCACGCACTCCAACTGCTCCCGCTCCTCCTGCTGGTGCTGGTCGCACTGGCGACGCGCCTTCCGCGCCTGGGTGACCCGCGGGTCCGGCTGCGTCTGGTGCTCGTCGCCTCCGGTGCGTACGCGGGCGTCGTCGCCCTGCTCACCTGGCAGGCCTTGCGAGGCCAGCCACTGATCCACCCGGACGCAGCAACGCTCACCACCGCGGCCCTGATCCTGGCCGCCACCGCCGCCGGGGCGTACGCGGCGTTGCGCTCGACCCCTGTACGCCCCGAAAGCGATCCCCGCAGCCCCGCCGAGAAGGAGCTCATGGCATGACCGGTGCACTCTTCGAAATCGCGTTCCTGCTGGCCGCGCCCTTCTGGCTGCTCATGATCCTCGCGCCGCGCTGGAAGCCCACCGCGCGCATCGCCGCCTCCCCGCTCACGGTCCTGCCCGTACTGGCCGTCTACCTCACCATGGCGGTGCCGGTCTTCCCCGAACTGTGGACCGCGGTGCGCAGCCCCGACATCGACACGTTCCGCGATCTGACGGCCCTGGCGAACGGGGCGGGTGCGATCTGGGCGCAGGTCATCGCCTGGGATCTGCTGCTGGGCCAGTGGATGTTCCTGGAAGGGCGCCGGCTGGGCATCTCACCCCTGGCGATGGGCCCTCTGCTGGTGCTGACGATTCTGTTCTCGCCGTTCGGACTCCTGGTCTTCCTGGCCCTGCGAGCGGCCAGGACCCGCGCCGGGAAGGCGCTCCCCGCCCGGACATCACCTGATGTCCACGGCCTCTCCGACTCCCCGGCGCGTGGAAGAATTTCCGGGGACTGACCAATCCGTGCCGGCGGCGGCTCCGAATCACAGCAGGGACCGATGCGCCGACTTGGAGGACGCCCGCGTGAAGGAAGCCGTACACATCAGCGGAGCCCTCTCTGCGGGGCCCGATCTCCAGGAGCTCCTGGTGATGGTCGCCCGTGGTGACCAGAACGCCTTCGCCAAGGTGTACGACGCGGTCTGCGGACCCGTACTCGGTCTGGTGCGCAGTGTCCTTCGGGACCCGGCCCAGTCCGAGGAAGTGGCACAGGAAGTGCTGGTGGAGGTGTGGCGCACGGCGCCAAGCTTCCAGCCGGCCCGCGGCAGCGCCATGAACTGGGTGACCGGGTGCTGCGCGACATCACGACCGTACGTCAGGAGCCGCCGCCCCACGGCCGGCTCATCCGCGCCGTTCGGCGCAGTCGCGGTGTGGCAGAACCATGTGGCCCAGGACGCCCGGCAGGAGGCGAACCGTGCCGATCAGCGGAACGAACAGCCGGCCCAGGTGCTCGCGGCTCCGGACGCGAAGACCAGCTCGGGCACGCTGAAGGACAGGACGGTGCGCGGGCCACCGTCGTCGTCTCGCGGAGCGCGAACCGGGCGGTGTTCCCGGCGTCGGGGCTGGAGCGTCCACCGGCCGGCACGGTGTACCAGCTGTGGTTCGACGACGGTGGCACGATGCGGTCCGCGGGGCTGATGGACTCCTCGGCCGCGAGCTACGCCGTGCTGATGGACGGACCGGTCGACCAGGCGTCCGGCATGGGCATCACCGTCGAACCCGCCGGCGGCTCCGAGCAGCCGACCTCCGCACCGCTGGCCCTGATGAGCCTCCCGGTCTGAGCGACCGGGTGGCCCGACCAGCCGATTTGCCCGGGAGGCCCGGTGGCACTCCGTCACCGGGTCTTCGGTCTGCAGGGAAGCGTCACCGGTTCACACGGAAGCTTCATCCGATCCGGTGAGTGACCAATCCGCGGCCCGAACGGGAACGAATCACCGGTGTGAAAGCACATCAGAACGATTCGCAGCCGAACAGGACGTCCCTGTCCCGGCGATCCCGTTGGGCACGCGCCTCCTTCGCCGCGCTCAGTGGTCTGATCGCGGGGTTCTGCGCCCTGGGCGTCGCCGAGCTGGTCGCGGCTGTCGTACGGCCCGAGGCGGGTCCGGTCACGGCGGTGGGCGGTGCGGTCATCGACCGCACTCCCCCGGCGGTGAAGGACTTCGCCGTACGGAACTTCGGCACCGCCGACAAGCTGGTGCTCCAGCTCGGCATCCTCGCGCTCCTGGCGGCCTTCGCCATGGCCGTGGGGGTGCTGGCGCTGCGGCGCCGGCGGCTCGGTGCGGCGGCCGTCCTGGTCTTCGGTGCGGTCGGGGCAGTGGCGGCGGTCGGACGGCCCGAGGGCCGGCCCGGCGACGCCCTGCCTTCGGTGGTGGGTGCCCTGGTAGCCGCAGGAGTGCTGTATCTCCTGGTCGGACGGCTTGCCCCGAGGACCCTTCCGCCTCCCGCCGGGGAAACGGAGGTCCGGGCGGACCAGGGCACCTTCGACCGTCGCGGATTCGTCATCGCGGCGACCACTGCGGCGGCGGCCTCGGCCGGTGCCGGATACCTGGGGCGCCGGGTCACCGCGTCGGTACAGGCCGGGGCGTCCGCCTCACGCGGTGCGATCACCCTGCCGGTTCCCGATTCGGCGGCGCCCGCCGTACCCCGCGGCGCCGATCTGGGCATCCGGGGACTGAGCTCCTTCGTCACACCGAACAAGAGCTTCTACCGGGTGGACACCGCTCTGGTCGTACCGCGTGTCAACGCCCGCAGGTGGCGGCTGCGCATCCACGGCAAGGGCGTGACGCGACCCCTCACGGTCGACTTCCAGGACCTGCTCCAGCGGGAGCTGATCGAGCGTGACATCACGCTGGCCTGCGTCTCCAACGAGGTCGGCGGCCCCTACATCGGCAATGCCCGCTGGATCGGTGCGCGGCTGGCCGATCTGCTGCGCGAGGCCGGAGTGAAGCCCCCGTCGAAGGGCGGGGCCGCCGACCAGCTCGTGGCCCGTTCCGTCGACGGCATGACGATCGGCACACCGGTCGAGGACGTCATGGATGGCCGTGACGCGATGCTCGCGCTCGGAATGAACGGCGAACCGCTCCCCTTCAGCCACGGCTTTCCCGTCCGGATGCTCGTCCCCGGTCTGTACGGCTATGTGTCCGCCTGCAAATGGATCAAGGACATCGAGCTGACGACCTTCGACGACTACGACGCGTACTGGGTCAAGCGCAGTTGGTCGCGCCAGGCCCCCGTCAAAACCCAGTCACGCATCGACACCCCCCGCCCCTTCGCCTCCCCCGAGGCGGGCACGGTGCCGGTCGCCGGGGTCGCCTGGGCCCAGCACCGGGGCATCGCCCGGGTGGAGGTCCGGGTGGACGGGGGCGCGTGGCAGACCGCCCGGCTGGCCGCCGAGGACAGCAGGGACACCTGGCGCCAGTGGGTGTGGGAGTGGCCCGCCACGACCGGCAGTCACACCCTCGAGGTCCGCGCGACGGACCGCACCGGCGCCACGCAGACCGGCCGACGGGCCGGCACCGTCCCCGACGGTGCGACCGGCTGGCATTCGGTGGTGGTCGACGTGCCCTGAACCGACGTCACCGATGTCCGCCTTCGGGACCTTGGCGAAGGCGTCATTGGTCGGCGCCGGAAGGACGCCTCTACGCTGGCCGGATGAACCGTACGGACCGGGCAGTGGGAGCCGTCATCGGCTCAGCGGTGGGCGACGCGCTGGGCGCACCCTTCGAGTTCGGCGCGGCGGGCGTCTTCACGGAGCGCTTCCCCGACGGCGTCGGCACGATGTGCGGAGGCGGCGGCTGGGACCCCGGCGAGGCCACCGACGACACACAGATGGCGGTCCTCGTCGGGGAATCCCTGCTGGAGCGTGCGGGGCTGGATCTGCCCGACATCTTCGACCGGTTCCGGCGCTGGGCGGCGGGCGAGCCGAAGGACATCGGGCTCCAGACCGAGGACGTGCTGACGAACGGGGACCCCTGGGATCTCGCGGCGGCGCTCCACTTCCAGCTCAACGACCGGGCGGCGGGGAACGGTTCGCTGATGCGGGCCACTCCGTCCGCCGTCCACTTCGCGCGGGCGGGCCGGACGGCGACGATGGACGCCGCCCGGCGGATCGCGGCGCTGACGCATGGCGACCGGGCGGCCTGGGAAGGCACGGCCGTCTTCCACGAGCTGGTACGGATCGCCCTGGACGGAGGCGACCCGCTCGCCGCCGTCCCGGAAACCCTCGCAGAGGTGCACGCCGACCACCGCGCCCGCTGGGCCACCGTCCTCGCGCCCGACTGGCACCCGGACGACGCGACGGAGTTCAACGGTGCGGTGTGGCCCTGCCTGGGCACCGCGCTGTGGGCGCTGCGCACGACACGTACGTACGAGAGCGCCCTGGCGGCGGCCGTCGACGTGGGCGGTGACACCGACACGGTGGCGGCGGTGACCGGCGGTCTGGCGGGCGCGGTGTACGGGGCGGACGCGATCCCGGAGCGCTGGACCCGGCCGCTGCACGTCCCGTTGCCGGGGTCGGACGGCCGCGTACTGCGGGCGGCAGAGCTGGCCTCGCTGGCCCGGCGGTTGAACGGTGACGAGGCAGCCGTGAGATTCGCTCGACAAGTCGGCCAGAAATGTACATAAGGGAAAGGTAAGCGCAGAATGGGGTGATAGGCGCCCACCGCTCACACGCATCCGGCGGTCGGGACCGTAGGACCGAAGGAGACAAACCTCATGAGCAACGTCTCGCACACCGGGAGTGACATACGCGCTCACCCCGATGTCTCCGAAATGCAAGCACGGTACGACCGCGTTATCGGCGGCCGTGACGTAGCCCTCGTGGACGCACCGGTACTCCTGGTCGGGCTGTACTGCGCCGTCTCGCCCTGGGTGCTCCACTTCACGGCGAGCCAGCCCGCTCTGGTGACGCACAACCTCGTCCTCGGCATCGCGATCGCGGTGCTGGCACTCGGATTCACTGTGATGCCGGAGCGCATGTACGGACTGAGCTGGGCCATCTGCGCCATCGGCGCCTGGCTCATCGTGTCGACGTGGATCGTGGGCACCAGCCCGGACACCGGGGTCATCCTCAACAACGTCATCGTCGGCGGCCTGACCGTCCTGCTCGGCATGGCCTGCGTGGCCACGGCGATGAGGAGCACCAAGACCTGAGGAGGGTCGGCAGGCGGATGTGGCCGCGGACCGGACACGGAGGTGTCCGTCCGGGGCCACACCCCTGTCAGGCCCGGGTAATCCATACCGCCAACCCCGTCGGGCCGGCGCCCACCCGCACCCCGGCCCCGCCCCGCCTCACCCCACGGAGCTGTAGGCCACCACACCCCGCAACACCGCATCAACCGCCTTGTGCGCATTCTTCGCCACAGACCCCGCCGCCCCCTCACGAGGCGCCGCAGCCGCAATCTGCCCCAGCACATCAATCACCTGCTTGCACCACCGCACGAAGTCCCCCGCAGGCATCCCCGCCTCGCCCAACACCTCGTCCAGCGTCCGCCCGGAGGCCCACATAAAGACCGCCCAGGCGAACCCGAGGTCGGGTTCACGCTGCCCGACCCCCTCCGCCTGATTGATCTTGAAGTCTTCCTCCAGGGCGTCCAGGCGGCCCCAGATCCGCACCATCTCGGCCATCGCCGTCTTCGCCGGCCCCGTCGGCAGCTTCGGCGCCACCGCATCGTCCGCCTGCCGCGCCTCGTACACCAACGCCGAGACGCACGCCGCGAGTTCGGCCGGGTTCAGCCCTTCCCAGACACCTTCCCGCAGGCACTCACTGGCGAGCAGATCGAGCTCGCCGTAGAGGCGGGACAGCCGACGGCCGTTCGAGGTGACCTCGTTGCCCCGCAGATAGTCCAGCTCGGTGAGGAGCGCCACGATCCGGTCGAAGGTCCGGGAGATCGTGTTCGTACGCCCGGCGATCCGGTTCTCCAACTGCTTCGTGTCACGCTGCAGCCGGTGATACCGCTCCGCCCACCGCGCATGGTCCTCACGCTCGTCGCACCCATGGCAGGGGTGCGCCCGCAGCGCCGTCCGCAGCCGGGCGATCTCGCGGTCGTCGGCCGCGGCCGCCCTCTCCTTGCGGTGCCGGTTGGGCACCAGGTGCCCGGCCTTCGTCCGCAGGGCGGACGCCAGATCGCGCCGCGACTGCGGCGAACGCGCGTTGAACGACTTCGGCACCCGCATCCGGTCCAGCGTCTCCACCGGCACCGGAAAGTCCATCGAAGCCAGCCGCTTGACCTGCCGCTCCGCCGTCAGCACCAGCGGCCGGGGCCCGTCGTTGTACTCCAGCCCCCGGTGCCCGTTGGCCCGCCCGGCAGGCAGCCCCGGGTCGAGGACGAGGGCCAGTCCGGCGAACTTGCCGGTCGGCACATGAATGACGTCACCCGGCTTCAGCTTCTCCAGGGACGAGGCCGCCGCGACCCTCCGCTGCGCCGCCCCCTGCTTGGCCAGCTCCGTCTCGCGGTCCTTGAGGTCGCGCCGCATGCGCGCGTACTCCTCGAAGTCACCGAGGTGGCACGTCATGCCCTCGCGGTAACCCTCCAGCCCCTCCTCGTTCCGCTGGACCTGCCGGGAGATCCCGACGACCGACCGGTCGGCCTGGAACTGCGCGAACGAGGTCTCCAGCAGCTCACGCGACCGGTGCCGCCCGAACTGGTGCACAAGGTTCACGGCCATGTTGTACGAGGGCCGGAAGCTGGACCGGAGCGGATACGTACGCGTACCCGCGAGGCCGGCCAGGCCGCCCGGGTCCATACCGCGCTGCCACAGCACCACCGCATGGCCCTCGACGTCGATGCCCCGGCGCCCGGCCCGGCCGGTGAGCTGCGTGTACTCGCCGGGCGTGATGTCGGCGTGCTGCTCGCCGTTCCACTTGACCAGCTTTTCCAGGACCACCGAACGCGCCGGCATGTTGATCCCCAGCGCCAGCGTCTCCGTCGCGAAGACCGCCTTGACGAGCCCGCGTACGAACAGCTCCTCGACGACTTCCTTGAACGTCGGCAGCATGCCCGCGTGGTGCGCAGCGATGCCCCGCTCCAGCCCTTCGAGCCATTCGTAGTAGCCGAGGACGTGAAGGTCCTCACCCGGAATGGAGGCGGTCCGCTCCTCGACGATCTCCCGGACCAGCCGGCGCTTGCTCTCGTCGTTCAGCCGGAGCCCGGCCTGCAGGCACTGCTGCACGGCGGCCTGGCAACCGGCCCGGCTGAAGATGAAGGTGATGGCCGGCAGCAGCCCCTCGTGGTCCAGCCGGTCGATGACCTCGGGCCTCGACGGGGTCCAGATCCGGCTGCGCTGGCGCCGCTCGCGCTCCCGGTCCGCCTCGCGCACCATCTTCCCGCGGCGCCGGTCGCGTGGGTTGTATCCCGCCTGGTTCTCCATGCGGGCCAGCCGGACGAGGTCCGGGTTGACCTCGCGGCGTCCCGTTCCCCGGCCGCCGTGGTCGGTCTCCTCCTCGAAGAGGTCGTACATCCGGCGCCCGGCCAGCACGTGCTGCCAGAGCGGCACGGGGCGGTGCTCGGAGACGATCACCTCGGTATCGCCGCGGACGGTGCCCAGCCAGTCACCGAACTCCTCGGCGTTGGACACGGTCGCCGACAGGGACACCAGAGTCACGGACTCCGGCAGATGAATGATCACTTCCTCCCACACCGCGCCCCGGAAACGGTCGGAGAGGTAGTGCACCTCGTCCATCACGACATAGCCGAGGCCGGTCAGGGAATGCGAGCCCGCGTACAGCATGTTCCGCAGGACCTCGGTGGTCATGACGACCACCGGTGCCTCGGAGTTGATGCTGTTGTCCCCGGTCAGCAGGCCGACCTTGTCCGCACCGTAGCGCCGCACCAGGTCGGCGAACTTCTGGTTGGACAGCGCCTTGATCGGGGTGGTGTAGAAGCACTTGCGGCCCTGCTGGAGCGCGAGGTGCACAGCGAATTCGCCGACGATCGTCTTGCCCGAACCGGTGGGCGCCGCGACCAGCACCCCTTTGCCCGCTTCCAGGGCTTCGCATGCCTCGACCTGATACGGGTCGAGACCGAATTCGTACATCTCGCGGAAGGGCCCGAGGGCCGTGGCCTGCTCGGCCGCACGAACGCGAGAAGCCTGGTATCGCTCAGCTGGTGAGAGGTCCTCTGTCATCTTGAATACGAGCCTACCCGCCACCTCTGACAGTCAGGCGATCTTTAATTCACCGGGCAGAGAACCCTCACCGCGCCGGGCACGCAGGTGGCCGTGAGCGGCAGTGCGCCCAGTGGTTCACCGTCCGCGTAGGCGGTGACACCCGCCGCCACCAGCTCGATCGAGGAGACCCGGTGCACGGTGACCGCGGGGTGGCTGAGGTGCGTTCCCTTGTACACCTTGGGGAACACCTTCAGCAGGGTCGCCCGGCTGCAGTCCCCGACCACGGTCACATCGAACAGCCCGTCGTCCATGACCGCGTCCGCACAGATCCGCATGCCACCGCCGTACGTGGACCCGTTGCCGACGGCGATCAGCGTCGCCTCGACCTCCTGCACCGCGCCCCCGCCGAGCCGGATGCGGTACGGGATCGGCTTGAACGCGGCCAGTTCGGCGAGGATCGCCAGGTCGTACTTGAAGCGGCCGCCCCAGCGCATCCGGTTGCCCCGGTCGTTCACCCGTGAGTCGAAGCCGGAGGCGAGCACCGAGCCGAACCACCGCTCGTCGGCCCGTCCGAGGTCGATGTCCCGGACATGGCCCTCCTTGAGGGCCCGGGCGGCCAGCCTCCCCGCGGCGGCCGGGTCACGTATCGGCAGCCCGAGCGCCCGGGCGAAGTCGTTGCCGGTACCGACGGCGACGACGGCGAGCGGCGTCGTGGTCCCGGCCACTGCCTGAAGCGCGAGGGAGGCCATGCCGTCCCCGCCCACGGCTATCAGCGCCCCGGTCCCGGCGTCCACGGCCTCGCGGGCCCTGCGCAGGGCGTCGTCGGCGTCCTCACCAAGGACCGTACGTACGGAGAATCCGGCGTCCCGCAACGCGGAAGCGGCCGGCTGCGCGGCGTGCGCGCCCCGGCCGCGTCCTGCGGTGGGATTGACGAAAAGGGTGATCTCGCTGGTCACCCGCCGGACCTTACAAGGTCAGGTGATGTCGTCGTAACCGTTGAGCCGGTGCGACCGTGCACCGTCCGACTCCCCGGTGGCCTGCTCGGGCAACGGGGTGCGCGAGGCGGACACCGCTTCCGGAGTGAGGTCCAGCTCCGACGCCTCGTCGTCGTCGAGCCCGGCGTCGGGGTTGTTCCGGCGCTTTCGCTTGTCGTTGAGGAGGGAGAAGCCCGTGGCCACGAAGTAGAGAACGGCCAGCGGCCCCGCGAGAAGCAGCATGGACAGCGGTTCACCACCGGGGGTGGCGATCGCCGCGAAACCGGTGAGGCCGACGATCATGCCCCGCCACCAGCCGAGCATCCGCTTGCCGGAGACGATGCCCGTCATGTTCAGCGCCATGAGGAGCAGGGGCAGCTCGAAGGCAAGACCGAAGACGATCACCATGCGCGTGAGCAGATCCAGATAACTGTCGAGCCCGATCTGGTTCTGAACGTCGCTGGGGGTGAAACCGAGCATGATCTCCGCCGTCTGCGGCAGGATCGAGTACGCCAGGTATCCACCGGCGAGGAACAGCGGTGCTCCTATGACCGCGAAGCCGTAGGCATACCGCTTCTCACCCTTGTGCAGTCCTGGGGCCACGAAAGCCCACAGCTGGTAGAGCCAGACCGGGGCGGCCAGCAGCACACCCGACATCAGGGCGACCTTCAGTGCGTTGGTGAAGGGGCCCATCAAGGTGTCGGTCTTCAGCAGTGCGCACGGATTCCCGTTCTTCGCGACGACCACCGCGCCTTCACAGCCCACCGAGCTGATGAGCGGGCGCAGCAGGAAGTCGTAGATGTCCTTCTGGAAGAAGGCGGCGACAATCGTCACCACGACAATCGCCAGTACGGCCTTCAGCAGCCGGTTACGCAGCTCACGCAGGTGATCGAGGAGGGGCATGCGCCCCTCTTCGTCCTTCTCCTGCTTGCGGGCAGACTTGAGCAACCCACTTCCCTCGTCTCGTGCGGCAGCTGTCGGTGGAGCCGGTCAGCTGTCAGCTCTGGGTGGTGGGCTTGGCCTCGCTGACCGGGCGGGAGCTGGTGACATCTCCGGGCGCGGCCTGGATCGTACGGGCGGGAGTCGCCTGCGGAGTCTGGTCCGTGACGGTCTCCGTCGTGGGCGCAGGGGGCTCCGTGTCGTCCTTCTTCATCGCCTTGGCCTCGCTCTTGAGGATGCGGGCCGACTTGCCGAGCGAACGCGCCATGTCAGGAAGCTTCTTGGCACCGAAGAGAAGCAGGATGACAGCGATGATCAGAACGATCTCGAGGGGCTTCAGATTGCCGATCATGTGCGACTTCCTTCTCACTGAGGCGACTGGAGGGTGGGCTCGCTACCCGTTCGATCGGACATAGGTCCGATCTGTGCGCTGGCAGCGATCGTATCCCGCAGGGGTAAACGTGAGGCAATGCCCGTGCATACTCCCGCTTGCGACCCGCACCTCCCGCCTGGGCCGACCTCAGCAGCGTACCCTCCGAACCTACGAAACTGGAGGCCGCGCCCCTTCTATCGCAGGGCCTCACCGGTGGCGGCCAGGCCGGTCGCCGCATGTTCGAGATCCTCTGCCGCCCGATTGATCCGCTGCGTGGTGGCGGAGACCTGGCGGCCCAGTCGCTGAGCCTCGATGAAGACCTTGACGGCGAGTACGCCGAGTACGGCGATCCCCAGGAATCCCAGGGCGATGGCGAGCATGGGCCAGAACATGCGGCGGTGCCTCGATGTCGTCGTGTTCTACAGGGCGGTGTGGAGGCGCAGCGTCCGCACCCCTCCACCGGTGAGGAGTTCGATGATGCGCTCCCCGGCGGGCTTGCGGACGGCGGTGCCGCACTCGGGGCAGGTGAAGGAGTAGAAGGTGGTGCGGCTGCTGGCGCCGATCGCGAGACGCAGGGCACCCGCCGCGAGTTCGAAGCGCTCGCGGCAGTCGGGGCAGGCGGCCTTGAACCGGACGGCGGCGGGGACCGGCACCGTGACCGGCGTGGTGACCGGTGTGGTGACCGGCATGGTCGAAACATCGGACATCACGGACATCTGGTCCATTTCTCCTCCGCTCTCCGCTCGCCGCTCAGGCCACGTCGTCGTACGCGGTGAGCGCGTCCCGGGCCGCCTCGCGCGCACTCTGCGCGAGCTCCGGCGGGGAGACGATCCGCCCTTCCCCGCCGAGTCGCAGGGCGAGCCTGCGCAGCGAGGCAGGGTCGGGGGTCCGAAGAACGATCCGCAGACCACCGTCGGAAAGCTCGTCCGCGCTGTCGTGCGGGTAGTACTCGGCGACCCAACGGCCACCGGGACCCACCTCGATCACGACCTCCGGGTCCTCGGCCGCCGGCTGCACCAGCCCTTCCGAGAGGTCCCGCAGCTCCAGCTCCGGCGGGGCGGCCGGGGCGTCCAGGAGGCGGATCTCGGCGACCCGGTCCAGCCGGAACGTACGCCGGGCCTCGGAGAGCCTGCACCACCCCTCCATATAGGTGTGGCCGACGGCGAACAGCCGGATCGGGTCCACCTCGCGCTCGGTGAGCTCGTCGCGCGCCGGGGAGTAGTAGCGCAGCCAGAGCCGCCGCCGCTCGGAGATCGCCCGGTCCACATCGGCGAAGACGCCGCCCTCGGCCTCGAAGGTGACCGAGAGCCGCGAGCTGGCGGCCCCCACCTCACCGGCGGCGGTCTCCAGCTTGGCGGTCGCGCGGACCAGCGCGAGCCGGTCGCTCTCGCGCAGCCCGGGCAGGGTCGCCACGGCGCGGGCCGCGACGAGCAGGGCGGTGGCCTCGTCCGAGGCGAGGCGCAGGGGCGCGGCGACGTCGTCCGGGTTGTGCCACCAGATCCGGTCGCCGTCGGTGTCGATGTCGAGGAGGTCCCCGCCCCGGAAACTCGTCCCGCACATGGGGAGCACATCCAGGTCGGAGATCAGCTCGTCCTCGGTGATCCCGAAGGCCCTGGCGACGTCCTGGACGTGGGCGCCGGGGCGCTCACGCAGATAGGTCACCAGGGAGAGCATCCGGCGGGTCTGGTCGATCGCGTTCGTGGCCATGAGCTACGGGTCCCCTCAGTCCTTGGCCACGGCGCGCAGCCGGTCCACCACATCGGCCCGCAGATCGGCGGGTTCCGTCACGACGACGTCCGGACCGAATTCGACGAGCCAGGCATCCAGCCCGTGTCCGTACGGAATCTCCAACTCGTCCCAGCCGTTCCCGAGTTCCCGGACCGATATCGCCCGGGAACGCAGCGGATAGCCGGACCCGGACCGCAGCCTGATCCGCGCGGTCCTGGTGGCTGTCTCGCCCGCCCAGCTCTCCACGGTCTCGCGCACGGTCACCACGTCCGGCACCTGGGCGGTGAACGCTCCTGCGCGCGAGCGGACCCGGCCGGTGATCCGGGAGAGCCGGAAGACCCGCTCGGCGCCGCGGTCGCGGTCCCAGCCGGCCAGATACCAGTGGCCGCGCCAGCACTCCAGGGTCCAGGGCTCGACCTGGCGCTGCTCGTGGCGGGCGGCGTTGCCCTTGCGGTAGTCGAAGGTGACCGGCCGACGGTCCCGGCACGCGAGCATCAGCGGCTCGAACGCGGCCTCATGAACCGGGATACGGGGTTCGAGGGCGCTGTGCACCTCGTAGGCGTCCTCGGCCTCCGGCATGCCCGCGGCCCGCAGCTTCTGCAGGGCGCCGCTGGCCGCTCCGGCGAGGCGGGCCTGCTGCCATACCTTGGCCGCCAGCCCGAGGGCGGCGGCCTCCTCGGCGTCCAGGGTGATGGGAGGCAGCCGGTTGCTGTCACGGCGGGCGAGGTAGCCGGTCTCGGCGTCCAGATTCTCCACGGTCTCGATGACCAGACCGAGTTCGCGCAGATCGTCCTTGTCGCGCTCGAACATCCGGTTGAAGGAGTCATCGGTACCCGCTTCCAGGTACGCCTCGATGGACTCGCGGAGCTCGCGCTTGCTGAGCGGGCGCCGGGTACCCAGCAGGCACAGCGCCAGGTTCATCAATCGCTCGGCCTTGGCAATCGCCATCGACGCCCTTTCTCTACGTGCTCTCCGACCCTCGACCGTACCGCCCAGGGGTGTCCGGACAAAAGCGAGGGCCCGTGCCTGACGGCACGGGCCCTCTTCATGCGCGACTGTGGATCAGACGCCCATCAGGTCGCAGACGAAGATCAGCGTCTCGCCGGGGGCGATGACACCGGCGCCGGCGCCGCGGTCACCGTACGCGAGGTGCGCGGGAATGGTCAGCTGGCGACGGCCGCCGACCTTCATGCCCTGCACGCCCTGGTCCCAGCCCGCGATGACCTGACCGGCACCGAGCTGGAACTTGAGCGGGGTCCCGCGGTTCCACGAAGCGTCGAACTCCTCGCCGGTGGAGTAGGCCACGCCCACGTAGTGGACGGAGACGGTCTGGCCGGCCTTGGCGACCTCGCCCTCGCCCTCCCAGATGTCCTTGATCTCCAGGTCGACCGGCGGCTCGCCACCCGGGAATTCGATCTCGGGCTTCTCGATGCTCACTGAATTGCTCCTCTAAATGATGAACTGGGCAACCGGGACAGTCTTACATCTTTGCCAGGATGTCGACTGCGAACACCAGCGTCGACTTGGCGGGGACGGTCTGCTGCGCCTTGTCACCGAACCCCTGGTCCGGCGGGATGACGAGCAGCACACGGCTGCCGACCTTCTTGTCGACCAGACCGTCCTTGAGGCCCTTGAGCGTGATCTGGGCCAGCGGGAAGGTCGCGGTCTTGCCCGTCTGGTAGGTGCTGTCGAACGGCTTGGAGCCCTTCCACAGCAGACCCACGTAGTTCACGACGACGCTGTCGCTCTCCTTGATGACCTCGCCGTCGGACTCCAGGATGTAGTTGGAGACCAGCTTCTTGGGCGGGTCGCTCTTGGGGATCGTGACGGTCGGCGCCTTGCCGTCGGTCTTGGTGCCCACCTTCGGCAGGTCGATGTTGTCCTGCGCGACCTCGGAGCCCTTGGCGGAGGCCGGGATCTGCGTCGCCTTCAGGATGTCGACGACGAAGACGAGTGTGGCGTTGGGCTTGATGTCGCCCTGGCCCTGCGCGCCGTAACCGAGCTCCGGCGGGATGACGAGCTCGACGCGACTGCCGACCTTCTGGCCGACCAGGCCCTTGTCCCAGCCCTGGATGACCATGCCGGCACCGAGCGTCAGGTCGAAGGGCTGCCCCTTGTCGAAGCTGTTGTCGAACGGCTTGGCGGAATCCCACGACTGCCCGAGGTAGTTGACCTGGATCGCGTCGCCGTTCTTGAGCTTCGCGCCGTCACCCTCACTGATGACCTCGGTCTGCAGCTCCTTGGGCGGGTCGCCCTCGCCCTTCGCGAGGGTGGGCTTCTCGCCGAACTTCGCGCCTGCGGTGATCGCGGGCACTCCGTTCTTGGACGAGGCGGAGTCGGAGCCCTTTTCGTCGCCACAGGCCGCTGTCGACAGCAGCAGGAGGGGGACGACCAGAAGGCCGGCAAGTCGGCGCACAAGTTCCTCAGATCTCAGACGGCACAGTTAGGTGGGTCCCCGACACTCTAGGGCGTGGACAGGGCCCCGTACGAGGAACGTACGGGGCCCTGTCGTCACCTGGGATGCCGAGGCGTCCTGCGCCCGGTCACATACCCGCGATCAGTTTCTCCACGCGGTCGTCCACCGACCGGAAGGGGTCCTTGCACAACACGGTGCGCTGTGCCTGGTCGTTGAGCTTGAGGTGGACCCAGTCGACGGTGAAGTCCCGTCGCTGCTCCTGGGCCCTGCGGATGAAGTCCCCGCGCAGCCGCGCCCTGGTGGTCTGCGGGGGCACCGACTTGCCCTCGAAGATCTTCAGGTCGTTGCAGATGCGGGCGACCTGCCCCTTGCGCTCCAGCAGGTAGTAGAGCCCTCGGCGGCGGTGGATGTCGTGGTAGGCGAGGTCTATCTGAGCGACCCTCGGATTCGACATGGTCATGTTGTGCTTGGCCCGGTACCGCTCGATGAGCTTGTACTTCATGACCCAGTCGATCTCGGTGCCGATCCGGTCGAGGTCCTCCGCCTCGATCGCGTCGAGGGTGCGGCCCCACAGTTCGAGTACCTGGTCGACGGTGCCGGTGCGGATGCCCCGGCGCTCAACGAAGTCGACCGCCTTCTCGTAGTACTCACGCTGCACCTCGATGGCCGAGGCCTCACGGCCGCTGGCCAGGCGCACCTTGCGCTGTCCGGTGATGTCGTGGCTGACCTCGCGGATGGCCCGGATCGGGTTCTCCAGAGTCAGGTCGCGCATCACGGTGCCGGCTTCGATCATGCGGAGCACCAGGTCGGTCGCGCCGACCTTGAGCAGCATGGTCGTCTCGGACATGTTGGAGTCGCCGACGATGACGTGGAGGCGGCGGTACCGCTCGGCGTCGGCGTGCGGTTCGTCCCTGGTGTTGATGATCGGACGCGAGCGCGTCGTCGCGGAACTGACGCCCTCCCAGATGTGCTCGGCACGCTGGCTGACGCAGTAGACCGCCCCGCGCGGAGTCTGCAGCACCTTGCCGGCACCACAGATCAACTGTCTGGTGACGAGGAACGGAATGAGGATGTCCGCGAGCCGGGAGAATTCTCCGTGCCGGGCCACGAGGTAGTTCTCGTGGCATCCGTAGGAGTTTCCCGCGGAGTCGGTGTTGTTCTTGAAGAGATAGACGTCGCCCGCGATTCCCTCCTCGTGCAGGCGGCGTTCGGCATCGACGAGCAGACCTTCGAGAATGCGCTCGCCGGCCTTGTCGTGTGTGACCAACTCGGTCACGTTGTCGCATTCGGGGGTTGCATATTCCGGATGCGATCCCACGTCGAGGTAGAGGCGGGCGCCGTTCCGCAGGAAGACATTGCTGCTGCGGCCCCATGACACAACACGGCGGAAGAGGTAGCGCGCCACTTCGTCAGGTGACAGTCGGCGCTGTCCCCTGAACGTGCACGTGACGCCGTACTCGTTCTCCAGCCCGAAAATGCGGCGGTCCATGACTGAACATTACGCCTTATGGCCTGAGCTGAAACCGGGTTCGGCGGCACCGTTTCGATCATTTTCCGATCCCGTCACAACAGTGGGCGTACGCACGGGAACTGCGAGGACCCTTCCGGTGGCCAGCAGGACCGCCAGCGCGGCCACGCCGCCCGCCCCGGCGACGGCGAAGCTCCACGCCGTCCCGCCGAGCTCGACGGCCGGGCCCGCCACGGCCGTTCCGGCCGCCGCGCCTACGCCGAACGTGGTCACGAGCCAGGAGAACGCCTCCGTCACCGTGCCGCGCGGCGCGTGCCGGTCGACGACGATGAACGAGCAGGCGATCGCCGGCGCGAGGAACACACCGGCGAGTGCGGCGAGGCCGGTCATGGCGGGCACACCGGGGGTGAGCATCAACGGCAGGTAGCCCAGCGCCAGCAGGGCGACGATGACGCGCAGCCGCCGCTCGGGCGCCCCGGCCCACTGCCGGGCCCCGTAGGCCACTCCGCCGATCAGCGCACCGAGACCGAGGGCCGCCATCAGCCAGCCGTACACGGATGCGTCGCCATGGTCGTCGGCGTACGCGACACCCGCCACCGTGATCGAGCCGAGGGCCATGCCGACGAAGAAGAACGAACCGAGCAGGGCGAGCAGTCCGCGCGAGCGCAGCGCACCGAGCCAGTGCGCTTCACGGGGTGCGGAGCGCCAGGTGCGGGAGGGCTCCGACAGGACGACGGACAGGGCTCCGAGGACTCCTATGGCGTTGATGACGACGAGGGCCACGGCGGGCGACCAGAGTGCGACGAGCACCGTCACGAGCAGCGGGCCCACGGTGAACATGACTTCCTGGGCCACGGCGTCCATGGCGTACGCCCGGTGCACCCGGTCCTCACGCCCGAGGACGGTCGGCCACAGGGCGCGCAGACCGCCCTCCAGCGGGGGCGTGAAGATTCCGGCGATGACGACCGCCAGGCAGGCCAGGGGCAGCGGGTCGAGGCCCACGAGGGCGAACAGAGCCATGCCGAGCGCGGAGAGAACCGCGGCGGGGAGCTGGATGCGCGGCTGGCCGTGGAGGTCCACCGCGCGGCCGAGGAGGGGCTGTCCGACGGCGGTGGCGAGCCCGTAGGCGGCGGCGAGTGCACCGGCCAGTGTGTAGCTGCCGCCCTCGGCGCGGGTGAACAGGACGATCGCGATATGGGCGGTGCCGTTCGGCAGCCTCCCCACGAGGGTCCCCGTCAGCAGCCGCGTCGCGTGCCGCGCCCGGAGGACGTCCAGATATCCCGCGGCCATTCCTGCCCCTCTCCCTCGGACGGGCTTGCGACCCGGGTCGAGGTTTTACGTATAACGTCGAGGCTCATACGTACCATGTGCGCAGTCCCGGGTCCACCTCGCGGTGCCTGGGCATCACGGCACCAGTGAGCACGGAGGCCCGAAGTGACCAGCGCGCAGCAGCCCGCTCCGACGCGGCCCACCAGCCGGGACGTGGCACGGGCGGCGGGTGTCTCCCAGGCCACCGTCTCCCTCGTGCTCGGCGACAAGTGGCGGGGACGAGTGTCGGAGGCCACAGCCGGGCGCGTACGGGACAGCGCGGCGGCGCTCGGATATCGGCCGAATCTCGCCGCCCGCAGCCTCCGCCTCGGCAGCACCCGGACCGCGCTTCTCGTGGTCCCCGCGCTCACCAACGAATTCTTCGCCCGGGTCTACACGGGCGCGGCCGGCGTCGCCGCCGCACACGACTTCGGGGTCGTGCTCTATCCGTCACCGGACGGCACCGGGCCGGCCAGGGACCCCTTCGCCTCGGCCCGTGCGTCGCTCGACGGTGTGATCGCCTCGTCCATGGCCGCCGAGGCCCTGGGCGCGCTGCGCGGCGCCGGACTGCCTCTGGTGATGCTGGACAGCGACCCTGCCGATCCGGGTGCGGCGGCGCAGGTGAACCTCGATATCGCGGACGGCATGCGCCAGGTGACGGAGCATCTGCTCGGCCTCGGTCACCGCCGGTTCGTCCACCTCGCCTCGGCCGTGGACTCCTGGACCTTCGCGATCCGCGCACGGGCACTGCACGACACCCTTCGCGGGGTACCCGACGCGGTCGTACGCACCGTCCCCGCCGCGCTCGACGTCGCGGCCGGGCGGGAGGCCGTGGAACAGGCCCTGGCGGCTCCCGGGGCCCGGCCGACGGCCATCGTCTGTGACGACGACATCCTGGCCGCAGGCGCCTGCAAGGCGGTCCGCAGACGCGGGCTGAGGGTGCCCGACGACATCTCCGTGACGGGCTTCGACGATCTCGCTCTGGCGACGGCCGTGGAGCCGGAGCTCACCACGGTGCGGCTGCCCGCCGAGCAGGTGGGCGAGCGGGGCATGACGGCGTTGCTGGCTGTCCTGGACGGCCGGCCCGCGGAGCCGGGCAGTCTGCCCGTACACCTGGTGGTGCGCGGCTCCACCGCTCCCCCGCCGGGTGCGGTGGAGTCCCCTTCATGACCGTGCCCCGGCCCGCCGGTCGCGGCGGTACGGGGCACGGTAACGGAGCGTCGAGCGGAGCGGGCTAGTCCTCGGCGGGGGGCTCCGTGGTCCCGCCGGAGCCCTTGGCCTCGGTGCTCCCGGTACTCCCGGTCGCCGTATCGGTGGAATCGGCGCTTTCGTCGTCGGAGGGAGCGTCCGTCGGAGCCCCGCCACCGTCCGCGTCCAGCAGGCGCGCCAGTTGCCGTCCGACGATCCGCTTGAACTTGCGCTGCTGCGGCCTCGTGCGGTCCAGGACCGCGACCTCCAGCCGTTCGGCGGGAATCTCCCGCTCGCCGCCGTTGGGTTCGCGTGACAGCGCCTGGACGGCCAGCTTGAGTGCCTCGGCGAGCGTCATGCCGTCGCGGTGGCGCTGATCCAGGAAGCTGCTGATCTGCTCGGCGTTCCCGCCGACCGCGACCGAGCCGTGCTCGTCCACGATCGAGCCGTCGTGCGGCAGCCGGTAGATCTGATCGCCCTCGGGCAGAGCGCCGACCTCGGCGACCACCAGCTCCACCTCGTACGGCTTCTCGGCCGCACTGGAGAAAATGGTGCCCAGCGTCTGCGCGTAGACATTGGCCAGACCACGAGCCGTCACATCGTCACGGTCGTAGGTGTATCCACGGAGATCCGCGTATCGCACACCGCCGATACGGAGGTTCTCGTATTCGTTGTACTTACCGGCGGCCGCGAAGCCGATCCGGTCATAGATCTCGCTGAACTTGTGCAGCGCACGGGACGGGTTCTCGCCGACGAACACAATGCCGTCGGCGTACTGCAGCACAACCAGGCTGCGACCACGGGCGATGCCCTTCCGGGCGTATTCCGCCCGGTCGGCCATGGCCTGCTGAGGTGAGACATAGAACGGCGTCGACACCGGCTATCCGTCCCTTTCTGTCAGTGACGAGTGCATCGAAGAAGCTGGGAGGCCGGTCAGAGCAGCGCGGCGCGCGGTCCGTCGGGCTCTTCCATCCGGCGCTCCAGCACGGCGCGCGCGATCTCGGCGGATTCCACGTCGGTCAGCTTCCGGAAACCCTCGTCGGTGATGACGGTGACGATCGGATAGATCCGGCGTGCCACGTCCGGTCCCCCGGTCGCCGAGTCGTCGTCCGCCGCGTCGTAGAGCGCCTGCACCACCAGGGTCAGCGTCTGCTGCTCCGTCAGGTCGTCGCGGTAGAGCTTCTTCATCGATCCACGGGCGAAGATCGAACCGGAGCCGGTGGCCGCGTAGCCGACTTCCTCGGAACGGCCGCCTGTGACGTCGTACGAGAAGATCCGGCCCTTCTCGCGGTCGACGTCGAAGCCCGCGAAGAGCGGGACGACGGCGAGGCCCTGCATGGCCATCGCCAGATTGCTGCGGATCATCGTGGAGAGGCGGTTGGCCTTGCCCTCCAGGGAGAGCGTGGCGCCCTCGACCTTCTCGAAGTGCTCCAGCTCCAGCTGGAACAGCTTGACCATCTCCACGGCCAGACCCGCCGTACCGGCGATGCCCACCGCCGAGTACTCGTCGGCCGGGAAGACCTTCTCGATATCGCGCTGCGCGATCATGTTCCCCATGGTCGCCCGCCGGTCACCGGCGAGTACCACGCCGCCGGGGAAGGACGCCGCGACGATGGTCGTCCCGTGCGGTGCCTCGATGGCCCCCTGGAGGGGCGGCAGGCTCCGCTTGCCGGGCAGCATGTCGGGTGAGTGGTCGGACAGGAAGTCCATGAACGAGGACGAACCCGGCGTCAGGAAGGCAGCTGGTAGACGCCCGGTGCTACGAGTGTTGGCTTCCACGCGTTTCCCTCCAGGTATGCGATGGCCCTGCGCAAGGAGTCAGGATCATCCCCCAACTTGCCGATGGCCGAATTGCAGTTGAAGCAGTACGTCCCGGACCCTACCCGCCCTGTGGTGGTGATCCACATGGAGTCGCAGCCCGGGACGCACTTTCCATCCCGTTCACATGTGTGGACTACTGTCCACCCTTCTGAACGAAAGAGCGAACGAAGTCCTCCGCGTTCTCTTCGAGTACGTCGTCGATCTCGTCCAGGACCGAGTCGACGTCGTCGCTCAGCTTCTCCTGTCGCTCCGCGAGGTCCTCGGAAGCCTGCGCGTCCTGCGCCTGCTCCTCGACCTCCTCGTTGGAGCGCGTCGCCTTCTGCTGTCCGCCGCCGGTGTCCTTGGTCGCCATATAGCTCACCCCGCTCGGTTCGAAGCACTTGATCAGACCCTACCCATGGGGTCCGACATTGGACCGGTACTTGTCTCAACGTCCGGAGGTCATCGGAATGATTCCCAGTCGGCAGCCCTTTCAGCCGCCCGAAAGCACCCGGACCAGCTCTTCCGCCGTACGGCAGCGGTCCAGGAGCGCCTTGACGTGGTCGCGTGTCCCGCGCAGAGGCTCCATCGTGGGCACCCTTTGCAGGGAGTCGTGGTCGGGCAGGTCGAAGATGACCGAATCCCAGGAGGCCGCGGCCACGTCGTCCGCGTACTGCTCCAGGCACCGGCCCCGGAAATACGCCCGAGTGTCCTCGGGAGGCTTCGTACGGGCCCGCTCGACGTCGTTCTCGTCCAGCAGGCGCTTCATCTTCCCGCGGGCCGCCAGGCGGTTGTAGAGGCCCTTCTCGGCCCGTACATCGGCGTACTGGAGGTCCACCAGTTGCAGGCGCGGGGCGTCCCATTCGAGGCCGTCGCGACGCCGGTAGCCCTCCATGAGCTCCTTCTTCGCGATCCAGTCCAGCTCGCCGGAGAGGCTCATCGGATCGTTCTCCAGCCGGTTGAGCGTGTCCTCCCAGCGGATCAGGACGTCCTTGGTCTGCTCGTCGGCGTCCGCGCCGTACCGCTCCTCGACGTACTTGCGGCCCAGCTCGAAGTACTCCATCTGAAGCTGCACAGCGGTGAGTGTCCGGCCACTACGGAGCGTGATCAGCTGCTTCAGCGTGGGGTCGTGCGAGACCTGGTGCAGGGTGCGCACCGGCTGGTCGATGGCGAGGTCGACGTTGATGAAGCCGTCCTCGATCATCGCAAGGATCAGTGACGTGGTGCCCAGCTTCAGATAGGTCGAGATCTCCGACAGATTCGCGTCGCCGATGATCACATGCAGCCGGCGGTACTTCTCGGCGTCGGAGTGGGGTTCGTCGCGGGTGTTGATGATGGGGCGCTTGAGCGTGGTCTCCAGGCCCACCTCGACCTCGAAATAGTCGGCGCGCTGGCTGATCTGGAAGCCGTGTTCATGGCCGTCCTGACCGATGCCGACCCGGCCCGCGCCGGTGACGACCTGCCGGGAGACGAAGAAGGGCGTGAGGTGGCGCACGATGTCCGAGAACGGGGTCTCCCGCTTCATCAGGTAGTTCTCGTGCGTGCCGTACGAGGCGCCCTTGTTGTCGGTGTTGTTCTTGTAGAGGTGGATCGGCTGGGCGCCCGGGATCGCGGCGGCCCGTTCGGCAGCCTCCGCCATGATCCGTTCGCCGGCCTTGTCCCAGAGCACCGCGTCGAGCGGGTTGGTGATCTCGGGTGAGCTGTATTCGGGGTGCGCGTGATCGACGTAGAGCCGCGCACCGTTGGTGAGGATGACATTGGCCAGGCCGATGTCCTCGTCGGTGAGCTGGCTCGAGTCGGCGGTCTCGCGGGCGAGGTCGAAGCCTCGCGCGTCGCGCAGCGGATTCTCCTCCTCGAAATCCCAGCGGGCGCGGCGCGCCCGGTGCATCGCCGCCGCGTACGCGTTGACGATCTGGGACGAGGTGAGCATGGCATTGGCGTTGGGGTGACCGGGGACGGAAATTCCGTACTCGGTCTCGATGCCCATTACTCGCCGTACGGTCATGCGGCCCTCCTTGCCCGGCGGCGCTCCCCTCCGGGAGCGGCGCTCAAGTACCGCTGCTTGTCCGGTGGGCGTGCGGTGCCCGTCCCCGCACTGCGCGACTCGGCGGTACGGCAGAGCCTAGAACGCCATTGCGCCGGTGGGGAGATCAATTACGTCATTGCTCCGATATGGCCGGAGCGGCCGGAAAACAACCGGCTGCGGATGCCCGGCCGGGCATCCGCAGCCGGTCTGCGTTTTACAGGTACTGCCCGGTATTTGCCACTGTGTCGATGGAGCGCCCGGTGTCCGCGCCCTGCTTTCCGGTGACGAGCGTGCGGATGAAGACGATCCGCTCGCCCTTCTTTCCGGAAATCCTGGCCCAGTCGTCCGGGTTCGTCGTGTTGGGAAGGTCCTCGTTCTCCTTGAACTCGTCCACGCAAGCCTGGAGGAGGTGGGAGACCCGGAGGCCCTTTTGGCCGTGTTCGAGGAATGCCTTGATGGCCATCTTCTTTGCCCGGTCGACGATGTTCTGAATCATCGCGCCGGAGTTGAAGTCCTTGAAGTACAGGACTTCCTTGTCACCGTTGGCATAGGTGACCTCGAGGAAGCGGTTCTCCTCGGACTCGGTGTACATCCTCTCCACTACGGACTGGATCATGGCGTGGGCGGCGGCCGGCTTGGAGCCTGTGTGCTCGGCCAGATCGTCCGCGTGGAGCGGCAGCGAAGGCGTCAGATACTTCGCGAAGATGTCCTTCGCGGCCTCCGCATCCGGACGCTCGATCTTGATCTTCACATCGAGTCGGCCGGGCCGCAGGATGGCGGGGTCGATCATGTCCTCGCGGTTGGAGGCGCCGATGACGATGACGTTCTCCAGGCCCTCCACACCGTCGATCTCGGCGAGCAGCTGGGGGACGATGGTGTTCTCCACGTCCGAGCTGACACCGGAACCACGGGTGCGGAAGAGGGATTCCATCTCGTCGAAGAAGACGATGACGGGGGTCCCCTCGCTCGCCTTCTCCCGGGCACGCTGGAAGACCAGGCGGATGTGCCGCTCGGTCTCGCCGACGTACTTGTTGAGGAGCTCGGGGCCCTTGATATTGAGGAAGTAGCTCTTCCCCGTGGGCTGTCCGGTGACCTCGGCGACCTTCTTGGCCAGGGAGTTGGCCACGGCCTTGGCGATCAGCGTCTTGCCGCAGCCGGGCGGGCCGTAGAGCAGGATGCCCTTCGGCGGCCGCAGTTCGTGCTCCTTGAAGAGATCGGGGTGGAGGTACGGAAGCTCGACCGCGTCGCGAATCAGCTCGATCTGGTCGCCCAGGCCGCCGATCTTGTCGTAGTCGATGTCCGGAACCTCTTCGAGGACCAGTTCCTCGACTTCGCTCTTCGGGACCACTTCGTAGACGTAGCCGGACCTGGGTTCCATCAGCAGGGCGTCGCCGGGGCGGATGGTGATGTCCAGCAGCGGCTCGGCGAGCCGCACCACCCGTTCCTCGTCGGTGTGCCCGATCACCAGGGCCCGTTCGCCGTCCTCGAGGATCTCCTTGAGGGTGACGATGTCCCCGGCCCGCTCGTACGCCATGGCCTCGACCACGTTGAGCGCTTCGTTGAGCATGACTTCCTGACCTCGTCTGAGGTCTTCGAGCTCGACACTGGGGCTGACGTTCACCCGGAGCTTGCGGCCCCCGGTGAAGATGTCGCAGGTGCCGTCCTCGTTGGACTGCAGGAAGACGCCGAAGCCGGCCGGCGGCTGTGCGAGCCGGTCTACCTCCTCCTTGAGGGCCACGATCTGGTCCCGGGCCTCGCGGAGCGTATTGGCGAGCCGCTCGTTCTGCGCGGACACGCCGGCCAGGTTGGTCTGCAACTCGACGATCCGCTCTTCGAGAATCCTCGTATGACGCGGAGAGTCGGCGAGCTTACGTCGCAGGACGGCGATTTCCTGCTCGAGATAGGCAACCTGGCCGGCTGGGTCTTCTGACCCCCGCCCGGGCCGGATGCCGCGGTTGATGTCGTCGTCGTGGGCTGCCACGGTCCTCACCTCCTCCAAGGGGAGCTGGACGCTTCCTGACCCTACCTGGGTGGGTGATGATTGAAACCCCTAGATCACAAAGACTCCGAGGCGTGTCCGATCTTCACCCTTGCGCTCTCCCTCACGCCAAGGGAATACCCACTTTGAGCATCGGAAAGTCGCCGGTTGTATCGTCGAAGCGTTCAACACCCGCCAGGGCTGGCTTCATTTGGTTCAAATACGCAGGGAACGGCAGGACATATGACCGTGCGGCAGGACGCTCCGGGCGACAGCGAGACGCAGGATCTGGAGGTCTGGATCGACCAGGACCTCTGCACGGGCGACGGCATCTGTGTGCAGTACGCACCCGAGGTGTTCGAGCTGGATATCGACGGTCTGGCGTATGTGAAGAGCGGCGAGGACGAGCTCCTCCAGGACAAAGGCGCCACGACGCCGGTGCCGTTGCCGCTCCTCCAGGACGTGGTGGATTCGGCCAAGGAGTGCCCGGGCGACTGCATTCATGTACGACGCGTTTCGGACAACGTCGAAGTTTTCGGTCCGGACGCGGCGTAACGGCTCAGGCGCTGCGCGCGAGGTCCTGGCCGGACCTGACGAAGGCGTTGCCCTTCCACTGCCAGCTGACCTTCTCCTCCTCGTCGGGGCAGCAGCGCGGCACGTCCATGGAGGAGTAGGCGAACAGCGTCGCCGAGAGGATTCCGTCGTGCACGGCGACGTCGGTGACCGTCTTCTCCGCAGCGGGGTCCACCAGGGTCGCGACGACCCTGGGTGCGGCACCGCTTCCCTGTGTCAGGACGTAGACGCCGCTGGGCGGCGTGCCCATACCGGCGGCGCAGTGGACCACGGCCACGGTCTCGGGGCGGCCGTCGCCGTCGAGGTCTCCGGCAGCTTCGTCGGCCACCACGTTCTGCGCGTCGGCGCAGTCGAGCGGGTAGGTCGCGGCTGCCGCGTCGGGGGCGGCCACGGGGGCGCTGCCGGGCTGGGCGGCGGCGTGGCCGGATGCCGTGGCGGTGGCCGTGCCGGGCTGGAGCAGGCCCGCACAGGCGACGACGGCTGCCATCGCCGTGGCCGTGGCGAGCCAGTGCACCGGCTTCGTGGCGGTGTGCGCGAGGTCCGGGAGCGCGGAGGTCTGCACGCGGTATGTCTCCTGTGGTTCCTGGGGCCTGGGAAGGCGGTGCCGGCTGCGCGTCGGCGGGCGGGGGGTGGCCAGCATCGTGCCACACCTCACACGACAGTGGAACGGTGGGGTCGGCGCCGGCTACCGGGGCAACGAAAAGGCGCCGCTGCCGAGTTCCCGGGTCGGTCCGGAGAACTCGGCGGCGGCGCCCGAGCGTTGTGCGGGGTCAGGCGCGGGAGGAGGTGCTGCCCGGGCCGTCGTAGTCGTCGCCGTAGGCGCCCTTGGAGGGGCGGCGGCGGCGCAGCGGGGCCTCGACGCCGTCCGCGAGGCGGCGGGCGGTGACAAGGAATCCGGTGTGGCCGATCATCCGGTGGTCGGGACGGACGGCCAGGCCCTCGACGTGCCAGTTGCGGATCATCGATTCCCAGGGCTGCGGTTCGGCGAAGCAGCCGATCTCACGGATGGACTCGACGGTCCGCGAGAGCTGGGTGGTGGTGGCGACGTACGCGCAGAGGATGCCGCCGGGCACGAGTGCCTTGGAGACGGCTTCCAGGCACTCCCAGGGGGCGAGCATGTCCAGGACGACGCGGTCGACGTCCGTGTCCGAGAGATTGTCCTGGAGGTCACCGATGGTGAGCTGCCAGGCGGGGTGCGGGGAGCCGAAGTAGCGCTCGACGTTCTGCTGGGCGATCTCGGCGAAGTCTTCGCGGCGCTCGTAGGAGTGCAGCATTCCCTGCTCGCCGATGGCGCGCAGGAGGAACGTGCTGAGCGCGCCCGAGCCGACGCCGGCCTCCACGACGCGGGCGCCGGGGAAGATGTCGCCGAAGGCCAGGATCTGCCCCGCGTCCTTCGGGTAGACCACCGCGGCACCGCGGGGCATGGACAGGACGTAGTCGGGGAGCAGGGGGCGCAGCGCAAGGTAGGCGACGTTTCCCGTGGTGCGGACAACACTGCCCTCGGGAGCACCGATCAGCTCGTCATGCGGGAAAGAACCCTTGTGGGTGTGGAAATTCTTTCCGGCTTCGAGCGTGAAGGTGTAGTGGCGTCCCTTGGGATCGGTGAGCTGTACCTGGTCCCCGACCTTGAAGGGCCCGCGACGTCGGGCGGCACCGGTCGGTTCAGACATGTGGCCAGCGTACCGGTGTTTCCGGGGGCTCCGACCGCCCGGCGGGGGCTCAGGCGCCCGGGCGGGCCATCGCGGCGACGAAAGCGCGTTCGACGTCGGCGGTGGACAGGACTCCGTAGATCTCGCCGGTTTCCTCGACGACGAGGTATTCGGTGGCCGGTGTGGCCTTGAGCCGGTCGAGGAGGGCTTCGCCGGCCAGTTCGGCGGGGACCTTCATGCCGTCGGTGAGGTCCTGCGCGAGGCCGCTGACGGCGACCCAGGGGCGGCGGTGCTCGGGGACGCCGACGATGGCGGCCTCCCGGACCACGCCCTTGGGGTTGCCCTGTCCGTCGACGACGACGAGCGCGCGGGCTCCCGCCTCGTTGGCCCGGCGCAGGGCCTCGGAAAGGGGTGTGGCGGACTCGACGGGGACGGCGCGCCGGGTGAGGGTGCGGGCGCGCAGGTCGGGGAGGTGTTCGCGGAGGCGGGCCATGCGCAGGCTGTTTCCGGCGCCCGTCCAGATGATCCCGGCGAGGATGGCGGCGAGCAGGGCGTCGGTGACGGTCTCCACGCCGGTGATCTCTTCGGTGGCGTTGCCGAGCGCTCCGGTGTGGGTGAGGAGCGGGAGCCCGATGAGGACGGCCACGGCGAGGCCCCGGCCGACCCAGGCGGCGGCGATGGTGCCGCTCATCGGCTTGCCGGTGATCTTCCAGACCACGGCGCGCAGCATGCGTCCGCCGTCGAGCGGGAGGCCCGGGAGCAGATTGAAGGCGGCGACAAGGAGGTTGGAGATCATCAGCCCGGCGAGCAGCACACCGGGGACGGTGGGGGGATCGACGAACTGCATGCCGGCGTAGAAGACGCCGGCGAGGACGAGCGAGAGCAGCGGGCCGACGAAGGCGAGGACGAATTCGCGGCCGGGGGTCTCGGACTCCTTCTCGATCTCGGAGACCCCGCCGAAGAACTGGAGCTGGATGCGCCGGACCGGGAGCTTGTAGCGCAGCGCCGCGACCGTGTGGGCGAGCTCGTGGACGAGCACGGAGGCGTAGAAGGCGATCGCGAAGAAGAGCGATACCAGGTAGCGGGTGTTCCCGAGCTCGGGCAGGACCCGCTCCAACTGGCCGCCGAAGACCCAGGTGATGAGCGCCGCGACGATGAACCAGCTGGGCGCGACGTAGACCGGCACGCCGAAGGGACGGCCCATGAGAATGCCGCCGCCCGGCTCGGCCGGCCGCTGCGGTGAGCCCTTGTCGGGTGCGGCGCCTGGGTCCGTGCCCCCTGCGCCTGGCTGCGGCCGCCCGCTGTCGCCGCTGTCGTCCACGGGGTCCCTTCGGTCGGTGGCGTTTGCCACGATCATGCAGTGTGCGAGGTCTGTCGTCGATGGTATTCCGCTCGCTGTCAGTGGCGGGCCGTAGGGTCTTCGACATGACCTCCGTACCCCGGCCGCCTCAGCCGCCCACCTCGTTGTCGCCGTCGCGGGCGAGCGACTTCATGCAGTGTCCCCTGCTGTACCGGTTCCGGGTCATCGACAGGCTTCCCGAGAAGCCCAGCGAGGCAGCTACCCGGGGCACGCTGGTCCACGCCGTCCTGGAGCGTCTGTTCGACGACCCGGCGGTGGAGCGTACGGCTCCCAAGGCGCGGGCGATGGTTCCCGGCCAGTGGGACCGGCTGCTGGAGTCGAAGCCGGAGCTGACGGAACTGTTCTCGGGCGACGCGGAGGGTGAGCGCCTTTCGCGGTGGCTCGTCGAGGCGGAGCAGCTGGTGGAGCGGTGGTTCTCGCTGGAGGACCCGACGCGTCTGGAGCCGGCCGAGCGCGAGCTGTTCGTCGAGACGGAGCTGGAGTCCGGGCTGCGGCTGCGCGGGGTGATCGACCGGATCGACGTGGCGCCGACGGGCGAGGTCCGGATCGTGGACTACAAGACGGGCAAGGCACCGCGTCCGGAGTACGCGGAGGGTGCGCTGTTCCAGATGAAGTTCTACGCGCTGGTGATCTGGCGGCTGAAGAAGGTGGTGCCTCGGCGCCTCCAGCTGGTCTATCTCGGCAGCGGTGACGTCCTGACGTACGACCCGGTCGAGGCGGACCTGGAGCGGGTGGAGCGCAAGCTGCTGGCGCTCTGGGAGGCGATCCGGGAGGCGACGGAGAGCGGCGAGTGGCGGCCCCGGCCGACGAAGCTGTGCGGCTGGTGCGACCACCGCGCCGTCTGTCCGGAATTCGGCGGTACTCCCCCGGTCTACCCCTTGTCCGTGCGCCCGGCGGAGTCGGCGGAGGACGTCCAGGGCAGAATGGGACCGGTCCGGGCCGAGGCCGGCCAACCGGTGGCCCTCGAAGGCCCTTAAGGAGATTTCGTGGCGATCCGCGTCCTTCTGGTCGATGACCAACCGCTGCTGCGCACCGGCTTCCGGATGATCCTGGAAGCGGAGGGGGATCTCGCGGTGGTCGGTGAGGCCGGTGACGGTCTCCAGGCCATCGATCAAGTGCGGGCGCTGCAGCCCGATGTCGTGCTGATGGATATCCGGATGCCCCGGATGGACGGGGTCGAGGCGACCCGGCAGATCACCGGACCCGGCCGCGACGGCCCGGCGAAGGTGCTGGTGCTGACCACCTTCGATCTCGACGAGTACGTGGTCGAGGCGCTGCGCGCCGGAGCCAGTGGCTTCCTGCTCAAGGACGCTCCGGCCAATGAGCTGGTGCAGGCCATCAGGGTGGTCGCGTCGGGCGAGGCGATGCTGGCGCCCAGCATCACGCGCCGGCTGCTCGACAAGTACGCGGACCATCTGCCGTCCGGCGAGGAGCCGGTTCCGGACGCCCTGCACACGCTGACCGACCGTGAGGTCGAGGTGCTGAAGCTGGTGGCCCGTGGGCTGTCCAACGCGGAGATCGCCGCCGACCTGTTCGTGAGCGAGACGACCGTCAAGACCCATGTGGGCCATGTGCTGACGAAGCTCGGGCTGCGCGACCGTGTGCAGGCCGCCGTGTACGCGTACGAGAGCGGCCTGGTGCGCCCCGGCGCCCAGTGAGCCGAGCCGCACAGAAAATCCGGTCCGGGGTGTGTCCACCCCGGACCGGATTTTCTGTTGTCAGACGGTGCCGCGGCCGAGTTCCCAGAGGTGGAGGTCGGCGGAGGCGTTGACGGCCCACTCCACTCCGGTGAGGCCCTCGCGGGAAGCGATGTACTGCTTGCCCTGCCAGATCGGGAGTACGGGGACGTCGTTCGCGACGATGTCCTGGAGCTGTTCGAAGGTCTTGGACGCGGCGCTGCGGTCGGTCTCGCGGCGGGACTGCGGGATGAGGGTGTTCTCCGCCAGGGCCGAGCGGTAGGGCGAGTTGAGGAAGTCGTTCTTGTCCAGGAACGGTGCCGTGTAGTTGTCCGGGTCCGGGAAGTCCGGGAACCAGCCCATGCCGTACACGTCGTAGTCGCCGCTCATCTGCGCCGGGCGGTACTCCGCCCAGGGGGTGCCCTTGACGGTCACGTCGAACAGCTTCGAATCGTTGAGCTGCTGCTTCAGCGTCTCGAACTCGGTGGCGGTCGCGGGGCCGTAGTGGTCCGTCGTGTAGTGCAGCGTGAACTTCACCGGCGTATTGATGTGCGCGGCCTGCAGGGTGGCCGCCGCCTTGGCGGTGTCGGGCTCGCCGTACTTGTTGAAGAACGAGTTGGTGTGGCCGGTGATCGTGGACGGGATCAGCGAGTACAGCGGCTCGGCGGTCGTGCCGTACACCTTGCTCGCGATGGCGCCCCGGTCGATGATCCGGGCCATGGCCTGGCGGACGGCCTTGCTCTTCACCGAGGGGGCGTTCGTGTTGAAGCCGAGGTAGCTGATGGCGAGGCCGGGCATCTCGGTGAGCTTGATGCCGTCCTTCGGCTTCACGAGCATCTGGCCGGCCTGCTCGGGCGACATGGTGCGGGTCATCATGTCGACCTTCTTGTCGTCGAGCGCCTTGCCCATCGCGGCGGCGTCCGGGAACAGGTCCAGTTCGACCTTGTCGTTCAGGACCTCCAGGTCGCCCTTGTACTTCGGGTTCCTGGTGAAGACGACCTTGGCCACCTGGCCGTTCTTGACCTCGGGCTTCATGGTGTACGGGCCCGAGCCGTCGACCTGGAAGCCCTCACGGGGGCTCTTCGCCGGGTACTTGCCCTGCGGGACGATGCCCGCGGCGGGGGTGGCGAGCTTGTACGGGAAGGTCGCGTCCGGGGTGCGCAGGTGGAAGACGATCTGGTCGTCGCCCTTGGTCTCGATCATGTCGATGTTGTCGAGCAGTCCCGCCGGGCCGTTGTCCGACTTGATGTCGAGGACGCGCTGGATGGAGTACCGCACGTCGTCGGGCGTGAGCGGCGTGCCGTCGGCGAAGGTGAGCCCATTGCGCAAGGTGCAGCGGTAGCTCTCGTTCTCCGTGTCCGTGAAGACGCAGCTCTTCGCCGCGTCGGGCACGGGCTCACCGCCGCCGCGCGGGACGTGCATGAGGGTCTGCACCGTCTGCCGCAGGACGTTCCAGACGCCCGCCTCGTAGCCGATGGCCGGGTCGAGCGGCGCCGGGTTGTCCTTGGAGGCGATGAACTGGTCCGTGGTGCCGACGACGATGGCGTCCTTGCCCTCGTCCCCGCCGCCCGTCGCGCCGCAGGCGGCGAGTACGGGCGCGAGCAGGCCGACCACGGCCGGCAGCACCAGCGTCTTGCGGTTCATCTGGACGTTCTCCCTCATTCCGGCATGTGAGAAAACGAGATTAGTAGGGATAGTCACCGATGCCTGACGGACGGGTGCTCATCACACAATCCACCGCCCTCCGGAATTGACGGCAAGGGGAATTCACCGGCCGGGGCCGTTTCGTACACCGCGTGACGAATGGTGACAGCCCGGAGTGTAAATCGGGGCATATCGCCAGACTTGAGGAGTGACGAAATCGGCCATCGCGCGACAAGATTCGCACATGGGTGGTTTTCGACCTGCGACCCATATTGACATGAACCTGATTCGCCCACACATCCGGGCGATGAAAAGCGCACGTTCTGCGAACGAGAGTTTTTCCGTACATTCACAAAAACACTCTCGGTGCACGACTCAGAGGATTCCGGTGACCAGGCCCCGGAGAAATGCGAGATCGACATCTTCGAGAGACCCCACGACAACCCTTCCCGCGGCCGGTGCGATCGGGGCGACGGACGGCACGGCCACCACCTGGCAGCCCGCGGCCTCCGCGGCGGCGACCCCCGTCGCGGTGTCCTCGATGACGGCGCAGCGCAGCGGGTCCGCCCCGAACCCGGATGCCGCGGTGAGATAGGGCTCCGGGTGTGGCTTGGTACGGGAGACCTCGTCCCCGGCGACCGTGAGGCCGAAGTGATGGTGACCGACCGAGTCCAGGACCCGGTCGATGATGCGCCGGTGCGAGGCCGAGACCAGGGCGGTGGGCATGTCGTGCGCCGCGAGCTCGGCGAGCAGCCGTGCCGCGCCCGGCATCAGTGGCACACCGCGGTCGATGCGCGCCTCGAAGCAGTCGTTGAGCAGCACCGTGAGCTCGTCCAGCCTGATGTCCGCGCCGGTCACGTCGATGAGATAGCCGGCACTGCGTGTCATCGGACCGCCCACGACCACATCGCGCCATGCCTCGTCGAGCCGGTGCCCGAGGCCGGCGAAGACCTCCACCTCCGCATCCCACCAGAATCCCTCGGTGTCGACCAGGGTGCCGTCCATGTCGAGAAAGACGGCCTGCAGCGTGGAGCCTTCGGCCGTGCGAGTCAGGGACGCGGGGACCGTACTGGTCATCCGTACTCCTCCGTAAGGGACGAGAAGGCCGACCGCCATTCCCTGAAGGGAACAGCGACCGGCCTCACTGGACCGACCAGTCTACGACCAGTCCGGGTGCAACGCGTCGAACGGCGCCTTACCGCGCGTTGAAGTACTTCGCCTCGGGGTGGTGGATGACGATCGCGTCGGTCGACTGCTCCGGGTGCAGCTGGAACTCCTCGGAGAGCTTGACCCCGATCCGCTCCGGCTCCAGCAGCTCGGCGATCTTCGCCCGGTCCTCCAGGTCGGGGCAGGCGCCGTAGCCGAGCGAGAAACGCGCTCCCCGGTACTTCAGCGCGAACATGTCCTCGACCTCGGCCGGGTCCTCCCCGCCGAAGCCCAGCTCGCTGCGGACCCGGGCGTGCCAGTACTCGGCCAGCGCCTCGGCCAGCTGGACGGACAGACCGTGCAGCTCCAGATAGTCACGGTAGGAGTTGGCCGCGAAGAGCTCGGCCGTGGCCTCGCCGATCTTCGAGCCGACGGTGACGACCTGGAGGCCGATCACATCCCGCTCACCGGACTCCTCCGGCCGGAAGAAGTCCGCGAGGCACAGGCGGCGGCCCCGGCGCTGGCGCGGGAAGGTGAAGCGGGTGCGCTCCGAGCCGTCCTCGTGGAGCAGGATCAGGTCGTCGCCCTTGGACACGCAGGGGAAGTAGCCGTAGACGACGGCGGCCTCCAGCATGTTCTCGGTGTGGAGCTTGTCGAGCCAGCCGCGCAGGTGCGGGCGGCCCTCGGTCTCGACCAGTTCCTCGTACGTGGGCCCGTCACCGGCGCGGGCCTGCTTGAGGCCCCACTGGCCCTTGAAGAGCGCGCCCTCGTCCAGCCAGGAGGCGTACTCCTTGAGCTGGATGCCCTTGACGACCCGGGTGCCCCAGAAGGGCGGCTCGGGGACCGGGTTGTCGGTGGCCACGTCGGAGCGGACACCCGTCTCCGGCTCGTCGACCTCCAGGACGGCGGTGTCCTTCTTGGCGACGCGGCGCTGCTTCAGCTCCGGGAGCACCGCGCCGGGGACGCCGCGCTTGATGCCGATGAGGGCGTCCATGAGCCGCAGCCCCTCGAACGCGTCGCGGGCGTAGCGGACCTCGCCCTCGTAGATCTCGTGGAGGTCCTGCTCGACGTACGCCCTGGTGAGCGCGGCCCCGCCCAGGATGACCGGGAAGTCCGCGGACATCTTGCGCTGGTTGAGCTCCTCCAGGTTCTCCTTCATGATCACGGTCGACTTCACCAGGAGGCCGGACATGCCGATGACATCGGCGCGGTGCTCCTCGGCGGCCTCCAGGATCGCGGAGACGGGCTGCTTGATGCCTAGGTTGACGACGTTGTAGCCGTTGTTGGTGAGGATGATGTCGACGAGGTTCTTGCCGATGTCGTGGACGTCGCCGCGCACGGTGGCCAGCACGATGGTGCCCTTGCCCTCCGCGTCGGACTTCTCCATGTGCGGCTCGAGGTGGGCGACCGCGTTCTTCATGACCTCGGCGGACTGGAGCACGAACGGCAGCTGCATCTGGCCGGAGCCGAAGAGCTCGCCGACGACCTTCATGCCCTCCAGGAGGGTTTCGTTGACGATGTCCAGGGCCGGGCGGGTCTGCAGGGCCTCGTCGAGGTCGGCCTGGAGGCCGTTCTTCTCACCGTCGATGATGCGGCGCTGGAGGCGCTCGTCGAGCGGGAGCGCGAGGAGTTCCTCGGCACGGCCCGCCTTCATCGACTTCATGTTGACGCCCTCGAAGAGCTCCATGAGCTTCTGGAGGGGGTCGTAGGCCGGTTCGTCCCCTTGCTGGGGGATACGGCGGTCATAGATCAGGTCGAGGGCGACCTTGACCTGCTCCTCCTCCAGGCGTGCGATGGGGAGGATCTTGGAGGCGTGCACGATCGCGGAGTCCAGTCCGGCCTTGACGCACTCGTCGAGGAAGACGGAGTTCAGGACGACGCGGGCGGCCGGGTTGAGGCCGAAGGAGATGTTGGACAGGCCGAGCGTGGTCTGGACGTCGGGGCGGCGGCGCTTGAGTTCGCGGATGGCCTCGATGGTGGCGATGCCATCCTTGCGGGACTCCTCCTGACCGGTACAGATGGTGAAGGTCAGGGTGTCGATGAGGATGTCCGACTCGTGGATGCCCCAGTTGCCGGTGAGGTCCTCGATGAGGCGCTCGGCGATGGCGACCTTGTGCTCGGGCGTCCGGGCCTGGCCCTCCTCGTCGATGGTCAGCGCGATCAGTGCGGCGCCGTGCTCCTGCGCCAGTGCGGTGACCTTGGCGAAGCGGGACTCGGGGCCGTCGCCGTCCTCGTAGTTGACGGAGTTGATGACCGCTCGGCCGCCCAGCTTCTCCAGGCCGGCCCGGATGACGTCGACCTCGGTGGAGTCGAGCACGATGGGGAGCGTGGAAGCGGTGGCGAAGAGCCCGGCCAGCCGCTCCATGTCGGCGACGCCGTCCCGGCCCACATAGTCGACGCAGAGGTCGAGCATGTGCGCACCTTCGCGGATCTGGTCGCGGGCCATCTCGACGCAGTCGTCCCAGCGGGCCTCCAGCATGGCCTCGCGGAACTTCTTCGAGCCATTGGCGTTGGTGCGCTCGCCGATCGCCATGTACGAGGTGTCCTGGCGGAAGGACACGGTCTGGTAGAGCGAGGAGGCACCCGGCTCGGGACGCGGGTCGCGCGGGCCCGGCGTCATGTCACGGACGCGCTCGACGACCTGGCGCAGGTGCTCGGGCGTCGAGCCGCAGCAGCCGCCGACCAGCGAGAGGCCGTAGTCCCGTACGAAGGTCTCCTGCGCGTCGGCCATCTCGGGCGGGGTCAGCGGGAAGTGCGCGCCGTCCTTGGTCAGCACGGGCAGGCCGGCATTGGGCATGCACATCAGCGGCGTACGCGAGTGGCGGGCCAGATAGCGCAGGTGCTCGCTCATCTCGGCCGGGCCCGTCGAGCAGTTCAGGCCGATCAGGTCGATACCCAGCGGTTCCAGGGCGGTCAGCGCGGCACCGATCTCGGAGCCGAGCAGCATGACGCCTGTCGTCTCGAAGGCGAGCGAGCAGATCAGGGGTACGTCCATGCCCAGGGCGTCCATGGCCCGCCGCGCACCGATCAGGCTCGACTTGGTCTGCAGCAGGTCCTGCGTGGTCTCCACGATCAGGGCGTCCGCGCCACCGGCGAGCAGACCTTCCGCGTTCTGCTGGTAGCCGTCGCGCAGCACGTCGTACGCGATGTGGCCGAGCGTGGGCAGCTTGGTGCCCGGGCCCACGGAGCCGAGGACCCAGCGTCGGCGGCCGTCCCTGGCGGTGAACTCGTCCGCGACCTCGCGTGCGATCCGGGCGCCCGCCTCGGACAGCTCGACGATCCGGTCGGCGATCTCGTACTCGTTCGCCGCCGAGTGATTCGCACCGAAGGTGTTCGTCTCGACGCAGTCCACGCCGACCGCGAAATACTCCTCGTGCACGGAGCGGACAATGTCCGGGCGGGTGACGTTGAGGATCTCGTTGCAGCCTTCGAGGTTCTCGAAGTCCTCAAGGGTGGGGTCCTGTGCCTGGAGCATCGTGCCCATGGCACCGTCTGCTACCACCACACGCGTGGCGAGCGCCTCGCGGAGGGCTTCGGCTCGGTTCCGGCTGTCAGCGGAAGGGGTCGGCAACGAGGCCATGGATGTTCTCCCAGGGATGCGACGGCTGTCGGCTTTGCGGCCTTCTGTGGAGGGCGCACCCCGCCAGCGTAGCCGGGAGACACCACGGCCCGTCACGGCGTCCCACGGGGCGGACTGCATGCTGTGCGGGGGCAGCTCGGCCCGCGCGGGGGGCTCAGGCTTTACGGGCTACCGGACATGGGTCGACATCGACCGATAGTGTTCAGCATTGTCGAACCACAATGGAGGAGTACGGCGCGATGGCCAAGAACATCCAGTCGCTGGAGCGGGCGGCAGCGATGCTGCGGCTGCTGGCGGGCGGCGAGCGCCGGCTCGGACTGTCCGACATCTCTTCCTCACTGGGACTGGCCAAGGGCACCGCTCACGGCATCCTGCGCACGCTCCAGCACGAGGGCTTCGTCGAGCAGGACGCGGCGTCCGGCCGCTACCAGCTCGGCGCGGAGCTGCTGCGCCTGGGCAACAGCTATCTGGACGTCCACGAGCTGCGGGCCCGCGCCCTGGTATGGACCGACGACCTGGCGCGCTCCAGCGGCGAGAGCGTCCACCTGGGCGTCCTGCACCAGCACGGCATACTCATCGTCCACCACGTCTTCCGGCCCGACGACAGCCGCCAGGTGCTGGAGGTGGGCGCCATGCAGCCGCTGCACTCCACGGCCCTGGGCAAGGTGCTCTCCGCCTACGACCCGGTGGCGCACAGCGAGGCCGTCGAGGCCGAGCGGCATGCCTTCACCCCCCGCACCGTGACCGGTGCGGAGGACTTCGAGACGCTGCTCGATCTCATCCGGGCGCAGGGCTGGGCCGCCGATGTGGAGGAGACCTGGGAAGGCGTGGCCGCCGTCGCGGCGCCCATTCACGACCGGGGCCGGATGCCGGTCGGCGCCGTGGCCGTCACCGGCGCGGTGGAGCGCGTCTGTCCGGGCGGCGAACTGCGCCCCGAGCTGATCGCCGCCGTACGGGACTGCGCCCGTGCCGTCTCCCGGGATCTGGGCGCCGGGCGCTTCTGAGTTCCCCCGTCGGCCGGACGACCCGTCGGTAACGATCGGGCTCCGCACCGAGTCGTATGCGCCACAACCCTTGACGTTGCATTCACCGGGGAGAAACATTGCCGTTCACCGGTCGGCATTGTCGAACGCCTAACGGCAATACGCGTTAGGGTATGGCAGCGCCAAGGACCGGTCGGCCCACACAGGTGAGTACCCGCACAGCGCGGATACCAACCTCGGGCGCGAACCACCGGAGGGACCCGGTGTTCGCCTTCCCCCCTGGACGAAGGACAAAGGAGTCGCTGGTGTCCAGCTCCGACATCTTCATCGGCGAGACCATCGGTACCGCCGTTCTCATCCTCCTCGGCGGCGGAGTCTGTGCCGCCGTCACGCTCAAGCGCTCCAAGGCGCAGAACGCCGGATGGCTCGCCATCACCTTCGGGTGGGGCTTCGCCGTTCTGACCGCCGCCTATCTGGCCGGCGGCGTGTCCGGCGCGCATCTCAACCCGGCGGTGACGCTCGGCCTCGCCATCGAGGGCGGCACCGAATGGGGCGACGTACCGCTGTACCTCGCCTCCCAGCTGCTCGGCGCGATGATCGGCGCGGTGCTGGTCTGGGCGGTGTACTACGGGCAGTTCCACGCCCACCTCACCGACCCCGAGATCGTGGGCGCGCAGCCCACCGTCGAGGGCATGGTCGACCAGTCGGCCGCCCCGAAGGCCGGCCCCGTACTGGGCATCTTCTCCACGGGACCGGAGATCCGGAACGCCGTGCAGAACGTCGTCACGGAGGTCATCGCCACGGTCGTGCTCGTCCTGGCGATCCTGACCCAGGGTCTCAACAACGAGGGCAACGGCCTCGGCACCCTCGGCGCCCTGATCACCTCTCTGGTCGTCGTCGGAATCGGTCTCTCGCTCGGCGGGCCGACCGGCTACGCGATCAACCCGGTTCGCGACCTCGGTCCGCGTATCGTGCACGCGCTGCTGCCGCTGCCGAACAAGGGCGGTTCCGACTGGGGCTACGCCTGGGTACCGATTGTGGGACCGCTCATCGGCGGCGCGATCGCCGGCGGGCTCTACAACGTCGCCTTCGCGTGAGCCGCAGAGCTCAGAGCCGTACCCCTCAGAACCACAGAGACCTCCGGGAGCGCACCGTGACCGATACACACACCACCGGGAGCCACGGCACCGGGCCGTTCATCGCGGCCATCGACCAGGGCACCACCTCCAGCCGCTGCATCGTCTTCGACACGGACGGCCGGATCGTCTCCGTCGACCAGAAGGAGCACGAGCAGATCTTCCCGAAGCCGGGCTGGGTCGAGCACGACGCGGCCGAGATCTGGACGAACGTCCAGGAGGTCGTCGCCGGCGCCGTCTCCAAGGCGGGCATCACCTCGGCCGACGTCAAGGCGATCGGGATCACCAACCAGCGCGAGACGACGCTGCTCTGGGACAAGAACACCGGTGAGCCCGTCCACAACGCCCTCGTCTGGCAGGACACCCGCACCGACGCGCTCTGCAAGGAGCTCGGCCGCAACGTCGGCCAGGACCGTTTCCGCCGCGAGACCGGCCTGCCGCTCGCCTCGTACTTCGCCGGACCCAAGGTCCGCTGGCTCCTCGACAACGTGGAGGGCCTGCGCGAGCGCGCCGAGCGGGGCGACATCCTCTTCGGGACCATGGACTCCTGGGTCATCTGGAACCTGACCGGAGGCACCGATGGCGGCGTCCACGTCACGGACGTCACGAACGCCTCGCGCACCCTCCTGATGAACCTGCACTCGATGCAGTGGGACGACAAGATCCTCCAGTCGATGGACATCCCGGCCGCCGTGCTGCCGGAGATCCGCTCCTCGGCCGAGGTGTACGGGCACGCCAAGGGCGGCGTCCTGGACGGCATCCCGGTGGCGTCCGCGCTCGGTGACCAGCAGGCCGCGCTGTTCGGCCAGACCTGTTTCGCCCAGGGCGAGGCCAAGTCCACGTACGGCACCGGCACCTTCATGCTGATGAACACCGGCCACACGCCCGTCAACTCGTACAACGGGCTGCTCACGACCGTCGGATACCGCATCGGCGACCAGAAGCCGGTCTACGCGCTCGAAGGTTCCATCGCCGTCACCGGCTCGCTGGTGCAGTGGATGCGCGACCAGATGGGTCTGATCAAGTCCGCGGCCGAGATCGAGACCCTGGCCTCGTCGGTCGAGGACAACGGCGGCGCGTACTTCGTGCCCGCCTTCTCCGGGCTCTTCGCCCCCTACTGGCGCCCCGACGCCCGAGGCGTCATCGCCGGTCTGACCCGCTACGTCACCAAGGCGCACATCGCCCGTGCCGTACTCGAGGCCACCGCCTGGCAGACCCGCGAGATCAGCGACGCCATGACCAAGGACTCCGGCGTCGAGCTGACCGCACTCAAGGTCGACGGCGGTATGACCTCCAACAACCTGCTGATGCAGACCCTCTCCGACTTCCTGGACGCGCCCGTGGTGCGCCCCATGGTCGCCGAGACCACCTGCCTCGGCGCCGCCTACGCCGCCGGTCTCGCCGTCGGCTTCTGGCCGGACACCGACGCGCTGCGCGCCAACTGGCGCCGGGCCGCCGAGTGGACACCCCGTATGGACGCGGCCACCCGTGACCGCGAGTACAAGAGCTGGCTCAAGGCCGTCGAACGTTCCATGGGCTGGCTCGACGACGAAGACACTGTCGAGGAGTAAGCGATATGACCACCCTGCAGAGCGTCCCCGCCCTCGGGACGCATCCGGCCTCCGGCTCCCTTCCGAGCCGCGCCGAGACCCGGGAGCAGCTGTCCAAGGCGACGTACGACCTCCTGGTGATCGGCGGCGGCATCCTGGGCATCTCCACCGCCTGGCACGCCGCGCAGTCCGGACTGCGGGTGGCGCTGGTGGACGCCGGCGACTTCGCCGGCGCCACCTCCTCCGCCTCCTCCAAGCTCCTCCACGGCGGTCTGCGCTACCTGCAGACCGGCGCGGTGAAGCTGGTGGCGGAGAACCACTTCGAGCGGCGCGCCATCTCCCGCCAGGTCGCGCCGCACCTGGCCAATCCGCTCACCTTCTACCTGCCGGTCTACAAGGGCGGCCCGCACGGCGCGGCCAAGCTCGGTGCGGGCGTCTTCGCCTACTCCGCGCTGTCCGCGTTCGGTGACGGTGTCGGCCATGTGATCAGCCCGGCGAAGGCGCAGCGCGATGTGCCGGAGCTGCGTACGGACAATCTGAAGGCCGTCGCGGTCTACGGCGACGACCAGATGAACGACGCCCGGATGGCGCTGATGACCGTACGCGCGGCGGTCGACGCGGGCGCGACCGTCCTCAACCACGCCGCGGTCACCGGACTGCGGTTCACCCGGGGCCGGGTGACGGGCGCCGATCTGCGGGACAGCGCGGACGGTACGGAGTTCGGCGTGAACGCCCGCCTCGTACTGAACGCCACCGGTCCGTGGGTCGACCACCTCCGCAAGATGGAGGACCCGAACGCGGCTCCTTCGATACGGCTCTCCAAGGGCGCGCACCTGGTGCTGAAGCGCACCCGCCCGTGGAAGGCCGCCCTCGCCACCCCGATCGACAAGTACCGGATCACCTTCGCGCTGCCGTGGGAGGACATGCTGCTGCTCGGCACGACCGACGAGGAGTACGAGGGCGATCCGGCGGATGTCACGGTGACCGAGAAGGACACGGCGCAGATCCTGGACGAGGCGGCGTTCTCCGTCCGCGACCAGCAGCTGTCGCGTGATCTGATCACGTACTCCTTCGCGGGTCTGCGGGTGCTGCCCGGCGGTCCCGGCAGCACGTCCAAGGCCAAGCGCGAGACCGTCGTGACGGAGGGCCGGGGCGGGATGCTCTCGGTCGCGGGCGGCAAGTGGACGACGTTCCGTCACATCGGCCGTACGGTGATGAACAAGCTGGCCGCGCTCCCGGGTCACCCGCTCGCGGACGACATGGAGCCGATGGCCCGGCTGCCGAAGAAGCTCCCGCTGCCCGGCATCGCCAACCCGCAGGCGGTCGCGCACCGGCTGCTGATCGACGGCGGTACGCCCGGTCCGCGGATGGCGGCCGACACGGCCAGGCACCTCGCCACCCATTACGGCTCGCTGTCCTTCGACATCGCGCGGCTCGCCAACGAGAACCCGGACCTGGCCCAGCGCATCCACCCGGACGCCCCGGAGATCTGGGCGCAGGTCGTCTACGCCCGGGACCGCGAGTGGGCCGAGACGGCGGACGACGTGCTGCGTCGCCGCACGACGCTGACGATCCGTGGGCTGGCGACGGACGGCATCAGGACCCAGGTCGAGGGTCTGCTCGCCGACAGGGACTGATAGACGCGTGCGCGGGGGCGGCTTCCGGGGGGGAGGCCGCCCCCGTTCGCATGTCCGCATGTTCGTATCTGTCGGACTCCCCCTGTGGTCCGTGGCACAAGCTGCGGCAGGGGCTGCTCGTTCGGGTGCGCGGACCCTCATAATGGACGAAGACATCGGATGTCTGATTCCAGTCCGAAATCCAGGAGGACCGTCATGGCTGTCACCGACGAGGCGATCGAGAAGATCAAGGAAATGATCGTCTCGGGTGCTCTGAGGCCCGGTGACCGGCTCCCCAAGGAGAGCGAACTCGCCGCGGAGCTCGGACTGTCCCGCAACTCCCTCCGGGAGGCGGTACGCGCCCTGTCGCTGATCCGCATCCTCGATGTACGGCAGGGCGACGGCACGTACGTCACCAGCCTGGACCCCCAACTGCTCCTGGAAGCGTTGAGTTTCGTGGTGGACTTCCACCGCGACGACACCGTGCTGGAATTCCTCGCGGTGCGCCGGATTCTCGAACCGGCCGCCACGGCGATGGCCGCGGGACAGATCAGCGACGCGCAGCTGGATCTGCTCGGCTCACAGCTAGACGCACTGGGCGAGAAGCCCTCGGTGGAGCAACTGGTCGCCGCCGACCTGGAGTTCCACCGCGGCATCGTGCAGTCGTCCGGCAATTCGGTGCTCTGCTCACTGCTCGACGGGCTCTCCGGACCGACCACGAGGGCGAGGGTCTGGCGCGGCCTGACCCAGGAGGACGCCGTCAGCCGCACCCTCCACGAGCACCGGGCGATCCTCTCCGCGCTGCGGGACAGGGACGCGGAGGCCGCGCGGGCCTGGGCGACCGTCCATGTGGCGAGCGTGGAGCAGTGGCTGCGCTCGACCCTGTGACATACGTACGGGCCGGGGGGCGACGTACCGCCCCCCGGCCCGTACGGTGCCCGCTCAGTCCTGCTTCTCCCCGCTCGCGAAGCGCGAGATGACCAGGGCGAGGATGATGATCGCGCCGTTGAGGAACTGGTTCCAGAGCGCCGGGACACCGCCGAGGGTCATCACATTGACCACCAGCTGGAGCGTCAGTACGCCGGTCAGCGCGCCGAACAGCGTGCCGCGGCCGCCCTTGAGGCTGATCCCGCCGATGACCGCTGCGGCGAACACCTGGAAGATCCAGCCGTTGCCCTGGGTGGCCGCGACCGACCCGTAGTGGCCGGTGTAGAGGATACCCGCGAAGGCTGCCAGCACACCGCCGATGCCCAGCACGATCCAGGTGATCCGGTCGACCCGGATTCCGGCGGCCCGTGCCGCCTCCGGGTTGCCCCCGATGGCGTACAGCGAGCGTCCGTGCCGCAGCCAGGCCAGCGCCGCGCCGCCGATCGCGAACAGCGCCAGGCAGATCCAGACCGCGGCCGGGGCGCCGAGCCACTCGCTCTTGCCCAGGTAGCGGAAGGACTCCGGGACGTCGGTGATCGACTTGCCCTCGGTGATGCCGATGTGGAGGCCGCGCAGCATGGTGAGCATGCCGAGGGTGGCGATGAAGCCGTTGACCCGCAGCTTCAGCATCAGGAAGCCGTTGATCACGCCGACGAGCAGTCCGACGAGCAGACAGAGCGGGATCGCCGACCAGGCCGGGAAGATTTCGAGGCCCGCGAACCGGCCGCCGTCGGTGGGCAGGACCAGCCACATGGCGACGACCGGCGCGATGCCGATCGTCGACTCCAGGGACAGGTCCATCCGGCCGCAGATGAGGATCAGCGCCTGGGCGAGCACCAGCAGGCTGAGTTCGGAGGACTGCTGGACGACGCTGATCAGGTTGTTGGAGGTGAGGAAGACCGGCGACACGATGAAGCCGATCACCATCAGGACCAGGATCACCGGCACCAGCGAGAAGTCGCTCCACCGGATCAGCTGGAGCCTGCTGCGCGGGCTCCCTTCCTTCGTCCCGCTCATGACGTCCTCGGCCGTGGCCGGCCGTATGGTCCCGGTCATTCCCTTTCCCCCACACCTTCCATGGCGGCGACGAGTTCCCCGTCGGTCCACCCGCTTGCGAATGTTGCGACGACCCGCCCGTGGAACAGGGCGAGCACCCGGTCGCAGACCCGCAGATCGTCCAGTTCGTCCGAGATGATCACTGCGGCGTTTCCTTCGTCGGCGACCCGCCGTACCACTCCGAGCAGCGAGTCCTTGGACTTGACGTCCACGCCCGCGGTGGGCCGGACCGCGATCAGCGCGCTGGGACTGCGGGCCAGCGCGCGGGCGACGACCACCTTCTGCTGATTGCCGCCGGACAGCCCGGAGACGGGCTGCTCGGGTCCCTGCGTCTTGATGTCGAGCGAGGCGATCATCGACTGGGCGAACCGGCGGGTCCGGGAGGGCAGTACGGTCCCCCACGGCCCCAGCTGGTCGGTGACCGTGAGCGTGGCGTTCTCCGCCACGCTCCGGTCCAGCACCAGGCCCTGTTCGTGCCGGTCCTCGGGGATGTACCCGATGCCGGCGTCCAGGGCGTGCGGGACACTTCCGGGCCGAACGGTCCTTCCGTGTACGGAGATGGTGCCTCCGCTCGCCTTGCGCATCCCGGCCAGTGTCTCGCCGAGCGCGGTGTTGCCGCTGGCGGCCGATCCGGCGAGGCCGAGGACCTCACCGGGCCGCACCTGGAGGTCCAGCGGCTCGAACTGGCCCTCCAGCGCGAGCTGTTCGGTACGCAGAACGGGTGCGGCCGACTCGTCCCGTACCCGCTCGGCCCCGGCGGCGTGCCAGGCGGACGCGCCAGCACCCTGCTCACCGGTCATCGCCGCCACCAGTTCCGCCTTGCCGATGCCTTCGACCGGGGCGGTCATGACATGACGGGCGTCGCGGTAGACGGTGACGGCGGTGCAGAGTTCGTACACCTCCTGCAGATGGTGGGAGATGAACAGGAACGCCACTCCCTGGCTCTGCAGTTCGCGCAGTTTGCCGAAGAGCCGGCCGATGCCCCGGGCGTCGAGCTGCGCGGTCGGCTCGTCGAGGATGATCAGCCGGGCACCGAAGGACAGGGCCCGGGCGATCTCGACGAACTGCCGCTGTTCGACGGCGAGATCCCTGGCCCGCGTGTCGGGGTCGACCTGCACCCCGTACTCGGCGAGGAGCTGCGCCGCGCGCTTGCGGAGCTTGCCCCAGCTGATCCAGCGGGCATCCTCGTCGAAGCGGTTGAGGAAGAGGTTCTCGGCGACGGTCAGATCGGGGACGACCATCGATTTCTGGTAGACGCAGGCGACCTTGGACTGCCAGGCCATGGTGTCCCCGAAAGCGGGCGCGGCCTCTCCGCCGAACCGGACCGTGCCCGCGTCCGCCTTGTGGAGTCCGGTGAGCACGCTGACCAGCGTGGACTTGCCGGCGCCGTTGCGGCCGACGAGCGCGTGCGACTCACCGGGCTGCACGGTGAGCTCCACGCCGTCGAGCGCCACGGTGGGCCCGAAGCGTTTGACGATTCCTGCCGCCTGTACGGCAGGTAGTGCCTTGTCCATCAGGCCCCTTCTCAGCGAAGCGCTGTAGTGATGTCGATGCCCTGCCCTCGGGCGGCGGTCAGGGCTTGGCCGCGTCTCGGCTCTTCGTTGCCGGGAGGGAAGCCCTCTCGGCAACGAGAGGGAGGAGTCACGACTAGCTCTTCTTCTCGAGCTGATTGGCCCAAAGCTTCGGGTCGTCCACGTTCTCCTTGGTCACCAGGGGCGCGGGCAGCTGGTCCTCGAGACCGCCCGGGATCTTGATGATCGTGGAGTCGTGGTCGGTCGGACCCTCCTTGAAGGTCTTTCCGGCCAGCGCCGCCTTGGCGTAGAACAGCGCATACTTGGCGTAGAGGTCGGCGGGCTGGGAGATCGTCGCGTCGATCTTCCCGGACCTGATCGCGTCGAACTCCTCCGGGATGCCGTCGTTGGAGATGATCGTGATGTGCCCGGGGGCGCCGACCGGCTTCAGCAGCTTCTTCTGCTCCAGCAGCGCGAGGGTGGGCTGGAGGAACACACCACCGGCCTGCATGTAGATGCCGTTGATGTCGGGGTGCGCGGCCAGCGTCGACTGGAGCTTCGCGGAGGCCACATCGCCCTTCCAGTCGGTGGCCAGCTCGAAGACCTCGATGTCGGGGAAGTCCTTGTCCATGCACTCCTTGAACGCCACGGAGCGGTCCCGGCCGTTGATCGAGGACAGGTCGCCCTGGAATTCGACGACCTTGCCCTTGCCCTTCAGCTGCTCACCGAGGTACTTGCAGGCGTTGGTGCCGTACGCCTTGTTGTCGGCCCGTACGACCATGTAGACGTTGCCCTTGTCGGGGCGGGTGTCGACGCTGATGGCCGGGATCTTCTTCTCGTTCAGCGTGTTCAGCGACTCGGCTATCGCGCCGGTGTCCTGCGGAGCCATCACGACGGCCTTGGCACCCTGGTCGGTGAAGGTCTGGACGTTGGCGACGAGCTTGCCGATGTCGTTCTGCGAGTTGGTCAGGGGCAGCGCCTCGACCTCCCCGTCCTTGACGCCCTTCTCGACGTACTGCTGGTAGGAGTTCCAGAAGTCGCTGTCGCTGCGCGGCAGGTCGATGCCGACCTTGCCACCGCCGTCGCCGCTGTCGCTGGACTCGCGGTTGCAGCCCGCGAGGGCGGTCACTGCCAGCAGTACGGCGCAGGCCGCCGCACTCGTCGTACGCACTCTCATGAGGGGTCCCGTTCCTTTGTGGAGTACCGGCTCGTCGTTCTGGCGGCCCGGCGTGGTGTGTGCTGCGGCTCAGCTGGGGATGGTCACGTTTCAGTCGGTCGCGGGGCGCAGTCGCAGGCCCTGCATGCCGCCGTCGACGGCGAGTGAGGTGCCGGTGACGGAGGCGGCGCCGGGGCCGGCGAGGTAGACGATCGCCGCGGCGACCTCATCCGCCGATACCAGCCGTCCCAGGGGCTGGCGGGCGTTGAGGGCGGCGCGTTCGGCGGCCGGGTCTTCGGCCCGGTCGAGGAGTCTGCCGATCCACGGGGTGTCCGCGGTGCCGGGGTTGACGCAGTTGACCCGGATGCCCTCGCGGACGTGGTCGGCGGCCATGGCGAGGGTCAGCGAGAGCACCGCCCCCTTGCTCGCGCTGTAGAGCGCGCGCTGCGGCAGGCCCGCCGTGGCCGCGATCGAGCAGGTGTGGGTGATCGAGACGGCTCCGGGGCGGGCCGCCGCGGCACGGCGCAGGTGTGGCAGGGCGTGACGGGCGGTGCGGACCATGCCGAGGACGTTGATGTCCAGGACCTTCGTCCACTCCTCGTCCGTGTTGTCCTCGACGGTGCCGATGGAGCCGATGCCGGCGTTGGAGACGAGGGTGTGCAGGCCGCCCATCTCGGCGGCGGCCCGGTCGACCGCTTCTCTTACGGCCGCGTCGTCGGTCACATCGGCCTTGAACGCGAGCACGCCCTTCGGCGCGCCCGCGGTCTCCCGGTCGAGTACGGCGACGGTCGCGCCGCGTTCCAGGAGCAGGGTGGCCACGGCGGCCCCGATCCCGGACGCACCGCCCGTCACCAGGGCGGACATGCCGTCGAATTCCAGTGCACCGGTCATCGGGCGTTCTCCTCGGACGTGCGGCGGGCCTGCCAGACGGGGCCCTCGGGATAGCGGTGTCGGGCCATGGACTCGGGGAGCATCCGTGCGGAGAACCCCGGCGCGAGCGGCGCCCTGTATCTGCCGTTCTCGATCACGGTGGGGGTGGCGAAGTGCTCATGGAGATGGTCGACGTACTCGATCACACGGTCCTCCCAGGTCCCGGAGACCGCCACATAGTCGAACATCGAGAGATGCTGCACCAGTTCGCAGAGCCCGACACCTCCGGCGTGCGGGCAGACCGGAACGCCGTACTTCGCGGCGAGCAGCAGGATCGCCAGGTTCTCGTTGACACCCGCGACGCGTGCGGCGTCGATCTGTACGAAGTCGACGGCGCCGGCCTGGAGCAGTTGCTTGAACACGACCCGGTTGGCGACGTGTTCGCCGGTGGCGACCTTGACGGGCTGTCCGGCGCGCACGGCGGCGTGACCGAGTACGTCGTCGGGGCTGGTGGGTTCCTCGATCCAGTGCGGGTCGTACGGCGCGAGGGCGTTCATCCACTCCACCGCGTCGGCCACGTCCCAGCGCTGGTTGGCGTCGACCGCGATCCGGATGTCGGGGCCGACCGCCTCACGGGCGAGCGACATCCTGCGTATGTCGTCGCCGAGATCGGCGCCGACCTTCAGCTTGATCTGGCCGAAGCCGTCGGCCACGGCCTCCTTGGACAGCCGTACCAGCTTGTCGTCGTCGTACCCCAGCCAGCCGGGCGAGGTCGTGTACGCGGGATAGCCCTGGGCGAGGAGGAGTTCCGTGCGCTCGGCGCGGCCCGGTTCGGCGGCCCGCAGGATGGCGAGAGCCTCCTCGGGCGTGAGCGCGTCGGTGAGGTAGCGGAAGTCGACGAGGGAGACGAGCTCCTCCGGCGTCATCCCGGCGAGGAACTGCCAGACGGGCTTGCCCGCGCCGGCCGCCGCCAGGTCCCAGGCAGCGTTGACGACCGCTCCGACCGCCATGTGCATCACGCCCTTCTCCGGCCCGAGCCAGCGAAGTTGGGAGTCGTGCGTCAGCTCTCGGTACAGCTCACCGAGGTCGGCAGCGGTACGCGGCGCCGGGCGCCCCACCACGTACGGGCGCAGCGCCTCGATGGCGGCCGCCATGATCTCGTTGCCGCGCCCGATAGTGAAGCAGAAGCCATGGCCCTCGGTCCGGGCACCGGGGTGGCCGGTGCGCAGGACGACATAAGCGGCGGAGTAGTCGGGATCGGGGTTCATGGCGTCCGAGCCGTCCAACTGTTCCGAGGTGGGAAACCGGATGTCGTGAACCTCGAAAGCCGTGACGGTCTGACTCATGTGCGCCCCCAGGGGAATAACATCGGACCTCTTGCGTGTCATCCGATGTATAGCGCCTCTCTCGACCAGACGTCCAGGGTTCGCGCGGAATTCGGGTAGCACAGCTCGGATGAATCGCGGAGCTGATGCCCTGTTTCGACCGCTGATACACGTACACGCGCACAGTTCACCCGCCCGTGCCCGGGGACTGCGGCCGGACATCCCGGAAGCCGTAAGGTTGGTGCGTACACAAGGGAACTTCGGAAGGGGGTCTGGGTGATCGAGCTCGAGGGGGTACCCGAGCTGGTCGACCCGGTCATGGTGGCCGCGTTCGAGGGCTGGAACGACGCCGGTGACGCCGCCTCCACAGCTGTCGGACATCTGGACCGGGAATGGAAGGGCGAGGTGTTCGCGGCGCTCGACGCCGAGGACTACTACGACTTCCAGGTCAACCGGCCCACGGTGTGGCTGGACGGCGGGGTGCGCAAGATCACCTGGCCCACCACCCGCCTCTCCGTGGTCCGCGTCGGCGGGGACAAGCCCCGCGATCTGGTCCTCGTCCGCGGCATCGAACCGTCGATGCGCTGGCGTTCGTTCTGCAACGAGATCCTGGGATTCGCCCATGAGTTGGGCGTCGAGATGGTCGTCATCCTCGGGGCACTGCTCGGCGACACCCCGCACACCCGGCCGGTGCCGGTCAGCGGTGTGACGTCCGATCCGGATCTGGCCAGGACGATGGATCTGGAAGAGACCCGGTACGAGGGCCCGACGGGCATCGTCGGCATCCTCCAGGAGGCCTGCACACACGCGGGCGTGCCCGCGGTGAGCCTGTGGGCGGCGGTGCCGCACTATGTGTCGCAGCCGCCCAACCCGAAGGCGACGCTGGCTCTGCTGAATCGCCTGGAGGACCTGCTCGGACTGCGGATTCCGCTGGGCGAACTGCCCGAGGACGCCCGCGCCTGGCAGCTCGGCGTCGACCAACTGGCCGCCGAGGACAGCGAGGTCGCCGAGTACGTACAGACGCTGGAGGAGGCCCGCGACACCGCGGAGCTGCCCGAGGCGACCGGCGAGGCCATCGCCCGGGAGTTCGAGCGTTATCTGCGGCGCCGGGACGGCGGTCCGGGCCAGGGGCCCGGCGGGCACGCGACGGAGAGCGGCGACGTCCCCTATCTGCGGGACACGTCGGGCGGCCGCACCAGACCGCCCAAGCCGGCGCGTCCGGAGCCCGGGGCCGAGAGCGGAGCCGCCGACGCCGGGAAGGCGTCCGGGGATTCCTCGGAGGACCCGGACACGGACACGTCCGGGGACGACGGGGACACCTCGGAGGACTGACCGACCGGGCGCAGGCAGCAGCCGGACAGGCCCTAGGGGCGCCGGGCGGGTACGAACCCCGCCCGGCGCCCCTCGCCCTGTCCGGGCATGTGGTCAGGCGCAGCTGAACCGCGCCCCCGCCCAGTCGCCGTGGTCACCGGTCTTGGAACCATTGGTGTCCGTGACCTTCAGATGCACATGCCGCGCGCCGTCGAGGCTCACATCGACGGGCACCGTCGCCGAGGCGCCGGTCACCTTCGGCGAGGTCCACAGCACCTTGCCGTCGGCCTCCACGGAGAACGCCACCTCGCCGTAGCCGTTGATCTCGTCGTCGACGCCGACGTCCGCGGTGAACGCGGTGCACCGGCCGCCGAGATAGACCTCGATGTCGGAGTCGGCGTGGGTGCCGATCCCCTTCTCGTACGTCTTCCCGGCCAGCGTCAGCGTGCGCCCGTCGCTCGCCCCGGACTCGCCGTTGGAGCGGTCGCGCTCCGCGGGCCCGTAGCCGTTGGCCGACTTCAGCCAGACCAGGTCGCTCGCCCAGGCCGCTCCGCTCGGGGGCGGTGGCATCACACCGACGGCCAGCCGCTGCGCGGTGGTGCGGGACTCGCCCGCCGCTCCGTAGCGGGCGAGCGCGGTGATCCGGGCCTCCCCCGCCGTGGCGTCCCGCGCCGGGGTGACCGCCACCTCGACCCGCCGGGTGGTGCCCGCCGGTATCCGGGCCACGGTGGCCGACGGGGTGACCTGCCAGCCCTCCGGGACGTCCAGGGTGACAGTGGTGCCCGTCAGGTCCGCGGAGCCCGCGGCGACGTCGACGGAGACGGTGCCGACCACTCCGGCGCCCATCTCCTGGGCGTCCGGCGCTGAGACGACGGCCGTCGCGCCGGGCCGCTTCCCTCCGACGGCGCTGGCGTTCGCCAGCGTGACCGTGAACTCCCGGGCCGTGCTCAGCGGCTCGGTCTTGATCTTCACCACACCACCGCGGTCGTCCTGGTCGTACCACCAGCCCTGCGTCGCGGCCTCGAAGGCCGCCGCCGACCGCACCTGCGGCAGCTTGCCGGCGAGCTTGACGGCAGTGGGCGCGGAGCCGGTGTGCACGGCGAACTCGTAGGGACGGCTGCTCTGTTTGCCCGCGAAGCTCCCCTTGCTCTCGCCGATGCGTACGGTGACGTCACCCGCGCCGCTCTTCGGCGCTTCGACGACGGCCCGCTGCGTGGCGTACCTGCCCTCGCGGTGCTGCCGGGTCACACCGTCGTCCTCGTACATCGTGAACGACGAAGTCCCCTGCGGATACACGTCCCAGGCCAGCGGTGAGTCCGCCGTGCGGTCCTTGTACGAGCGGATGCCGGGCCACATCGGCACGGCGGCGCCCGCCTTCACGAAGAGCGGGAGGGTGTCGAGCGGAGCGCTGTAGTGGTCGACGGTGGTCGGCCCCTGGTAGGTCCGGCCGCTCCAGTAGTCGGTCCAGGTGCCCTTCGGCAGATAGATGGAACTGCGCTCGGTGGCGTCCTGGTAGACGGGCGCGACCAGGAAGTGCTCACCGGACATGAACTCGTACTTCGCCGCGTCCGACGCCGCCTTCGGGTCGTCCGGGTACTCCAGGACGAGCGGGCGGACCATGCCGACGCCGGTCTTCGTCGCCTCGTGCGCGTACGAGTACTGGTAGGGCAGCAGCGACTCCTTCAGCTTCAGGTAGTCGCGGTTGACGGAGGTGTACGGCTCGCCGTACCGGAAGGGCTGCTTGTCGTTCGCGGCCCAGCCGTCCATGGTCATCGTCGTGCCAAGGAACATCTTCCACTGGAGGTCCCGGGTGTACGTCTTGGCGCTGCCGCCGAAGATCCCGTCGACGTCGCCCGTGGTGTAAGCGAGCCCCGACATCGTGGCGCCCGCGTAGGTCGGGATCTGCCAGCGGATGTACTCCCAGCTGCCCGACTGGTCGCCGGACCACTGGACCCCGCAGCGCTGGGCGCCCGACCAGCTCTCCGGTGCCCAGGTGTAGCCGCGGGCGTCGCTGTTCTCCTCGATGCCCTTGTACGCGTCCTTGCAGCCGTCGAGGGCGAACTTGTAGCCCTCACCGACCCAGGCCACATCGAGCTTGGCGACGCGCTGGCCCGCCTTCACCTGGTCGGCGAGCTTGTCGATGCCGTCCTCGGTCCACAGACCGAGCTGCATATTGCGGTCCTGGAGGCCCTTTGCGGTCTCGGCGAGGTCCTCGTAACCACAGCCGTAGCCGTCGTTGACGAGCATCCAGCCGTTCGGCATGTCGTTCTCGACGTAGCCGTCGGCGACCTTCAGGGCGTCCAGGGTGCGGCGCTCGCCACGGTTGGCGTTGTGCAGATAGCAGTCGGCGTCGCCGATCTCCATGCCGTACACCGGCGGCAGGAAGGGCTTGCCGGTGAGCTTCGTGTACTGCCCGATGACGTTCTTGGCGTCACCCGCGAAGTAGTAGGCGTCGAAGCGCTGTTCCCGCGCACTCGTCGTCACCGGGTCGCTGAAGGCATAGGTGTTGGGGGCGTAGGTATTGCGGTAGACGCCGTATCCGGCCGAGGAGAGGTAGAACGGGACCGAGTTGGGGTGGCCGCCGTCGTTCCAGTTGTAGTCGACGCCGACCTCGACGGTCTTGCCGCGGTGCGAGGTGTTGCCGCGGCCGTTCTGCATCCCTGCACCGTAGAACTGCTCTTCGGCGCCCCGGGAAAGGGTCTGGGTGGTCTTCTCGCCGTCCCAGCTCAGCCCCTTGGCCTCGGACCAGACCTGGCTGCCGTCGGCCCGGTACAGCGCGAACCGCAGGGGCGACTTGTACGCCCGCAGGGTGACGCCGCCGCTCGCGGAGAGCTCGTAACGGTCGCCCCGGTCCGTCCAGCTGGTCCGGGGCGGGGTGCCCTGCGGCAGGACGATGTCGTCGCCGGTCGGGTCGGCGAATTTTCCGTCCGGGGCCAGTTCGATACGGAAGGTCTTGGCGGAGACGAAGCTGACACGGGCCTCGGCCTTGCCGGCTGTCAGGTGATAGACGGGCCCGTCGGCGGAGAATCCGGTGACGTCACCGACGGTCGTGCCGGCCGGTGCGGACGGCTCGGCCTGGGCGCTGCCCGGTCCCGTGAGCGCCGCGAGCAGTCCGAGCAGGCCGGCGACTGCCGCCACTCTGATGCGCGTTGATGATTGCATAGAGCGCTTTTAGCGCAACTTCGAGCAATTGACTACGGACAAAAGGGAACCGGCCCCGAACTTCGTAAAGAAGTCCGAGACCGGTCCTTGGGTATGGATCGCGCGGTGATCACACCGCCCGGCTGCTACAGCGCCACGCCGAGCAGCGCGTCCACGGTGCGCGAGACGAGGCCGGGTGCGCCCTCGTCCGTGCCGCCGTCCGCGCTCTGCAGAGCCGCCCAGCGGTCCACGGCGGCAAGTGCGGCCGGGGTGTCCAGATCGTCGGCGAGGGCCTCGCGGACCTCTTCGACCAGGGCGTCGGCGGACCGTCCGTCGGGGCGGGAAACGGCGGCGCGCCACCGGGCCAGCCGCTCGACGGCGTCGGCCAGCACCTGGTCGGTCCACTCCCAGTCGGACCGGTAGTGGTGCGAGAGCAGGGACAGCCGGATCGCTGCCGGGTCCACGCCGTCACGGCGCAGCGCCGACACGAAGACCAGGTTGCCCTTGGACTTCGACATCTTCTCGCCGTTCAGGGCGACCATGCCGGCGTGCACGTACGCCTGGGCGAACGGGTGCTCGCCGGTCAGCGCCTGGGCGTGCGAGGCGCCCATCTCGTGGTGCGGGAAGACGAGGTCGGAGCCGCCTCCCTGGACGTCGAAGCCCATGCCGAGGTGGTCAAGGGCGATGGCGACGCACTCGATGTGCCAGCCGGGGCGGCCGAGTCCGAGCGTGCCACCGTCCCAGCTGGGCTCGCCCTCGCGGGCGGCCATCCACAGCATGGGGTCGAGGGGGTTCTTCTTGCCGGGGCGCTCGGGGTCGCCACCGCGCTCGGCGGAGAGCAGCCGCATGGCTTCGGCGTCCAGGTGGGAGACCTGGCCGAAGTGCGGGTCGGCCTCGACGGAGAAGTACACGTCGCCGTCGAGCTCGTAGGCGGCACCCGCGTCCCGGAGCCGTTCGACGAGCGGGACGATCCCGGGTATCGCCTCCACCGCGCCGATGTAGTGCTGCGGCGGGAGCATCCGCAGGGCGGTCATGTCCTCCCGGAAGAGGGCCGTCTCGCGCTCGGCGAGCTCGGTCCAGTCCTGACCGTCGCGTACGGCCCGCTCCAGCAGCGGATCATCCACGTCGGTCACGTTCTGGACATAGTGAACCTGCCGCTTGGTGTCGAGCCACACGCGCTGAACGAGGTCGAACGCGTTGTAGGTCGCCGCATGACCCATGTGGGTCGCGTCGTACGGCGTGATGCCGCAGACATAGATGCGGGCGACGGGACCGGGGTCAAGGGTGATCCGTCCGCCGGTCGCGGTGTCGTGGATCCGAAGGTCGCGGCCCTTGCCAGGCAGGGCGGGGACCTCAGAAGCGGGCCAGGCATACATGTCATGAGCGTAACCGGACGATGCTTCCGGATACGAACCGGACCGGGAATCGTGGCCGAGGAGGCCGTCTTGACGGCGGGAGGGGTTTCCCTTAATCGCGCCCGGGGCTCCGCCCCGTACCCGGTCCTCAAGGGCTCAGGTGGCCAGATCAAGCCCGTCCGGCAATTGAGGACAAGCGGCCGAAGGCCATGCCCCGCGGACCGGGGTCCGCGGCCGCCACGCATGCGAAAAAGCCCCGCCCGTCAGACCGGCGGCCACGGAATGGCCGGCCACTCCCCGCTCGGCTGCGGATGCCGCCCCGTCGTCAGCAGGCCCCCCACACGCCCCCTCAAAGCGTCCAGCTCCGTCGCGGTGATCAGCTCGCCCAACCGGGTGGCGAGCCCCGCCCCCGGAGCCAGTTCCGCGTCCAGCCGGCCCAGCACCTCGACGGCCTCGTCCGTCAGCGGTTCGCCCGCCCAGCCCCACAGCAGCGTGCGCAGCTTGTCGTCGGCGTTGAACGTGACCCCGTGGTCGATGCCGTACAGCCGGCCGCCCGGAGCGGGCAGCAGATGGCCGCCCTTCCGGTCGCCGTTGTTGATCACCGCGTCGAGCACCGCGAGGCGCCGCAGCCGGGGATCGTCCGCATGCACCAGCAGGGCCGTCTTCCCCTCCCCGACCTCCGCGAAGCCCACGGCCTTCCAGCCGTCCCCCGGCTCCTCGTCCTCGACGAGGGCGAGCAGCGAAGTCGCGCTCCCGTCAGCGGAACCGTCGGTGGAGCCTTCGGTGGAGCCGTCCGGAGCCGCCTCGATCCAGAGCTGGCACATGCCCTCCCCGTACGGCCCGTCCCGCAGCACCGTCGGCGGCACGAGCCCCCACCCGGTCGCCTCGGAGATCTCGTACGCCGCCACCTCGCGCTGCGCGAGGGTCCCGTCGGGGAAGTCCCACAGCGGCTGTTCCCCGGCGACCGGCTTGTACACGCAGGTCCGCTCCTCGCCCTCGTACGCGACCGAGCAGTAGAGCACCGCGTTGGAGGCGCCCCGGACCTGGCCGAGGACCGTGAGCTCCCCCTGCGCGAGCAGGGCCAGCAGCCCGGTCCCGGTCATGCTCCGCGACGGTATCCGTTCTGGCGCGGGCATACGTGTCCTTCCGGATCGAGCGGAAGGCTGCACAGCGGGCACGGCGGGCGGCCGGCGTTCACGACGTCCAGGGCGCGCTTGGCGAACGCCCGGGCCTGAGCGCCGCTCAGCCGCACGCGCAGCATCGGCGGGCCGTTCTCCTCGTCCTGCAGGAGCCTTTCCTCGGCCTCCGCGAGGTCGTCCTCCGAATCGGCGTCCAGCTCGACGAGCGCCTGTGCCTCGACGATCATCCGCTGCTCCTCACCGTCCCAGGCGAGAGCCATCGTGCCGACCCTGAACTCCTCCTCGACGGGCGCGTCGAGCGGTGCGGTGTCGGTGACATCCATGGGGGCCACGGCCGGCACCGGAGAATTGCCGCCGGTCCGTCTCACGACCTCGTCGAGCAGTTCGTCGATCCGTTCGGCCAGCGCGGCAACCTGAGTCTTCTCCAGGGCCACGCTGGTGACGCGCCCCCTGGAGGATGCCTGCAGGAAAAACGTACGGCGGCCAGGCAGCCCGACCGTACCGGCCACGAAACGGTCCGGGGGGTCGTAGAGGAACACCTGACGGGACACGTCCTGTCTCCCTTGAGATTTGACGGAAAATGGGGGCGGCCGGAGTCCGGAGGGATGCCCCCGGAACGGCCCCTACGGCGCGTCCACCCTACTGCGCGGAGCGATCACGGTGCCCCAGCGCCGCCCCCGACCGCCGCGTCCGTCGCGTTGCCGCCCGCGGCGTCCGCGCCGACGGCCTGTTCGCGCGGGGCGAGGGAGGCGAAGTCCCCGGTGTCGCCCAGCCGGAGAAGGAAGGGCCGCAGCCGGGTGTAGCGGATCGCGGTGACCGAGCACGGATCGGCGTGGACCCGCTGGAAGAGGTCCAGATGCATGCCGAGCGCGTCGGCGACGAGGGACTTGATGATGTCGCCGTGCGAGCACATCACGTACGTCGCGTCGTCGCCGTGCTCGGCCTCGATGCGGGCGTTCCAGTCCCGTACGGCGTCGACCGCCCTGGCCTGCATCGCCCGCATGGACTCGCCACCGGGGAACGCGGCGGCCGAGGGGTGCTGCTGGACGACGGCCATCAGCGGCTCGTCGGCCAGTTCCGCCAGCTTTCGCCCCGACCAGTCCCCGTAGTCGCACTCGCTGATGCGGTCCTCGGTGTGGAACGGGAGGCCGGGGCGGGCGTCGAGCAGCGGCTGGAGCGTTTCGCGGCAGCGCTCCAGGGGGCTGCTGACGGCGGCGACGAGCGAGAGAGCGGCCAGCCGCCCGGGCAGCGCGGCCGCCTGCTCGGCGCCGCGTTCGTCCAGGGAGACACCGGGGGTCCGGCCGGCGAGCACTCCCGCGGTGTTGGCGGTGGACCGGCCGTGGCGTACGAGGATCAGCGTGGGCATACGAGCCAGCCTAAAGGGCCGGGCAAAGGTGCGGAGCGGTCGGCGGCAGGGAAGAATGCGCGCGTGATTGTCGACAGTGCCATCTACCGGGACGGGCGCCGTACCGAAGGCCCCGCCGATCTCTCCGACGCCCTGGACGAGGCACGGGCCACCGGGGACGCGTTCCTCTGGGTCGGACTGCACGAGCCGACGGAGAAGGAGTTCTCCAGCGTCAGCAGCGAGTTCGGGCTGCACCCGCTGGCGGTGGAGGACGCGCTGCGCGCGCACCAGCGGCCCAAGCTGGAGGTGTACGACGATTCGCTGTTCGTCGTCATCAAGCCGGTCGTGTACGAGCCGGCGAGCGACACGGTCAGCACCGACGAGCTGATGGTCTTCATCGGTGATTCGTTCGTCGTGACGGTCAGACACGGCGAGAGTGCGCCGCTCGCGGCCGTACGCCGCCGGCTGGAGGCCGAGCCCGAGGTCCTCAAGCACGGCCCCACAGCAGTGCTGTACGCGGTCAGCGACGCGATCGTGGACCACTACGTCGACGTGGGCGCCGAGCTCCAGGTCGACCTGGAGGAGCTGGAGACCCAGGTGTTCGCGCCGAGCGGCACGGGTGACTCCACCAACTCCGCCGCCCGCATCTACACGTTCAAGCGCCAGGTGCTCGAATTCCGCCGGGCGACCGGTCCGCTGTCCTCTCCGATGACGCGTCTCGCGAGCGCGGGGGTGCCGTTCGTCCACGAGCACGCGCAGCCGTTCTTCCGGGACGTGAGCGACCACCTGACGCGCGTCAACGAACAGGTGGAGGGACTGGACCGGCTGCTGTCGGACATCCTTTCGGCCCATCTGGCGCAGATGGGGGTGCGCCAGAACGACGACATGCGGAAGATCTCCGCGTGGGCCGCCATGGCCGCTGTCCCGACCATGGTGGCGGGCGTCTACGGCATGAACTTCGACCACATGCCGGAGCTGCACTGGGTGTGGACCTATCCGGCGGTGGTCGCGCTGATGGGCTGTGCGGTGTTCGGACTGCACCGTCTGTTCAAGCGTCGCGGCTGGCTCTGACCACGCTCGCGTGCGGTCTCAGGCGAAGTCGGGCTCGACCATGGCGGCGCCGCCCAGCGCGTCCCGTCGCGCAGGCGGTTCCAGGGTCACCATGCGGCGCCATCCGATCAGCCGCTCGTAGGCGTACACGACGTGGATGCCCACGGCCAGCAGCGCCGACTTGGCCCGGGACCACTGCAGGAGCGCCCCCATGTGCGCCATCACGGCGAGGCTGACGTCCCGGTAGACCCGGATCTCGCTGTGGGCGCACTCCCGCAGGGTGCGCTGGATCATGCGGCCCTGTCCGGCGCGGGCGAAGCGGAGCAGTTCCTCGTGGCAGTACGCGAGGTGGTTGTCCTCGTCGTTCGAGATCATCTTCACCGCGCGGCCGAGCTCGGGGTGGTCGGCGAAGTGCCTGAGCAGCAGGCGCATCTGCTCGGAGGCGCGCTGCTCGGTCACCCTGCTGTGTGCCAAGTAGGTGATGACGTCCTGCTCCGACAGCGGTTCGTCGCGCTTGAGCTGTTCGTGGGCGAGCCCGATGCCCCGCTGTTCCAGAAGCATCGTGTAGTCGGTGTCGGACGGGACATCCGCAGGACGCAGTCCGCGCTTCTTCAGGAGCGCGTTGAAGATCCGGCCGTGCTTGTCCTCGTCGGCGCCGTGCCGGGCGATCTTGGGAGCCAGATCCCGTTGACTCGCGGGCACGAGCGCCGCGATACGGCCGTTCTCCCAGCCGCCCTGGGACTCGCCGCTGGCTGCGATGGAACAGAACAGCCGGAACGACGCGTCGTCGTCGAGGATCTCCTGGAACAGGCTCTGTGCCGAAAGCATCACTGCCACCTCCGTACCGATGTCCGCAGAGGCAAAGTCAAATGCGGTACGGGTGAGTCGGCAACACGAGGGCCGCCGTGCGGACGAGGAGCGTCCGGCGCGTAACCGAAGAGCCATCGGCGCGTTCTCCGGGTACGGCCGTGGCGGGGAAGACCCCCGAGCCCCCACCACGGCCGTTGTGCTGCCCCTGAACCGTTCGGGCAGCGGCGCGCCTCCTACGAGAGGCCGGAGCGCTCAAGGGCGTCCGTGCCGGCGCGCAGGGCCGTGATCCGCTCGTCGAGCGTGAAGCCCGCCGGGGCGAGGGTCAGCGTGGTGACACCCGCGGCCGCGTACGCCTGCATCCGCTCGGCGATCCGCTCCACCGAACCGAGCAGCGTGGTCTGGTCGATGAGCTGGTGCGGTACGGCGGCGGCAGCGCCGCTCTTGTCGCCGGCCAGGTACTTGTCCTGGATCTCGGCGGCTTCCTTCTCGTACCCCATGCGCTGGGCGAGCTGGTTGTAGAAGTTCTGCTTGCGGCTGCCCATGCCGCCGACGTACAGCGCGGTGTACGGACGGAACATGTCGGCGAGGCCCTTGATGTCGTCGCCGACGGCGAGCGGCAGCGTCGGGCAGACGTCGAAGCCCTCCATGGTCTTCCCGGCCTTCTCACGACCGGCCCGCAGGTACTTCACGGCCGTGTCCTCGAGGTGGTCGGCGGACGGGAAGATCAGCAGCGCCCCGTCCGCGATCTCGCCGGTCTGCTCCAGGTTCTTCGGGCCGATGGCGGCGATGTAGAGCGGGATGTGCTCGCGCTTCGGGTGCACGGTGAGCTTGATGGGCTTGCCCGGGCCGTCGGGGAGCGGGAGCGTCCAGTGCTCCCCCTCGTACGAGAGGCGCTCGCGCGACATGGCCCTGCGGACGATCTCGACGTACTCCCGTGTGCGGGCCAGCGGCTTGTCGAACTTGACGCCGTACCAGCCCTCGGAGACCTGTGGGCCCGAGACACCGAGGCCGAGCCGGAAGCGGCCTCCGGAGAGCGAGTCCAGGGTGGCCGCGGTCATCGCGGTCATCGCGGGCTGCCTGGCCGGGATCTGCATGATCGCCGAGCCGACGTCGATGGACTCGGTCTGGGCGGCGACCCAGGTCAGCACGGTGGGGGCGTCGGAGCCGTACGCCTCGGCCGCCCAGCAGACGTCATAGCCGAGCCGGTCGGCCTCCTGGGCGACGGCGAGGTTGTCGCCGTCCATGCCCGCTCCCCAGTAACCGAGATTGATACCGAGCCGCATAAACCGCTCCCATACTGATCAGTAACGTCCCTGTGGTCCGGACTCTAGCGCGCGGGCACCCGATCCGGCAGGGCTCGGCCGCCGTCACGTTGTCCACAGGCTTCCACTCCATGGGGTGATGGCCAGTAATCTCAGCGCCCATGGAGCAGAGGCATCTCGGCCGTACCGGCCTTCGCGTGTCACGGATCGGGCTCGGCACTCTCACCTGGGGCCGGGACACCGACGAACACGACGCCGCCGACCAGCTCAAAGCCTTCTGGGACGAGGGCGGGACGCTGGTCGACACGGCCGATGTGTACGGCGGCGGGGAGGCCGAATATCTGCTCGGGCGATTCGTCGACAGCCTGGTGCCACGGCGGGATCTCGTCATCGCCACGAAGGCGGGCAGCGTGCCCGATCCGTACCGCCGCTTCGACGGATCGCGCGGCCATCTGCTCGCCGCGCTCGACGCCTCGCTCGACCGGCTCGGCACGGACTACGTCGACCTGTGGCAGATCCACGCCTTCGATCCGGTGACCCCCCTGGAAGAGACGCTTCAGGCGGTGGACCTTGCGGTGTCCTCCGGTCGTGTCCGGTACGCGGGAGTGTCGAACTTCTGCGGCTGGCAGCTCGCCAAGGCGGCCACCTGGCAGCTCGCGGCGCCCGGCGTGCGCAGCCGGCTGGCGAGTACGCAGATGGAGTACTCGCTGTTGCAGCGGGGCGTCGAACGGGAGGTGCTGCCGGCCGCGCTCGACCTGGGGATGGGGCTGCTGCCCTCGTCCCCGCTGGGGCGCGGCGTACTGACGGGGAAGTACCGGCTGGGTACGCCTTCCGGCTCGCGGGGTGCCTCGGAGCACCTGGCTCCGTTCGTCGAGCCGTATCTGGACGACCCGGCGAGCCGCATCGTGGACGCGGTGGCCACGGCCGCCGAAGGCCTCTCGACCACGGCCCTTCATGTGGCGCTGGCCTGGGTGCGGGACCGCCCCGGGGTGGTGGCCCCGATCATCGGCGCGCGCAACGCGCAGCAGCTCACGGAGGCTTTGTCAGTGGAGGCGCTTAGTCTTCCTGACGAGATCTGCCAGGCGCTCGACGATGTGTCGGCGCCCGTGCACCGCTATCCCGACCAGGACTGGAGCACGCTGTGACTGCGCTTCCCCGGGGGGAAACCCCAGGCCCCTCGGCCGAAGACACCGAGGACGGCGACCTCGCCGCCGCCGACACCTCGGCCGCCGAGGTCTCCACCGATGTCTCCACGGACGTCTCCTCCACCGATGTCTCCGGCGAGGACGACCCGCCCACCGAGGGCACCGAGGAGGCCGGTGAAACCGATGAGGCCGCTGCCGCTACCGAGGGAGCCGGTGAGGCGGTGACGCCCGCACTCTCCGAGGCCGAGGCCGAGCTCGCCGCCCAGCGGGAACTGCGCGAGCGCATCGAGCAGCGCAAGGCCGAGAAGGAAGGCCCCATCCCGGCCGGTACGAAGCTGAGCGGCACCGCGGCGGATCTCCTGGCGGCCGTACGGGCCGTCGAGAGCGGCGAGAAGACCGGCGCGGCCTTCTACGACTCCCCCGCATCGCCCCCCGCGCCCCGTCGCGCCGTCCAGTCGGCCGCCCCCGCGCCCGCACGGCCCCGGGTGCCGGAACCGTCCCGCTCCGCGCAGGGCGTGTCGCCCGAAGCCACGGCGGCGGCGCAGGCGGTGCTCGCCGAGGGCGGAGCACCCGAGGCACTGGCGCGCCCGGCGGCCGAGACCCTCGGTGAACAGGCCGCGGACGCCCTGCGCGCCGATCCCTGGCAGCTGCTGGCCGTGCCCGGGGTCCGCCCCGAGCAGGCCGACGGATTCGCCCGCGCCCTGCTGGGCGCGGAGTGCGGACCGGACGACGAGCGGCGCACCGCTGCGCTCGTCGGCTGGCTGCTGGAGCGGGCAGCGCTCCAGGGCCACACCGCGCTGGACGCGTCGGCGGTACGCGCGGCGCTGGCCGAACGTGCGGTGACCGAACCGGACGCGGCCGTGGACCACGCCGTCGCCGAGGGCGTGGTCCTCGTCTTCCAGGAAGGCCTGGACCCCACCGCGTCCGCCGCCCCGGACGAGCAGGACGAGCAGGATCACCAGGACGAGCAGGACGACCAGCCCGGCGAAAGCGCCGGGGAGGACACCGGTGACGAGCAGCAGCCGGTGCAGGTGCTGCTGGGACTCGACCGTTACGCCCTGGCCGAGGAGAGCCTCGCCGACGGCCTGGCACGGCTGCTGAACGCCTGCGAGAAGGGGACCGACTGGTCGCAGGCCGCGTCCGCCGCCCCGTCCCCCTCGGCTGCCGAGCTCATCCGTACGGTCGCCACCGGCGGCCTGGTCGTCCACTCGGGCGGCGAGGCGGCGCGGGCCGAACCCGCGGCGCTGATCGCGGCGGCGAACGGCCTGGGACTCCGGGCCGTGGGAGCCACCCACAGCGTGGACGGCCGGCAGCGGCTCGCCACGGCGGTGGGTGACCCTCTGGCGGCGGTCATGCTCTCCGGGCTGCTCTCCGGCACGGAGGGCCCCGGCCGGGACGAGGAGGGGGCGCTGGCGCTCGATCTGCTGGTGGTGCTCGATGCTCCGCAGCTGGACGTGGAGACCGCTGCGATCCTGGTGGAATCCCTCGCCGACGGCACCCGGCTGGTGCTGAGCGGCGATCCCGGAGTGCTCGGTTCCGCCGGCGCGGGCCGGGTGTTCGCGGATGTACTGGCCTCCCGGGCGTGCCCGCAGGTGGTGTCCCGCACCCCCGATCCCGGTCCGATCGGCGAGCTGGTCTCCGGCATCGGCATCGGTGAGCTGAGCCAGGTCGAGGCGCCCGGCAAGGAAGTGGTGATCGTTCCCGTGCGCGACGCGGGCGAGGCGGTCCACCGCACCGTGCAGCTGGTCGCCGATTCCGTACCCCGGGCCATCGGCGTGCCCTCGTCCGACACCCAGGTGATCACCGTGGGCCACGGCGGCTCGGCGGGCACCAGAGCGCTGAACACGGCGCTCAAGCAGCGGCTCAACCCGGGCCCCGGCCGGTTCGGCGGCTTCGACCCGGGCGACCGCGTCGTCCATGTCCCCGCGCCCGGCCGCGCCGTGCCCGGGTCGGTCGTCTCGGCCGACGCCGACGGCCTTCACCTGGACTGCTCGGGCACCCCCGTCGTCGTACCCCAGGACCGGGTCGAGTCGTCCGTACGGCACAGCTGGGCGCTCAGTGCCCACCAGGCGGCCGGCATGCGCTGGCCCGCCGTCGTCGTCGTCCTGCCCGGCGACGCCGCACAAGGGCTGAGCAGGCCGTGGGTGTACACCGCCTTCAGCCGCGGTGAGCGCCATCTGTCGGTCGTCCACGGTGTGGACCAGGCCCTCCCGCGCGCGGTGGCCGAGATCCCCGCCCAGGAGCGCACGACCCGGCTGCGGCCCCTCCTGGAGGCCCTGCCGACCCCGGACGCCGCCTCCTAGCTCAACAAGACCCGGGCCTCGGTCCGGACAGCCCTGTGGCCCCGGTGCGTCGCACCGGGGCCACAGGCATCGCTCACGCTGCGCCGGGCGATGGTCAGGAGCTGTCGGCCGTCAGGTCCTCCAGGTCCTCGTCCAGCTCGTCCTCGTCGAAGACCGAACTGACGTCGAACCGGCAGACCACCAACTGCGGATCGGCCTGGTCGAAGGGGGCGCCCAGCCACTCCCCCGGCTCCGGAAGCTCGTCGGCGGCGGCGACCCAGAGCGTGGAGTCACCCTCCTCCAGACCGAACTCCTTGTGCCGCGAGGCGATCTCGTCCGCCTCGTACTCCCCGAAGATCACACCGAGCGCGGCATGCACACTCGTACCGACCACCGCGGCGGCCTCGCCGCCGCGCTCGTCCGGATCGACGTCGGCGAGCCGCTGCGCCTGGGCGAGCAGCCTCGGGGGCTCCACCACGGCGTAGTCCCGCCGGATCAGCACACTCAGCGCATGGGGCTCCTCCGGTCCGGCGTACGGCGGCAACGAGTCGTCCGCACCAGGGATCTCAAAAGGAGTGACCTCGTCATGACGTTCGTAGAGCAGCTCGTCGTAGACCTCGGCCGCAGCGGCCAGTGCGTTGAACGCCTCGTAGACGGCGGGATCGTCGTCCCCGGTACGGCGTTCGACCGCGTCGAGGTGACGGTCGAGCGCGGCTTTGACCGCTTCGGCGGCGGCGCGTACCTCGGCAGCGGTGGGCTGCGCAGCATCAGACATAGTGCAGACGCTATCCGTACACGGGCTCTGCCCGCACAATAGATGCGATGCCGGAATACGAATTTGTCGACGTGTACGTGCCGCGCGGGGTGTCCCGCAAGGAAGCGACCCGACTGCTCACCGACCATGCCGAGTACGGACACTGGGAGTTGGACCGACTGACGCTGCGCCGGGACGGCAGCCGCAGAGTGCGGTTGCGGCGACGGATCATCCGCCAGCTACGGGCTACCTGGTGAAGCGGAGCGGGCCGCGCGGAGTCGCACGGCCCGCTCCATCCCACGCTCGTACGCCGGTGTCGCCGTGCCGTTACGCGGCGCTGCGGGAGCGGCGGTAGAGCACCGTGCCCGCGCCGGCGAGCAGCAGGCCCGCGCTCGCCGGGATCAGCAGGTCGAGCCCGCCCGCCCCGGTCTGTGCGAGCTGCTCGTCCGGGAGGAGCTGGGGCTCCAGAGCGTTCGGCTCGGAGGGCCCGTTCACGGGCGGGTGGGCCGGGTCGGCCGGCGTGCCCGGAGTGGCGGGCGTCTCCGGGTACTCGGTCGGCGGGCTCACCTCCGCGTCGTTGCCGCAGTCGTTGCCGAAGACCGGGTTGAGCAGTCCACCGATGGTGACGCTGTTGCCGCAGACGTTCACCGGAATGTCGATCGGGACCTCGACGTGGTTGCCGGAGCCGATGCCCGGCGAGCCCGTGGCCTCCCCCCCGGCCGTGGCCGCGGGGGCGCGGTGCCGACCGGTCCCCGGGGCGCTCGACATACCCTCGTCGGCCCCGCCGGCGGTGGCGTCTTGCGCGGGGCCGGTGTCCGCCGATCCGTTGCCGCAGTCGTTTCCGGTTGCCGGGTTGAGCAGTCCGACGACGCTGACCGAGTTACCGCACACATTGACCGGTACGTCGATCGGGACCTGGATGGAATTCCCTGACAGCACCCCCGGGGAATTCGACGCGGAGCCGGCCGCTCCCGCGTCGGCGTGCGCGTAACCACCACTCAGCGCGAGCACTCCGCCCGCCGCTGCCATGGTGATCAGGCCCTTACGTGTGACCTGTCGCATAGGTTCGTTTCCTGCCTTCTGCCTTCCGAAATACCCCCGGACGCGACCGCGCGAGGGCCGAATGCCCAGCGGCCCCGGAGTGCATGGCGCGCACTCCGGGGCCGAGCGAGCTCAAACCCTTACGGGTTGACGATCAACGTCACGCGTTGACGCAGGGGTTACCGAAGGCGGGGTTCAGCAGCCCGATCACGGAGGCGGTGTTTCCACACGCGTTCACCGGGACGTGGACGGGGACCTGAACGGCGTTGCCCGAAAGCACGCCGGGGCTGCCGACGGCAGCACCCTGGGCGCCCGAGTCAGCGATGGCCATACCCGCACCCGCGAGCACGAGACCACCAGTAGCGGCCGCGATGGCGGCAACCTTCTTGATCATTATTCCTCCTAGTTGGCAATGCGGTCCCAGCCGCGGACCGCATCACTTGTAACGAGGAGTGGGTGGTGGGGCTACGAGCGCCTGCCCGCTTTCACTCTTTCTGGTCATGTACGCACACCCTGGCGAATATCCCGGCCATGTCTTCAGGAGTTGTCGATGAAGCGGTCGAGCACGCGCACGCCGAACTTCAGACCGTCGACCGGCACACGCTCGTCCACGCCGTGGAACATGCCCGCGAAGTCGAGCTCGGGCGGCAGCTTCAGCGGAGCGAACCCGAAGCCACGGATGCCCAGATCGTCGAAGGACTTCGCGTCGGTGCCCGCCGAGAGCATGTACGGCACGGCGCGCGCGATCGGGTCCTCGGCCACCAGCGCCGTCTGCATCGCGTCGACGAGGGCGCCGTCGAAGGTGGTCTCCAGCGCCTTGTCCGCGTGCACGTCCTCGCGCTTCACGTTGGGGCCGAGAATCCGGTCCAGGTCGGCCAGGAACTCCTCCTCGTACCCCGGCAGGAACCGTCCGTCGACGTGGGCGGTCGCCTGTCCCGGAATGACGTTGACCTTGTAGCCCGCACCGAGCTGGGTCGGGTTGGCGGTGTTCTGGAGCGAGGCGCCGATGAGCTTGGAGATGCCGCCCAGCTTGGCGAGCGTCTCGTCCATGTTCTCGGGGTCGAGCTCGGTGCCCAGGGCGTCCGAGAGCTCGTCCAGGAAGTGCCGCAGGGTCTTGGTCACCCGCACGGGGAACTTGTGCCGGCCGAGGCGTCCGACGGCCTCGCAGAGCTCCGTGATCGCGTTGTCCTTGTGGATCATCGAACCGTGACCGGCGGTGCCGTCCACGGTCAGCTTCATCCAGTGCATGCCCTTCTGGGCCGTCTCCACGAGGTAGAGCCGCAGATTCTCGTTGACGGTGAAGGAGAACCCGCCGACCTCGCTGATGGCCTCGGTGACGCCCTCGAACAGTCCGGGGTGCTTGTCGACGAGGTACCGGGCCCCGTAGGTGCCGCCCGCCTCCTCGTCCGCCAGGAAGGCCAGCACGATGTCGCGCGGCGGCTTGCGGCCGCTGCGCATGCGGTCGCGGATGACCGCGAGGGTCATCGCGTCCATGTCCTTCATGTCGACCGCGCCGCGGCCCCACACGCAGCCGTCCGCGATCTCGCCCGAGAACGGGTCGTGGGTCCAGTCGGCCGCGTTGGCCGGGACCACATCGGTGTGCCCGTGGATGAGCAGCGCGGGCCTGGACCGGTCCTCACCTGCGATCCGGGCCACGGTGGAGGCACGGCCCTTGTGGGATTCGAAGATCTGCGGTTCGAGCCCGACCTCGGCGAGCTTCTCCGCGACGTACTCGGCGGCGAGCCGCTCCCCCGGTCCCGAGTGGTCCCCGTAGTTGCTGGTGTCGATCCGGATCAGGTCACGGCAGAGGTCCACGACCTCGTCCTCGCCGGAGACGGTCCGCGCCGTGTTGGTCTCGCTCACGCTGCTTCCTTCCACTGTCGCTGTGGTGCTCCCCCTCATCCTCCCGCGCCCGCGCCGTGCACCCAAGGGCGCCCGCCCCCTGTCATCCACCCTTCACACCATCCCTGGCGTGATCGAGCACCCCCGAATGTTTGCTATGGTTTTCCACGTCGGAACGGGCCGGGCCCGCGAGACAGACACCTTGTCCGGGTGGCGGAATGGCAGACGCGCTAGCTTGAGGTGCTAGTGCCCTTTATCGGGCGTGGGGGTTCAAGTCCCCCCTCGGACACCAGCAAGCACGAATCACCGGTTGAGCCTCCAGGCTCACCGGTGATTCGTCGTTCACGGGGTCTACGGGCCCTCACCGGACCCCGGGTTTCATCAGCGGATCGTGCGCTGGGCAACGAGCCCCTGGTCGCGGAGTTCACCCAGGACGAGTGCGGCGTACTCGGTGGCCCCGCGCGTGGACGTGTGGGTGTTGTCGCGCCGCTCGTTGTACAGGTAGAGGGCCTTGGAGCCCTCGGGGCCGAGCTCCTCCACCCGCGCCTTGGTCAGGGCGGTGAGGTCGACGAGCGGGGTGCGGTGCTCGGTGGCGAGCGCGCGCATCTCGGCGGGCAGGTCCACTCCCAGGCCGTTGACGATGAGCGCGGTGCCGTTGTCGAGGGTGCCGTCGCCGTTGAACCAGCGGCGGACGATCGGCGTGACGAGGACCGGCTTCCCGCCCTTCGCCCGTACCCCCTCGATCATCGCGGTGAGGTTGGCGCGGTAGGTCTCGCGGTCGGTCTGCTTGTCGTTGTGGGCGAGCTGGATCAGGACGAGGTCACCGTGCTTGATCCGGGACTGCAGGGCGGGGAAGAGCACCGGGTTGTCGCGGAAGGACTGTGAACCTTCCCCGGAGTCGGCGTAGTTGGCGACGGTCAGCCGGTCGGTGAGGTACTGGGGAAGCTGTTGCCCCCAGCCGGAGTAGGGGTCGCCGGGCTGGTCACAGACGGTGGAGTCGCCCGCGAGGAGTATCTGGGGAGTACGGACCGGAGTGACGCGGAGCGCGGCGAGGTGAGGGGCCGTACCGCCGAAGGTGAGGTCGAGGCCACGGGTTCCGGTGGCGCCGGTCGGTTCGCCCTCCGGGTCGCGCACATCCACGGTGAAGGTGCGGCGCACGGTCCGGCCGGCGGCGTTCGGGGTCTCGGCGAGCATGGTTCTGCGCGTCTCGGCGGTGACGTCCGTGGAACCGGGCTCCACGCCGCCGCCGAGGAGTGCCGAGACACGGTAGGCGCCGGGGGCGACGTCGAAGTGGCAGACGAAAGGCGCGGTGCCGGTGCAGTGACCGAGACCTGTCGGGTCACCGTCCGCCCATGCGGGAGCCGCGGTCAGGCCGGTCAGGGCGGCGGCTGTGGTGCAGGCGGCCAACAGGACGGTAGCGGCTCGGCGCATGGAGCACTCCTCGGATCGAACGCGATTGAATGGATTCAGTCGCAGGACCTTACGATGAGTTGGTAAGCGCTATCTACGGGGTGACGCGAAGCCGTCCGGGTTGGCCGCACTTGTGCCGCGGCAACTCATCACGTGGCCGGTGGCGACAAGGGGGTGGAGGCGGCCCCGCGGATGCGGGATGCCGGGCCGTCCCCTTACCAGCACCTCCAGGAAAGGACCAACTGCTGTGAGCAGCACCGGACGCCACCGCAGGACCCGTACTCTCACCATCGCCGCCGCTGTCGCCGTCACGGCGGGCGCGGGAGGCGTCTTTCTGGGTCTCGCCCCGGATGATGCCGATGCCGGCGGCAGCACCGTGGTCGTATCGACGACCGCGGCGCTGCAGAGTGCGGTTGCCGAGGCCACGGCCGGCACCGTCATCCAGGTGCGCGGCGGTACGTACTACCCGGCCGTCACGTTGAAGAGCACGGCGAACGGCACCTCCGCCGCGCGGATCACCCTCGTCGCGTACGGCAGCGAGAAGGTGCGGATCGACGGCTCGAAGCTGGCCGCCGGGTCCTGGCTGGCCGGGATCTACGGCGACTACTGGACCGTCCAGAACGTCACCTTCCAGAACTCCCCCGCCCAGGGCTTCGTCGCGACCTCGTCCGTCGGCGGCATCTTCAAGAACGTGGTCACCGCGAACAACGGCGACTCCGGATTCACCCTGCGCGGCGACGGCACGACCGACAACCTCGTGCAGAATCTGGACAGTTACGGAAACTACGACGCCGCGAACCACGGCCAGAACGCCGACGGACTCGCCGTGAAGTTCGGTTCCGGCACGGGCAACAGGATCACCGGGGCGCGTCTCTACAACAACGCGGACGACGGCATGGACCTGTGGCAGTTCGCGGGCCCCGTCACCGTCGAGCACACCTGGGCGTTCGGCAACGGAAAGAACCGCTGGAACGATTCCGCCTTCGAGGGCAACGGCAACGGCTTCAAGCTCGGCGGCGGCGGTGCGGTCGCCGCGCACGTGGTGAACAACAACGCGGCCTGGGACAACACGCTCCACGGCTTCACCGAGAACAGCAACCCGGGCCAGATCCTCCTCAACCGCAACACCGCGTACGCCAACAAGGAGTCCGGCTACTACTTCGCCACCGGCACGGCCCGGCTCGCCAGGAACCTCGCCGTGGCCAACGGCAACGGCCTCGCCAAGCTCGGCAGTTCCACCGTCTCGGCCGCCAACAACTGGGACAGCGGAGTGGCGACGCCCGCCTTCAGGTCCACCGATGCCACCACCGTGTACGGCGCCCGCGGTGCGGACGGTTCGCTCCCCGCGACGGTCTTCCTGACCACGGGCAGCAGCACGATCGGCTCGACCATGAACTGAGCGGCACGCACAGCGGCGCCCCCGCCGGATCCGACCGGCGGGGGCGCGCGCGTGGTGCGGTTACTGGTAGCTGATGTCCGAGGCCGTGAAGCGGCAGTACGTCCCGTCGGGGCCCGTGCCCGTTTTCGGCGGCTCGGCACCCGTGTTGTTGCCGGTGAACCGGTCACAGGTGGCGATCTTCTTGCCGCTGTCGCCGTGGATACGGATGTTGCGCAGCGCCGCGGTGTCACCGTAATTGGTGTTGATCCCGACGATCGACTTGCCGGGAGCGGTGATGTCGACGTCGTTCACGATGATCGCCCGCTTGTACTGCGTCGAGCAGTTGCCGCAGGAACGGACCAGCTTGCCGAACTCGGACACCTGGAACTTGGTGATGACGAGCTTGCCGGCTCCGTTGAACTGGAAGACCTTGTCGGACGCCTTCCTGGCGCCGCCGCCGTACACCGTGTAGACGGAGCCGGCCGACTTGCCCTTGAAGGTCGCGGCGTCCTCGCCGACGTCCTCCCACCAGACGTTCTGCAGCGTGCAGCTGCCCGCGCAGTGAACGCCGTCGGCGGCCGGGGAGCCGAGGACGACGTTCTTCAGGACCGCGCCGTCCTTCAGCTCGAATATGGGGTCCTGGCCCTCGTCCTGGCCGTCGCCGCCCAGTTCTCCGCTGCCGTAGAAGCGCTTGAGGCCGCCGTCGTACGTGCCCGACACCTCGATGGTGGCGGGCACCGCCTGCTGGCCCTTGGGGGTCGGCCAGGCAGCGGCGGCACCGGCCGGCGACAGCATGACGTTGGTGGCGACGGCGGCCCCGGTGAGTGCGACCGCGGCGGTCAGCGCGCCAATGGCACGGCGCCGTGTCAGGCGCCGCTTGCGCCCCTTGCGCAGTTCGGATCGTCCACTCAGTTGACTCATGTGTTCCATTCCTCGGGGTGTCGGGGTGACCTTTCATTCACTGGTCGCCGCCGCCCGGCCCGGGGTTGCCGCGGAATCGAAAATTCCTGACGGAGATGCCGGGGGCCTCAGTCCGAGGTCGGCGCGAAGTCGCCCCGTACGTCGTCCCGTTCCCCCGGCGTGCCCGAGGTGCCGGCCTCGACCGAGTACACGTCGTCGCCCGCGTCCCGCTTCCCCTCGGCGTGGTTGTACTGGCCCGCGAACACATACGTACCGACCGGGACGGTCCGTCCCGCTCCGAGGGTCCAGCGGTAGACGAGGAAGCCGTCGTCCTTGTCCACCGAGACCTCGAAGTCCTCGGCGGGCAGCGAGCGCCAGTTGCCGGTGTCCGCGACCTCGCCGGTCAGCGCGACGCGCAGTTCGACGGTGAGCGAGGTCAGCGGCTTCTTCGCCTTGACGGTGACATTGCTCTGCGCCCAGTGGGTGCTGCTGCCCGGGTCGATCGAGCCGTCCGCCCAGAGCAGGTCCGCTGCGGACGGGCTCTGCGAGGGCTCGCTCTCCGGCGGGTCGGACGGGCGCTGCGTGTGCGGAGTCCCGGTCGGTCGCGGTGCGGACGGGGTGGGCAATGCGGACGTACGGAGCGGCTCGGGGGTCGCCGACGGGGTGGTCGGTGTGACCACGGGTGCGGAGGTCGTCGCCACGGTCTGCGGGAGTGGGTCCTCATCGCTCACGGAGGAAGCGACGGCGTACCCGCCGACGGCGAAGACGCCGGCCACGGACGCGGTCGCGCTCACGACGCGCAGCCAGGACATCGCAGGCCCGGGGGCCCGGTGCGCCGCCGCGGCCTCATGGCCGCCCATGCCCCGCTCCACGCGGGCACGCATGCGCTCCCGGTCGGGCGTGTGCGTGTGCGCAGCGCCCCGCAGCCGGCGGCGCAGGTCGTCGTCCTTCATGCTGTCCTCCCTCCCGGGGCCGCGGCCTGCACCCGTTCCACTCCGGGGAGCGGGGTCAACTGCCGTTGCAGTTCGGCCATTCCCTTCGACGTCTGGCTCTTCACCGTACCCACCGAGATCCCCAGGGCGAGGGCCGTGTCCCTCTCGGAGAGATCGAAGGCGTGCCGCAGCACCACACAGGCCCGCTTGCGGAACGGCAGTCTGCTCAGCGCCTCCTGTACGTCGATCACGGCAGGCACGTCCGGGCCGTCCGTCACCTCGCTCTGGCTCGACCAGAACAGTGTGATCCTTCTGCGCTCGCGCACCGCGCTGCGGATACGGCTGCGCGCCATGTTGGCCACCACTCCACGGGCGTACGCGACGGGGTATTCGGCTGCGCGCATCCGGTCCCAGCGCCGCCAGAGCGCGAGCAGGGCATCCGCCGCCAGGTCGTCCGCTCCGGTGGAGTCGCCGGTCAGCAGGTGAGCGAGGCGCGAGAGTTCGGCGAAATGCGCCTCGAAGAAGGCATCGAACTCCCTGGTTGCGTCATCAACGGCCGCACACATGGGCACCTCGCTCACCGACCCGAACATGCGTTGTTCGCAATTTCGTACAACATCTGGAATGCCGAACGCCGAACGATAGAGGCGGGCACACGAGAGGTCAAACGGCCGACGGAGGCCCTGCTTTCCGCCGGGAACGGACTCCGCGGAGGCGGCAACCTTCCGGGGACCTGCGGCGACCAGGAGACGTATCGGTCCCTCTACGACGACGACGAGGTCCCCCATGTCCCGATCCCCGCACGTCTCCCACCGCCGCCGCCGCCGAGGGCGCGCGCTCGCCGGAGGGGCACTCGCCGCCGCGCTCACCGTGACCGCGGGTGTTCTGTCGGTCGGTCAGTCGGCCGGGGCGGCCGAGGAGATCTCCGCGCCCGCCAACAAGGCCACCGCTGCACTGGCCGCCGCGCGCGTGGCCGAGAAGCTGGACCGCGGTCTGGTCGCCGTGCCCGCGAGCGGTGGTGTGATGGTCACCTGGCGCATGCTCGGCAGCGACGCCGAGAGCGTGTCCTTCAAGCTGTACCGCGGCTCCACACTGATCACGGAGACCAAGAAGACCAACTTCCTCGATCCGGACAGCAGTTCCAGCTCCTCGTACGAGATCCGGGCCATCGTGAACGGTGTCGAACAGCCCGGCGAGAAGTCGGGCGTCTGGGCCTCGGGCCGTCTCGACATTCCCCTCGACAAACCGGCGGGCGGAACCACCCGGGACGGCGTCGCCTACACCTACGCCGCCAATGACGCCTCCACCGCAGACCTGGACGGCGACGGCGCCTATGAACTGGTGCTGAAGTGGGTGCCGTCCAACGCCACCGATGTGGCCAACTCCGGTACCTGTACCGGGCCGACGGTCTACGACGCTTACGAGCTGAGCGGCAAGCGGCTGTGGCGGGTCGACCTGGGGACGAATGTGCGCAGCGGCTCGCACTACGACTCGTTCCAGGTGTACGACTACGACGGCGACGGCAAGGCCGAGATGGCCGTGCGCACCTCCGACGGCTCCAAGGACTCCGCGGGCACCGTCGTCGGTGACGCGACGGCCTCGCATCTCGCCGCCAACTGCGCGGTGCTGAGCGGACCCGAGTATCTGTCCGTCTTCAACGGGCAGACCGGCAGGGTGATGGACTCCGTTCCCTTCGAGCCCGCCCGCGGCGCGGTCTCCGACTGGGGCGACACCTGGGGCAACCGGGAAGGCCGGCTGCTCTCCGCCACCGCGTACCTCAACGGTTCGGCACCCAGCATGATCTTCAGCCGGGGCATCTACGAGCGCATCGCGATCGCCGCGTACGACTGGAACGGCACCGACCTCAACCGCCGCTGGAAGTTCGACACCAACAGCTCCACCAACGCCGGCAAGGGTTACGACCAGCAGGGCAACCACAACCTCGCGGTCGCCGACGTGGACGCGGACGGCAAGGACGAGATCATCTACGGCGCCATGGCCGTCGACGACAACGGCAACGGGCTGTGGACCACCAGGCTGGGGCACGGCGACGCGCTGCACGTGGGCGATCTGAACCCGGCCCGCCCCGGCCTGGAGTCCTTCAATGTGCACGAGCACACCGACTCCGCGTACGGCTACGAGATGCACGACGCGAAGACCGGCGCGATCCTCTGGGGAACCAAGACGGGCACCGACGTCGGCCGCGGCATCTGCGCAGACCTGACGCGCAGTTACGCCGGTGCCGAGTGCTGGTCGAGCGGTGGCGGACTGTTCGCGGCCGACGGCACCAAGATCAGTGATGCGGTCCCGACCTTCGGCGGCGGAGCCTCGTACAACTCCGCCATCTGGTGGGACGGCGACGCCAACCGTGAACTCCTCGACCACCGCTGGTCGGGCACGGCGGGTGTCGGCTACGCCCAGGTACTGAAGTACAACGGCGTGCCGGAGCTCAGCCGCATCTGGTACGACCAGGACGCCAAGTCCAACAACTGGACCAAGGGCAGCCCCGCGCTGAGCGCCGACCTCCTCGGCGACTGGCGCGAGGAGATGCTGTGGCGCAACAACGACTCCACGGCGCTTCGGCTGTACTCCACCCCGCACCCCACGGAGTTCCGCCTGCCGACGCTGATGAGCGACCCGGTCTACCGGCTCGGCGTGGCCTGGCAGAACACCGGATACAACCAGCCGCCGCAGGTCAGCTACTACCTCGGCACGAAGTAGCAGTCCCCCCTCTCCAGCCCCCCAGACGGAAGGCCCACCACCATGCAGCACCGACGCCCCCGGCTCTCCCGCACCGGCAAGATCGCCAGTGGACGCAGGCCCTGGTCCGCCGCAACCTGCTGACCAACGACAAGTATCTGTCGGGTATCTGAGGCGGGCACCGAGGTCTTCAAGGGCAAGGGCCGCCTGGACACCAGCGCGTACTCGGTGGACGTGCACTGAGACCGGTGGCCCATTGAGATGATGGGCCGCAGGGGGTGTCCGCAGCGTCCCGCCCCCACCCACGAGAGGGACAGATCAGTGACCGCCACAGCCGACCGGAGTCCGTACCGCGAGCGTGCCGGAACCGGCCGGTGAGGGGGCGCGCGAAGCCGCCCGCGGCGCCGCTGCCGCAGCGGGACGGCATCGATCCGGTGCGGCTCCGGCTGCCGGATGATCCCGAGGCCGGACGGGGGACGGTCCGGGATCATCTGCTGGAGCGGTTCGGGGCCGCGATCGGGGCGGAGCGCGTGGACGCGATGTTCGCCGAGGGGCGGTTCGTCGGTGCCGACGGCGCCGCGGTGGGGCCCGACGAGCCGTACACGGCCGGCCGGTACCTCTGGTTCCACCGGGACTTCGCGCCGGAGGAGCCGGTGCCGTTCCCGGTGCGTGTGGTGTACCGGGACGCGCACCTCGTCGTCGCCGACAAGCCGCACTTCCTCGCGACCACCCCGCGCGGCCGGCACATCACCGAGACGGCGGTCGCCCGGCTGCGCCGCGAGCTGGGGGCCGGGCAGCTGCAGCCCGCGCACCGGCTGGACCGGCTGACCGCGGGCCTCGTCCTGTTCGTCGTACGGCCCGAGGAGCGAGGGGCTTACCAGACGCTGTTCCGGGACCGGCTCGTACGCAAGGAGTACGAGGCGGTGGCACCGTACGATCCGCGTCTCGCCTTCCCGCGCACCGTGCGCAGCCGGATCGTGAAGGATCGGGGGGTGATTGCCGCCCGTGAGGAGCCCGGTGAGCCGAACAGCGAGAGCCGGATCGAGCTGCTGGAGCACCGGGAGGGGCTCGGGCGCTACCGGCTGCTGCCGGCGACCGGGCGGACCCATCAGCTGCGGGTCCATATGAACGCCCTGGGGCTGCCGCTCGTCCATGACCCGGTCTACCCGGTGGTGGAGGAGGAGAGCGGCGCCGACGACTACACGCGGCCTCTTCAACTGCTGGCCCGCGTACTGGAGTTCACCGATCCGGTCACGGGCGAGCCGCGCCGCTTCGAGAGCGGGCTGCGGCTCTCCGCGTGGCCGGACCGGTGAGCGCGGGCCTAGGTCCTGTCGTCAAAGTGCCGTCGTCCGCCCGGAGGGCGGGCCGCGCGGCGTCTGGTGCGTGCGATCGCAAGGCGCCGGGATGCCCTTGTAGCGGAGCTACTCGGGCATTTCGGCAACGCAGCGAGCGTGCGTGCCAGACGCCGCGCGGCAGGCGGAACTATGACGACAGGGCCTAGTGGCCGCGGGTGATCCACTCCTGGAGGTGCGGGGCCTCCGCGCCGATGGTGGTGGTGTCGCCGTGTCCGGTACGGACGGTGGTCTCCGCCGGCAGGGCGAGCAGCCGGTCCCGGATCGAGGTGACGATCGTCGGGAAGTCGGAGAACGACCGGCCGGTGGCGCCGGGGCCGCCCTGGAAGAGCGTGTCACCGGTGAAGACGGTGCCCAGCTCGGGGGCGTACAGGCAGACCGCGCCCGGTGCGTGACCGGGGGTGTGCAGGACCTGGAGGCGGAGGCCGGCGATCTCCAGTTCCTGGCCGTCGGCGAGCTCGCCGTCGGGTGCGCGGCCCGGATGGGTCTGCTTCCACAGCGGCAGGTCGTCGGGGTGCAGCAGAATCGGCGCGCCGGTGGCGGCGGCGAGGGCCGGCGCCGCGTCGATGTGGTCGTTGTGGGCGTGGGTGCAGATGATCGCCCGCAGCGTACGGCCGTCGAGCGCGGCCTCGATGGCCGCCGCGTCGTGGGCGGCGTCGATGACGACGGCCTCGGTGTCGTCGCCGACGATCCAGACGTTGTTGTCGACGTCCCACTCGCCGCCGTCGAGGGCGAAGGTGCCGGAGGTCACCAGGTGGTCGATGCGTGCGGTCATCCCGAACTCCTTGCGTGGATACCCCGTGCTTCAGCTCGGGGAGGAATCGCATTCTTGGCCCGGAGCCGCGAAGCGGCGGAGCCCCGGGTGTGTATCCGTTCTGGCCGTCGGCCTTCACGAACAGACCTGATAGTTTGTGAGATGCGAAGACCGAGCTGGTGAAGCGGGCGTTCAAGTACCGCTTCCACCCCACGAACGAGCAGGCAGCGGAGCTGTCGCGCACGTTCGGGTGTGTCCGCAAGGTCTACAACCTGGCGTTGGAAGCCCGCACGGTTGCGTGGTTCCAGCGTCAGGAACGGGTGAACTACAACGCCACGTCGGCGATGCTGACGCAGTGGAAGAAGACCGAGGAGCTGGCCTTTCTCCGCGAGGTGTCGTCGGTGCCGTTGCAGCAGACGCTGCGGCATCTGCAAGGGGCGTTCTCGAACTTCTTCGAGGGCCGGGCGAAGTATCCCCGGTTCAAGTCGAAGAAGAAGACGCGCCGTTGTGCGGAGTACACCAAGTCGGCGTTCACCTACCGAGATGGTGCGCTGACGCTCGCGAAGATGAGGAGTCCTCTCGCGATCGCGTGGTCCCGGCCTCTCCCTCAGGGTGCGGAGCCGTCCATGGTGACCGTGTCCCAGGACAGTGCGGGCCGCTGGTTCGTGTCCATGCTGTGTGAAGATGCCTCCGTCGGGCCCCTGCCGGTCCTTGACACCGCTGTGGGCATCGACGCAGGGATCACCACTCTGGTGACACTGTCCACCGGAGAGAAGATCACCAACCCCCGGCATGAACGCCGGGACCGCGCGCGCCTGGCCAGGGCTCAGCGGGTCCTGGCGAAGAAGGAGAAGGGCTCCCGGAACCGGGACAAGGCCCGCGTCAAGGTCGCCAAGGTGCACGCCCGGATCGCCGACCGGCGCCGGGACTTCCTGCACCAGCTCACCACTCGGCTCGTTCGTGAGAACCAAACGATCGTGATCGAGGACCTGACCGTGCGCAACATGGTCAGGAACAAGAGTCTGGCTCGCGCCATCTCGGACGCGGCCTGGACGGACATGCGGTCCATGCTGGAGTACAAGTGCACGTGGTACGGCAGGAACCTGGTCGCCATCGACCGCTGGTTCCCCTCCTCCAAGCTGTGCTCCGCATGCGGCACCGTCCTGGACAAGCTGCCGCTGAACGTCCGCGAATGGACGTGCGGCTGCGGTACGACGCATGACCGCGACGTGAACGCGGCACGCAACATTCTGGCCGCCGGACTGGCGGTTACAGCCTGTGGAGCGGGTGTAAGACCTCAACGGGAGTCCTCCCGGACGGGGCAACCTGCCGCGAAGCAGGAAACCCTCACTGCGAAGTGAGGAATCCCCCTCGATCACGAGGGGGAGGATGTCAACAGAAAACCACCACCGAGCGCAGGACGTCGCCGTCGTGCATCCGGGCGAACGCCTGCTCGATGTCGCCGAGGCCGATGGTCTCGGTGACGAACGCGCCGAGGTCGATCCGGCCCTGCTGGTGCAGGTCGATGAGCATCGGGAAGTCGCGCGAGGGCAGGCAGTCCCCGTACCAGGAGGACTTGAGCGAGCCGCCGCGGCCGAACACGTCGAGCAGCGGGAGTTCGAGCTGCATCTCGGGGGTGGGGACGCCGACGAGGACGACCGTGCCGGCGAGGTCGCGGGCGTAGAACGCCTGCTTGTACGTCTCCGGGCGGCCGACCGCCTCGATGACGACGTCCGCGCCGTTGCCACCGGTCAGGGCGCGGATCGCCTCGACCGGGTCGGTGGAACGGGAGTTGACGGTGTGCGTGGCACCCATCGTCTTCGCCGTCTCCAGCTTCCGGTCGTCGATGTCTACCGCGATGATCTTCGCCGCGCCCGCCAGCCGCGCACCGGCGATGGCCGCGTCACCGACGCCGCCGCAGCCGATCACGGCGACCGAGTCGCCGCGGCCGACCTGGCCGGTGTTGACGGCGGCGCCGATGCCCGCCATGACGCCGCAGCCGAGGAGCCCGGCGACGGCCGGGGAGACCTCCGGGTCGACCTTGGTGCACTGGCCCGCGGCGACGAGAGTCTTCTCGGCGAACGCGCCGATGCCCAGCGCGGGCGAGAGCTCGGTGCCGTCGAGCAGCGTCATCTTCTGCGTGGCGTTGTGGGTGTCGAAGCAGTACCAGGGCCGGCCGCGCAGACAGGCGCGGCACTGACCGCACACGGCACGCCAGTTGAGGACGACGAAGTCGCCGGGCTCGACGTCCGTGACGCCCTCGCCGACGGACTCGACGATCCCTGCGGCCTCGTGGCCGAGCAGGAACGGGAAGTCGTCGTTGATGCCGCCCTGCTTGTAGTGCAGGTCGGTGTGGCAGACACCGCACGCCTGGATCTTCACCACGGCCTCGCCGGGACCGGGGTCCGGGATCACGATGGTCTCGACCCGTACCGGCTCGTTCTTCCCCGGTGCGATGACCCCTTGCACCTGCTGCGCCATACCGTGGTCTCCCTGTTTCCGACTGGTGTGAAGATCGATCACGGACAACCGTACGCCCAGGGGAATGTACCGCCGGCCCCCGCGGCGCGTGCCGTTCCGCGGGGGCCGCGCGTCGTGCTCAGTCCTCGGAGTCGTGGACCTTCCGGCCGCCGACATAGGTCCGCAGGACGCGTGTGGAACCGATCTCCCCGGCCGGGCCCGCGTACGGGTCGCGGTCCAGGACCACCAGGTCGGCGAGGGCCCCGGCGCGCAGGGAGCCGGTGTCGTCGAGGTGGTTCACATGGGCCGAGCCCGCCGTGTACGCGGCGATGGCGGCGGTCAGCGAGATGCGCTGCCCGGGGAGGAAGGCCGGGCCCTCGGAGTCGGGAGTGATCCGGTTGACGGCGGTGTGGATGCCGTGCAGCGGGTCGGCGCTGGAGACCGGCCAGTCGCTGCCCGCGGCGACGGTGGCGCCGGACCGCAGGAGTGCGCCGAACGGATACTGCAGGGCGGCCCGCTCGGCGCCGAGGAAGGGGATGGTCAGCTCGTCCATCTGCGGTTCGTGGGCGGCCCACAGCGGCTGGATGTTGGCCGTGGCGCCGAGTTCGCGGAACCGGGGGATGTCGTCGGGGTGGACGACCTGGAGGTGGGCGAGGTGGGGGCGGGTGTCGGTGCGTCCGTTGGCGGTGCGGGCGGCCTGGATCGCGTCCAGGGCCTCGCGTACCGCGCGGTCGCCGAGGGCGTGGAAGTGTGCCTGGAAGCCGAGGGCGTCCAGTTCGGTGACGTACCGGCGCAGCTCCACCGGGTCGACGAAGCTGGTGCCGCTGTTCGCGGTGACGCAGCCGCAGGCATCGAGGTACGGGGTGAGGAGTGCGGCGGTGCCGGTCTCGGCGACGCCGTCCTGCATGATCTTCACGGACCCGGCCCGGAAGGGGCCGGTGCTCAGCTCGGCGCGCCTGGCGACCAGTTCGGGTATCTGCTCGGCGCCCCGGTCGCGGTCCCACCAGAGGGCGCCGACGACCCGGGCGGTGAGTGATCCGTCGCGGGCGGCGGTGAGATAGGCGTCGGAGGGATCGTCCATGGAGCTGTAGGAGCCGACGATGGCGTCCTGCCAGGCGGTGATGCCGTAGGCGTGGAGAATCCGCTGGGCACGCAGCAGGGCGGCGAGGCGGTCGGCGGGGGTGGACCTGGGGGTGAGCCGGGCGACCAGGTCCATGGCGCCCTCCTGGAGGAGACCGGTGGGCTCGCCCCGCTCGTCGCGCTCGATGCGGCCGTCGGCGGGTTCGGGGGTGTCCCGGGTGAGGCCGGCGAGTTCCAGGGCTCGGGTGTTGACCCAGGCGCCGTGGTGGTCGCGGTTGACCAGGTAGACGGGCCGGTCCGGTACGACGGCGTCGAGCAGGTCGCGGGTGGGGGCGCCGCCGTCGAAGGCCTCCATGGACCAGCCACCGCCGGTGATCCACTCCTGGTCGGGGTGACGGGTGGCGTAGGTGCGTACGGCGGCGACGGTGTCCGTTGCCGTACGGGATTCCGTGAGGTCGCACTGGGCGAGTTCGAGACCGGCACCGACCGGGTGGATGTGGGCGTCCTGGAATCCGGGGACGAGCAGTCGTCCGGCGAGGTCGACGACCTCGGTCTTCGGGCCGATCAGCTCGCGGACCTCGTCGTGGCCGACGGCGGTGATGCGGTCGCCGGTGACGGCGAGGGTGGTGGCGCGGGTGCGGGCGGCGTCCAGGGTGAGGACGGGGCCGCCGGTGAAGACGAGGTCGGCGGGTGCGTGGTGCATGGGTGGTTGCGTTCCGTTTCCGTGCGGGGGTGGCGTGTGGTGAACCGTCAGGCCGCTTCGGTGATCTGCGGTTCGGCCGGTGCGGTGGAGCGTCCGGTGACGAAGTACGGGGACTTCCTTACCCACTTGGCCCAGGCCGCCGCGATGACGCCGGTCAGCAGCATGACAGCGGGACAGAGGAGCATGAACCAGCCGTTGTCCGGGCTGATTTCGAAGTGGTCGGCGGAGGTGTAGAAGGTCCAGCACAGATATCCGCCGAGGCCGAGCAGGAAGAGCGCGCTGAGGACAGGGAGGACCACGGCCCGCAGGGCCTCGGACCAGCTCTCGCTCAGGGCGCCGCGGAAGCGGGTGGCGGCGGCCAGGGCGGTCAGCGCGTAGTAGAGGGAGACGACGACACCGATCGCGTTGACGGAGGCCAGGATGAGGTCGCCGACCTTGGGGATGACCAGCGAGAGGACGGCCACGGCGGCGGCGACGCAGCCGATCGCGACGGTGCCGGCCGCCGGAGTCCCGTAGCGGGGGCTGATCTTCGTCCAGAGCGGGCCGAGCGTACGGTCGCGGCCCATCGCGAACATTCCGCGGACGGTAGGGATCACCCCGGACTGGAGGGATGCGACGGCGGAGAAGGTGAGGGCGATCAGCGGGAGCGCGGCGAGCGGCTGGTCGGCGAGCCGGTCGCCGAAGTAGGTGAGGCCCTGGGCGCCGTGGCCGGTCAGCTCGTCGAGCGAGAGCACGCGCTGGAAGGCGAAGGAGCCGAGCAGGAAGAGGCCGAGCATGGTGAAGAGGGTGATGAACCCGGCCCGGGAGGCGTCCTCGGGGTCGCGGACCTCCTCGTTGACGCTGAACGAGGAGTCGAAGCCCCAGTAGCAGAAGACGGACAGCAGGAGTCCTTGGGCGAGTTGCTGACCCGAGGGGATGGTGAACGGGTTGAGCCAGTCCAGGCTGAAGGGGTGCGGGCCGACGACGAGTCCGTATCCGCAGAAGCCGAGGAGTACGACGTACTCGAAGACCAGCAGGTACTTCTGGAGGTTGGCGGCCGAACGGGTGCCGACGATGGCGGTAAAGGTGACCGCCACCAGGACGAAGATTCCGAGGGCGGTCGCCTGAGCCGTGGAGTCGGGGTCGAGGCGGAGGCCGGCGAGCTCGTGCAGGCCGGCCTCTCCCACGAGCTGGAGGAGGGCGGAGCCGGTGACGGTCGTGGTGTACGAGAGGAAGACGACCGTGGAGGCGATGCCGATCCAGCCGACGAGGAAGCCGAGCCAGGGGCTGAGGGAGCGGCCCACCCAGACGTAGCCGCTGCCCATGTTCGGCTCGACCCTGTTGAGCCGGGAGTAGGCGCACGCGATGCCGAGGATCGGCAGGAACCCGAGCAGCATGATGATCGGCAGGTGCAGGCCGACGGCGCCCGCGGTGACACCGAGGCCGATGCCGATGCTGGTGGTGGCGGCCGTGGAGGAGGCGGCGATGGCCACGCCGTCGACGACACCGAGGCTCTTGCGCAGGGTCTGCGAGGGCTGCGGGGCCGGTGGGTCGTTGCCGTACGGGGTGCGTGGGACGGTCACGTTCACTCCTTCGCCGGGGGGCGCCGTTCGGGCCCCGATGGCGGCACATCGAACTCCGCGACGGGTTCACACGTCAACGCTGTTGTCATAAGGTGCGGGCCATGAGCGCGAGCGAGCGGGTGGTGCCGGAGGGGGCGCGGCGGCGCAGGCGTCCCACCAAGCAGGGCACGGTGCTGTCCGAGCAGCTGATCGTGGAGACGACGCTGCGGCTGATCGGCGAGCACGGGGCGGCGGCGCTGACGGTACGCCGGCTCGGCGCCGCACTGGGGTGCGATCCGAGCGCCGTCTACCGGTACTTCAGGGACACGGACGAGCTGTTGCTGGCGGTGGCCGACGAGTTGATCGGCCGTACGTTGAACAACTGGCGTCCTACCGGGGACTGGCGTGCCGATCTTCGGGCGCTGGGGCTGAAGATGCACGCGGACTACATGGCGCATCCGCAGGCGGCGATGCTGGCCTGCTCCCGGGTGACGGGGCGGACGCACGAGATGCGGTCGGTGGACGCGATTCTCGGGGTGCTGCGCGGGGCGGGGTTCCCGGATGCTGAGGCGGTGCGGATCTACCACGTGTTCGTCGACCAGACGCTGTCGTTCGCCGCGCTGGACGCGTCGACGCTGGTGCTGCCGGTGCGGGCCCAGGAGTTGGAGGTGCGGACGTGGCGTGAGACGTACGCGGAGGTCTCGGCCGGTACGTATCCGCACATTGCTGCGACGGCGGGAGTGCTGGTCGCGGAGATGAGCCGCAGTGGGTATCCGGCTGCGCTGGAGATGGTGCTGGCGGCGGCTGCGGGGCGGTTGGCGCATGTACGGGGGGTGGGGGGCGGGGGGTTGTAGGCGCCGGAGGCGTCCGGGCGCCGCTTTGTCCTCAATCGCCGGACGGGCTCGGTTTGGCCGCGTGGGCTTGATCGTGGCGCGTGGGCTTGATCGCTACGGGGCCAGTACGTCCAGTTCATGGAGGGCACCCAGTGCGATTTCCTTGGTGAGGCGTTCCGCTGCCTCCGCGTCGGCCTCGCGGACCGCTTCGGCCAGGCGGACGTGCAGCGTGACGGCGGCCGGGTCCGGGTCCTCGAACATGACCTGGTGGTGGGTGCGGCCCGCCAGGACCTCGGCCACCACGTCGCCGAGCCGCGCGAACATCTCGTTGCCCGAGGCGTTGAGCACGATCCGGTGGAACGCGATGTCGTGCCGCAGATAGCCCTCCAGCTGCTGACCGCGTGAGGTGGCGACCATGCCGAGTGCGCACTCCGTGAGGGCGGCGCACTGTTCCGGAGTGGCGTTCGTCGCGGCAAGGCCCGCGGCGACCGGTTCGATCGCCGACCGCAGCACCGTGAGGGAACGCAGCTGGCGCGGGCGGTCGGAGCCCGCCAGCCGCCACCGGATGACCTGCGGATCGTAGACATTCCATGCCTCGGTCGGCCGTACGGTCACGCCGACCCGGCGCCGCGACTCGACGAGGTGCATGGATTCGAGGACGCGGACCACTTCGCGTACGACCGTGCGGGAGACCTCGAAGCGCTGGGCCAGCTCGTCCGTGCGCAGCACGCTGCCGGGCGGGAACTCACCCGCGGCGATCTCCAGGCCCAGGGTGTCCAGCACGTGTGTATGCAGCCCCTGGCCCTGTGTGGTCATGGCCACAAGCCTACGGGGCACACTTCGGGAACAAAAAGTACGACGTTTATGTCACAGCCTCTTGAATAAGTCGTACGTAATAGGTTTCAGTAGCGCGACGGACCGATGTCGAAGAAGACAGCGAGGCACCAAATGAGCACCCCCCACGTCGTTGTGGCGATGGGCGTAGCAGGGACCGGCAAGACCACGATCGGACCTCTGCTCGCCGCCGAACTCGGCGTTCCGTACGCGGAGGGCGACGACTTCCATCCCGCGGCGAACATCGCCAAGATGTCGGCCGGTACCCCGCTGGACGACTCGGACCGCATGCCCTGGCTCGACGCGATCGGGCAGTGGGCGCACAGCCGGGCCGGTCTCGGCGGCGTCGTCAGCAGCTCGGCGCTCAAGCGCTCCTACCGCGACCGTCTGCGGGCCGAGGCACCCGGTGTCGTCTTCCTTCACCTGACCGGTGACCGGGACCTCATCGAGCGCCGGATGGCGGACCGCAAGGGCCACTTCATGCCGACCGCACTGCTCGACTCCCAGTTCGCCACCCTGCAGCCGCTGCAGGAGGACGAGGCGGGCGTCGCTGTCGACGTGTCCGGCACCCCCGAAGAAATATCCGACCGAGCCGTCGCCGCACTGCGCCGGCTCGATAGCCAAAGCTAAGGATCACCACCGTGACCGGTCTCAGTGTCGAGATGCTGGCAGCGGACGCCGTCGAACCCATCACTTCGGCAGGCAACGCGCAGTTGGGCATCGCAGTCCTGGCGGGCATCGCCGTCATCGTTCTGCTCATCACCAAGTTCAAGATGCACGCCTTCCTGGCCCTGACCATCGGCTCACTGGCGCTCGGCGCCTTCGCCGGGGCTCCGCTGGACAAGACGATCACCAGCTTCTCCACCGGCCTCGGCTCGACCGTGGCCAGTGTCGGTGTTCTCATCGCGCTCGGCGCGATCCTGGGCAAGCTGCTCGCAGATTCCGGCGGCGCGGACCAGATCGTCGACACGATCCTCGCGAAGGCGAGCGGGCGTGCCATGCCGTGGGCGATGGTGCTGATCGCCTCGATCATCGGTCTGCCGCTGTTCTTCGAGGTCGGCATCGTGCTGCTGATCCCGGTGGTGCTGCTGGTCGCCAAGCGCGGCAACTACTCCCTGATGCGGATCGGTATCCCGGCGCTCGCCGGACTCTCCGTGATGCACGGGCTGATCCCGCCGCACCCCGGTCCGCTCGTCGCCATCGACGCCCTGGACGCCAATCTCGGCGTCACGCTGGCGCTGGGTGTGCTCGTCGCGATTCCCACGGTGATCATCGCAGGCCCGGTCTTCTCCCGTTACGCGGCCCGCTGGGTCGACATCCAGGCGCCCGAGAAGATGATTCCGCAGCGTCCCTCCGAGGACCTGGACCGTCGTCCGGGCTTCGGCGCCACGCTGGCGACCGTGCTGCTGCCCGTCGTGCTGATGCTGGTCAAGGCCTTCGTCGACATCGTCGTGGACAACCCGGAGAACCAGATCCAGCGGGTCACCGATGTGATCGGCTCGCCGCTCATCGCGCTGCTCGCCGCCGTGATCCTCGGAATGTTCACGCTCGGCCGGGCCGCCGGATTCACCAAGGCACGGCTCTCCACCACCGTCGAGAAGTCCCTCGCGCCGATCGCCGGTGTGCTGCTGATCGTCGGTGCGGGCGGTGGCTTCAAGACCACCCTGATCGACGCCGGTGTCGGCCAGATGATCCTGGAGTTCTCCGAGAACTGGTCGATCCCGGCCCTGCTGCTCGGCTGGCTGATCGCCGTCGCGATCCGCCTCGCGACCGGTTCGGCCACGGTGGCCACCATCTCGGCGGCCGGTCTGGTCGCCCCGCTGGCAGCCGACATGTCGACGTCCCACGCGGCGCTGCTCGTCCTCGCCATCGGTGCCGGTTCGCTCTTCTTCAGCCACGTCAACGACGCGGGTTTCTGGCTGGTGAAGGAGTACTTCGGCATGGACGTCGGCCAGACGGTCAAGACCTGGTCGGTGATGGAGACCATCATCTCCGTCGTCGCCCTGGGCTTCATCATGCTGTTGTCGCTCGTCCTGTAGTCAGTCCTCCGGCTCCCGCCACTGCGGGTGCCGACGGCGGGCCCACTGGCGCTCGACCGACCCGGTACGCATGCCACTGCGTGCCTCCGGGTCGGCGAGCGCCATCGCCATGTGTGCAGCCAGCACGATGCCGATCGCCAGCGCCAGCCAGTCGTGTACGAACGTCGCACTCGTGCGCCACACCAGCGGCGCGAGGCCGGTGAACCACATCAGCAGCCCGGTACCGAGCATCACGAGCAGGGCGCCCGCGATCCAGGCGGCATAGAGCTTCTGGCCCGCGTTGAACTTCCCGGCGGGCCGGGAAGCGGCCCGGTGGTCGCGGCGCAGGGCCGCGCGCAGCCACTGCCTGTCGTACGGGGCGAAGCGGTTGAGCCGGGAGAGATCGGCACGCAGCGCCCGCGACGCGAGGCCCACGAGCAGCGGTACGGGGATCAGCAGCCCGGACCATTCGTGGACGGTGACCACGAGGTGGCGGCGGCCGACGAGTTCGGCGAGCTGGGGAACGTACAGGAAGGCGGCGGTGGCCACGCACAGGAGCGTCAGCCAGGCCGTGATGCGGTGCGTCCAGCGCTGGGCCGGGGTGAACCGGCCCACCCGCGCGGAGGATTCAGACGGTGGGGGCGTCGTCGCGGCCGTTGGACCGGCCGACCCAGGCGTCGACGTCATATCCGAGCTCCTCCCAGTATCCGGGGCGCACGGAATCGGTGACGGTGATCCCGGAAAGCCATTTCGCCGACTTGTAGAAGTACATGGGGGCCACGTACAGCCGGACCGGCCCGCCGTGGGAGTGGCCGAGCGGCTGGTCCTGCATCCGCAGCGCGACCAGTACGTCGTCGCGCCTGGCCTGCTCGATCGTGAGGCTTTCGCTGTAGGCACCGTCGAAGCAGGTGAAACGGATGGCCTTCGCCCCGGGCCGTACACCCGCCGCGTCCAGCAGAGCGGAGAGCCGCACCCCCTCGAAGGGGGTCTCGGGGACCCGCCAGCCGGTGACGCACTGGACATCGCGGACCAGTCGGGTCTGCGGCAGTGCCTTGAGGGAGTCCAGGGTGTACGTGGTGGGCCGGTCCACGAGCCCGTCCACGGTGAGGCGGTATTCGGCGGCGCTCTTGCGCGGTACGGAGGAGGCCACCGAGTAGTAGCGGAAGCCTCCGCCGTTGGGCAGGAGGCCGGTCAGTCCTGTGGGGTCCTTGTCGGCGACCGCCCCGAGGCCGGTCTCCATGACCCGCTGAAGTGCCGGTGCGGCGACCACGGCCGCCGCGCCCGCGCCGAGCACGGCCAGGACCAGACGGCGTCCGACGGGCGGACCTTGGGCATCGGGAGGGCGACTGTTCACGCCCCCAATAGAACACCCGCGGCCTCCTCTCACCAGGGGCCGCGGGTGTCCGTCACTCTTCGGTAAGAAGGTCCCTCAGCTCGCGGCGGCGTCGGCCTCGGCCTCGGCGGCCTTCTCCAGCTGGAACGCCTCGTTGCCGAGGCCGATCCTGGCGTGCAGCTCCGGCTTGGTGGAGCGCAGCACGGCGCCGTACACCAGGCCGCCGACGAGGGCGGCGCCGATGATGCCGGGCAGCAGCCAGGTGAGGGACGAGCCGGGGCCGGAGCCGACCAGCACGTCGAAGTCCCGGACGGTGAGGACGGCGATGGCCAGCAGGGCGAGGCCGGCCAGGCCCGAGGCCACCAGGCGGGGCGCCTGCGCCCGGCCCGCGCCGCGCCGCACGAAGAAGGCGATGACGGCGAACGCGGCGGCGGCCATCAGCAGGATGACGCCCAGCGCGCCGACGTTGCCCATCCAGGTGAACAGCTGCAGCACCGGCACGGTGGGGTCGCCGACCGGGTAGTCGTCGGTGAGGGCGAAGGCCAGCACGATGACGAGGGAGAGCCCGGACTGGAGGAGCGAGCCGGTGGCGGGGGCGCCGCTCTTCTTGTTCGTACGGCCGAAGGCGGCGGGCAGCAGGCCCTCGCGGCCCATCGCGAACGCATAGCGGGCGACGACGTTGTGGAAGCTGAGGAGCGCGGCGAACATGCCGGTGACGAAGAGGACGTGGAGTACGTCGGTGAACGTGCCGCCGAGCCGCTCCTCGGTGAGGCCGAAGAGCATGCCCGGGCCCTCCTTCAGCGAGGTGGCCGCGACGAAGCCGGGGCCGGTGGCGACGGTCACCGCCCAGGAGCTGACGGCGAGGAACAGGGCCGCGTACCCGACGGCCAGGAACATCACGCGCGACACGACGATCTGCGGGCGGCTGGTCTCCTCGGCATAGACGGGGGCCTGTTCGAAGCCGACGAACGCCGCGATGCAGAAGCAGAGCGCGGTGCCGAGCCCCGCCCCGGTGAGCGTGTCGGGGTTGAACGCGTGCAGCGACAGGCCCTCGGGGCCCGGCTGGCTGACGGCGGCGATGTCGAAGATCACGACGAGGGCGCATTCGACGACCAGCAGCACGCCGAGCACCTTGGCGTTGAGGTCGATCTTGAGCCAGCCGAGGGCGCCGACGACCACGACGGCCACGAGCGCCGGCATCCACCAGGTGATCTCGATGTCGAGATACGTGGCGAAGAGCCCGGAGACCTCGAAGCCGAGGATGCCGTAGATGCCGACCTGCATGGCGCTGTACGCGACCAGGGCGACGAGCGAGGCGCTCGCGCCGGCCGTCGGGCCGAGCCCGCGCGCGATGTACGCGTAGAAGGCACCGGCGTTGTGCACATGCCGGCTCATCTCCGCGTAGCCGACGCTGAACAGCATGAGGACGATGCCGAGGATGACGTAGAGCAGCGGCTGGCCGACGATGCCCATCACGCCGAAGACCGTGGGCATCACACCGGCGACGACCATCAGCGGGGCGCTGGCAGCGAGGACCGAGAGCAGCAGTCCCGGGGTGCCGAGCCGGTCGGCCCGCAGTGCGCGTTCCTCACCCTTGTAGGTGTTGATCCCGCCGGTGTCGCCGGTCACCTTCGCGGCACCGGCCCGTCTGGTATCTGAACTGCCCGTCGACATGGCAGGGTTGGTCCCTTCGTTGAGTGCGATGCGGTGCAGGTCACGGGGCACCGAGCGCGAAGCGGCGCGCGGCGAGGAACTCGGGGTACGGATCGCGGCCCGAGTACGACCAGGGAGCCGCGGTGAGGTGCGGGCCGATGCGGTGGAAGAGGGCCGCGGCCTCGGCCTGCCGCCCTTCGCACACCTTGGCGTGGGCGAGGAAGTTGAGGTCGGCTCGGTGGCGGGGGTGGTCCTCGCGCTCCCATTCCAGCCACCAGTCGAAGGCGGCCTTCATGACTTGTCTGGCCCGCCGTCCCGACCAGTGGCCGGAGCCGGCCGGGTCGGCGGACTCGCTGCCCGCGGCGACGAGGACGCGGTAACGCTCGGCGTGCGCGACCACGGGGAGCACGGCGAGCGGTGAGTCGGCGGGGGCCTGCTCGGCGGCCCAGGCGGCGAAGTCGTAGACCTCGTGCAGGGGGTCCTGGCCGCTCTCGGGGTGGCTCTCGGCGAGCTGGGCGGTCATCAGGTGGTGCGCCTGATGGTGCTCGGGGTGGCGGGCGCGGATCTCCTCGAAGTGCCGGGCGGCCTCCTCCCGTGCGCCGTCCTCTCCCTGCGAGCCGCGTGCGCCGTCGAGCATCAGCAGGGCCAGCCAGGGCGTCGGGTCGGCCGGGTCGAGCCGGGTGGCGGCGAGGCAGGCTTCGCGGGCCCGGTCGGGTGCTCCGGCGGACGCCTTGGGGCGCAGGGCGCGGGCGACCGCGGCGCAGGCGAGGAGCGTGGTCGCGTCGGTGCTGTCCGGTTCGGCGAGGAGCCAGTCCTCGGCCCAGCCGTGGGCGGACGGTGCCGCGGCGAGTGCGACGACGCGGTGGCCCCTGCGGTCCCAGTCCGTGCCGGTCGCGGCGAGGAGCGTACGCACCCTGGTCCACCGGCCCTGCTCGAACTGGCCTCGCGCGTCGATGAGTTCGCTGTCGTCGAGCGCCGGGTCGAACGGGTGGCCCGGACGACCGCCCCTTCGGCGGGAGCGGCCCAGGGGCGGCGGAGGCGGGGACATCCGCAGACTTCTTTCGATGCGATGTGCGAGCAAATGATCGCGCACAGCAAAGCGGTAGGCAACACTCCGAGTCAAGGGGCGACCTTCTCCAACTCCTCTCGCTTCCGCCACAGTTGGCCGGGAGCGTCCCGGTCGGGAGAGGTTCGTGCAGCTCACCGCGGGTGTCGGGGGTGCGCGGAGTGACGCGTGCCACACTGACGCCATGGAGAATCGTGAACCTCTCAAACCACTCCTCTTCGTCTTCCCGGGGCCGCTGCGCGACCAGTTGGTCGCCGCGGTGCTCGCCGGTGCGAAGGTGTCCACGTCCGGTCTGCTGGCCGAATACGAGGTGGAGAAGGAGGAGTTGCCTCCGGTGGGTGAGCGGTCCGCGCTGATCGACTCGGACGGGCGGGAGGTCGCAGTGGTGGAGGTGACGGACGTCCGGGTGGTGCGGCTCGGAGACATCGGGCTCCAGCACGCGATCGACGAGGGCGAGGGCTGCACGACGGTCGCCGAGTGGCGGGCCTCGCACGAACGGTTCTGGCACAGCGAGGAAATGCGGGAGGCGCTCGGCGATCCGGAGTTCACGGTCGACGACGACACGATGATCGTGGCCGAGCGGTTCCGGGTGGTGGAGGTGCTGGATCCGCGGGGGTGAGGGGCGGGGGGCGAAACCGGGGCTCCGCCCCGGACCCCGCTCCTCAAACGCCGGAGGGACTTGGGGAGTTAGCCCACCGCCTGGGCCGCCGCCCGTCCCGCCGCCCGGCCCGAGAAGATGCAGCCGCCGAGGAACGTGCCCTCCAGCGACCGGTAGCCGTGGACTCCGCCGCCGCCGAAGCCTGCCGCCTCCCCCGCCGCGTACACCCCTGGCAGCGGGCTGCCGTCCGCCGCGAGGACGCGTGAGGACAGGTCCGTCTCCAGGCCGCCCAGCGATTTACGGGTGAGGATGTTGAGGCGCACCGCGATCAGCGGGCCCGCCTTCGGGTCGAGGATGCGGTGCGGCTTCGCCGTACGGATCAGCTTGTCGCCGAGGTAGGCGCGAGCCCCGTGGATCGCCGTGACCTGAAGGTCCTTGGTGAACGGGTTGGCGATCTCGCGGTCGCGTGCGGTGATTTCGCGGCGCAGCTCGTCCTCGTCGATGAGGCTGTCGCCGGTCAGCGCGTTCATTCCGCGTACGAGGGCACCGAGGTCGTTCTCGACGACGAAGTCCACGCCCTTGTCCATGAACGCCTTGACGGGCGCCGGTACGTCGGCGCGGGCGCGGCCGATCACGTCGCGGATCGACTTGCCGGTGAGGTCCGGATTCTGCTCGGAGCCGGAGAGTGCGAACTCCTTGCCGATGATCCGCTGGTCGAGGACGAACCACGTGTAGCCGTAACCCGACTTCATGATGTGGTCGAGGGTGCCTAGCGTGTCGAAGCCGGGGAAGAGCGGGACCGGGAGCCGCTTGCCGCGGGCGTCCAGCCAGAGGGACGAGGGGCCGGGGAGGATCCGGATGCCGTGCCTGGCCCAGATCGGGTTCCAGTTCTCGATGCCCTCGGTGTAGTGCCACATCCGGTCGCGGTTGATGTGGTGCGCGCCCGCCTCCTCCGCGATCCCGAGCATCAGCCCGTCGACGTGGGCCGGGACGCCGGAGAGCATCTTCTCGGGCGGGGTGCCGAGCCGCTCGGGCCACTGGGACCGTACGAGGTCGTGGTTGCCGCCGATGCCGCCGGAGGTGACGATCACGGCCTGGGCCTTCAGTTCGAAGGTTCCGGTGGCCTCGCGGCTGCTCGCGGTGCCACGTTCGGCGCCGCTCGGTTCGAGGATCTCGCCGGTGACCGTGTCGACCGTGCCCGCCGACCGGCCGAGGCCGGTGACCCGGTGGCGGAAGGCGAAACGGACGAGACCCTTGGCGACGCCCTCGCGCACCCGCCGCTCGAAGGGGGCGACGACGCCGGGGCCCGTACCCCAGGTGATGTGGAAGCGGGGGACGGAGTTGCCGTGGCCCGTGGCGTCGTATCCGCCGCGTTCCGCCCAGCCCACGACGGGGAAGAACCGCATGCCCTGGGCGTGCAGCCAGGACCGCTTCTCGCCGGCCGCGAAGTCGACGTACGCCTCCGCCCACTTGCGCGGCCAGTGGTCCTCCTCGCGGTCGAAGCCCGCGGTGCCGTACCAGTCCTGGAGGGCCAGGTCGTGGCTGTCCTTGATGCGCACCCGGCGCTGCTCGGGCGAGTCGACGAGGAAGAGGCCACCGAAGGACCAGTGCGCCTGACCGCCGATGGACTGCTCGGGTTCCTGGTCGAGCAGGATCACCGAACGTCCCGCGTCGACGAGCTCGGCGGTCGCCACCAGCCCCGCGAGCCCTGCCCCGATCACGATCACATCAGCGTCGTACGCCATGGGATTCCGTCCTTGTCACCAAGTTACTCGTGCGTCAGATCTTGGGTTCGGGCCGCTGCCACGTCAACCGTCCCGCGCCTCCCGCCTGCGGCGGTGATGCCGGGGGCCTGGCGCTGGATTATTAATAATGGCCAGCATTACAGTGGAGTCATGGCGAGAACGTCGGGAACCGACACCAGGGTCAAGCTGCTCCGCGCCGCCGAGGAGCTCTTCGCGGCGCAGGGAATCCACGGGGCACAGATACGGGACATCGTGCGGCTGGCCGGACAGAGCAACCCGTCCGCCGTGCAGTACCACTTCGGCTCACGGGCCGGACTGCTCGACGCGGTGACGGCGGGCCGCCAGGAGCGCGCCGAGCAGGTGCTGGCCCCGCTCCTCGCGGAGCTGGACGAGGACGCCGGCGTACGGGAGCTGCTGACGGTGCTGGTGACCTCCGAGGCCGGTCTGCTGGCCGACGACCGGGGCCGGCGCTGTCTGCGCGTCTCGGCGCAGCTCAGTCATGAGACCGGGCTGCGTACGGGAGTCCCGCATCCGGCGCTCGACGCCACCGCCTACGGGCGGCTGACCGCCCGGATCGGGGAGCGCCTGGAGGCCCTGCCCCGGCCCGTACGGTTGGAGCGGCTCGATCTGGCGCTCACCCTGATCGGCGCGGCGCTGGCCGACCGCGCCCGCCAGTACCTCGACGGCACCGAGCCACTGACCGGCGAAGAGCTCTTCCGCGCCGATCTCGTCGAGACCACCACCGCGTTCCTCCACGCCCCCACCCCCGCTCCCGTACCCGCCCAGAAGGACAGCGCAATGAGGACGGCATGACTGCTGCTGACGAGATCCTGGACATCGTCGACGAGAACGACGAGGTCGTCGGACAGGCCCCGCGCGGCGAAGCGACCGCGCTCGGCCTGCGTCACCGCTGCGTCTTCATCGAGGCGCGGGACGCGGAGGGCCGGCTGTTCGTGCACCGCAGGACCGCCACCAAGCTGGTCTTCCCCTCGCACTACGACATGTTCGTCGGCGGGGTCGTGGGCGCGGGCGAGTCCTACGACGAAGCGGCCCTGCGCGAGGCCGAGGAGGAGCTGGGCGTCACCGGACTTCCCCGCCCCGAACCGCTGTTCAAGTTCCTGTACGAGGGGGGCCACCACACCTGGTGGTCGTACGTCTATCAGGTGCGGTGCGAGCTGCCGGTGCGTCCGCAGGCCGAGGAGGTCGCCTGGCACACCTTCCTGACCGATGCGGAAGTGGAGCAGCGGTTCGGCGACTGGACGTGGGTCCCGGACGGGCTGGAGACGTACCGGCGACTGCGGGACTTCCGGGCGCGCTGAGCCGTGCCCGGAGCGTCGGCATCACGAAAGATAGGGTTCCCGGCGTGAACGAATTCGTGCGGGGTCTGCGGCTGTGGTTCGCGCCGCAGCGGCTCCGCGAAGAGGGTGCCACCCCCGACTACCGCTTCTCCCTCGCCAACGAGCGCACCTTCCTCGCCTGGCTTCGTACGGCCCTCGCGCTGATCGGCGGAGGTTTCGCCGTCGACCAGTTCCTTCCGGATCTGACCTGGGGCGTACGGACGTGTCTGGCGCTCGCGCTGCTCGCCTCCGGTGTGCTCTGTGCGCTGCGCGCGGTCAACCACTGGGTCCGGTGCGAGCGGGCCATGCGCCGGGGCGAGGATCTACCGGTCTCCCGCTTTCCGACCCTGCTGAGTCTCGCGATCGCCGCCGTCGCCCTGGCGATGGTGGTGGTGGTCGTCTTCGGCTGGGAGTCCTGATGCCGGACGCCGCGCGCGACCCCGGCCTCCAGCCGGAGCGGACCAGGCTGGCCTGGCGCCGCACCACCCTGTCCTGCACGGTGGTCGCCATCCTGGCGGGCCGGCAGGCGCTGCACGGCGGGACGGGTCCGGCGGCGCTGATCGCGGTGGCTCTGAGCGTGCTGGCCTGGCTGGGGTTTCTGCGGGTGGCGCATCTGCGGGTGACGGCCATGGTGACGGCCAGGCCGCGGCCGATGTCGCCGCGCAGCGCACTGACGTCGGCCGCGTGCACGGTCGCGCTGGCGGTGTTCGCCGCGGCGATGCTGTTCTGAACGCATGTGTTCACCGGGTGCGCCGGGTTGCCGTTTTGTCCTCAATCGCCGGACAGGCTTGATTCGGTGCCCCATTCCACGGCGACGATGATCTTTCCGCGGGTGCGGCCCTCCTCGTTGAGCCGGTAGGCGTCCGCGGCCAGTTCGAGCGGGAAGACCCGGTCCACATGGACCCGGACGATGCCCTGTTCGGCCAGCTCCGCCAGGTGGGCCAGGTCCGTGGCGTCGGGCCGTACGAAGGCGTACTTGCCTCCGTAGGAGAAGACCTCGGCGTCCGCGATGGAGACGAGGCGGCCGTCGGGCCCGAGCGTGTCGGCGGAGGCCCGCAGCGCGTCGCCGCCGACGGTGTCGAAGGCCGCGTCGATGCCCTCGGGGGCCAGGGCCCGCAGCCGGTCGGTGAGCCCTTCGCCGTACTCGACGGGTTCCGCACCCAGCTGCCGCACATGGTCGTGGTTGTGCGGACCGGCCGTACCGATGACCCGGCAGCCCGCGTGCCGGGCGAGCTGCACGGCCATCGAGCCGACGCCGCCGGCCGCCGCGTGGACGAGCACCGTCTCCCCACTGCGGATCTTCAGCGTGCGGTGCAGGACCTGGTACGCGGTGAGGCCGGTCAGCGGCAGGCCCGCGGCCTCCTCGAAGCTCAGGCTCAGCGGCTTGCGGGCCAGGGTGCGCACGGGGGCGGCGACGTACTCGGCGAACGTACCGCGGGAGAGGAAGTCCTCCCGTACGTACCCGATGACCTCGTCGCCCACCGCGAACTCGTCGACGGCGACGCCGGGCTGGACGACCACTCCGGAGACGTCCCAGCCGGGGATCACCGGGAAGACGGCTTCGAGGCCGGACTGGAGATAGCCTTCGCGGGCCTTCCAGTCGACCGGGTTGACGGACGCGGCCCGCACCTTCACCAGCACCGTGTCGGGGCCGACCTTCGGGTCGGGCCGCTCGCCGTACTCCATGACGTCGGCCGAGCCGTACCTGCTGTAGCTGATCGCCTTCATCTAATGACCATCAGCGCAGGTCAGGGTTGCCGCAACTCGGACCTCACCAGCGTGGGACCACCGGCGCCCTCCACTCCGGTTCGGCCTCGCGCATCGCCGCGGCGTCGTCGCGCTCACGCATCCTGCCGTCGTCGTCGAGCCAGCGCCTGTGCAGGACGGCAAGGCGCTCGCGGTCCAGTTCGACGCCGAGGCCCGGGGCGTCGGAGACCGTCAGCCGGCCGCCCTCGAAGACATGGCGGGTGGTGATGACGTCCTCGGTCTGCCACGGGTAGTGGCTGTCGCAGGCGTAGTCGAGGTTGGGCACGGTGGCCGCGACCTGGGTCATCGCGGCGAGGCTGATGCCCAGGTGGGTGTTGGAGTGCATGGACAGGCCGACGCCGAACGTGCGGCAGATCGCGGCGAGCTCCCGGGTGCGGTGCAGTCCGCCCCAGTAGTGGTGGTCGGAGAGGACGACCTGCACCGCGTCGCGGGCGAAGGCATCGGGGAGTTCCGCGAGCGTCGTGACGCACATGTTCGTGGCCAGTGGGACATCCGTGCCCGCGGAGACGGCGGCCATGGCATCCGTACCGCTCGCCGGGTCCTCCAGATATTCGAGTACGCCCTTGAGCCGGTCCGCGACGTACAGCGAGGTCTCGACGGACCACGCCCCGTTGGGGTCCAGGCGCAGCGGCTGCCCGGGGAACGCCTCGGCGAGCGCCTGGATCGCGGCGATCTCCTGGTCCGGCTCGAAGACGCCGCCCTTGAGCTTGAAGGAGGAGAAACCGTGCTCGCGGGCGAAGCGCCGTGCCTGGCCGACGACTCCCGCCGGGTCGAGTGCCGCGTCCCAGTCGTCCCGCTCACCGGCCCCGGGGCGGGCGGCCCAGCGGTAGAAGAGATAGGCGCTGTACTCGACGGTGTCACGGACCTTGCCGCCGAGCAGGGCGTGCACGGGCAGGCAGAGGGTCTTGCCGAGCGCGTCCAGGCAGGCGACCTCGAAGCCGGAGACGACGGAGAGCCGCAGCTTGTCCACGGTCTGGACGCCGCGCAGGCCGCCCGCGTCCACCCGCTCGTCGGCGGCCCGTGAATCTCCGCACACCTCGTCGGCGAGGGCGAACAGACCGTTCACATCGCTGACCGGGCGGCCGGGCAGGGCCTCGGCGAGCGGCCGGGCGAGTTCGAGGTACTTGCCGTCGCCGTAGGTCTCCCCGATGCCGGTCACACCGCCGCGGGTGACGACTTCCACGATGAGACGCGGGGTGTACGGCTGGTGGACGCCCTGAGTGTTGAGGAGCGGCGGATCGGCTATGAGGATCGGAGTGAGACGGACTTCGTCGATCAGCAGGGCTGTATCCATACGTGAACTCTATTCATGCATACGGCTGCGCACCAGAGTCCGTCAGATTCCGGGCCAGTTCGGGCTCACCGATTCCGGGAGTTCACTGGACGACATACCGACTGGTCGGCATCATGGGCACCGACCGTCCTACCACCCCGGAGGTGCCCACCATGAGCTCAGTCCACCCGCCAGGTCTCGACCCCGACCTGCTGCGCGGCTACCTCGACCGCGAGCGGCCGGGGCTGGTGAGCGGACCGCTCGACGCCCAGCTGATCGAGGGCGGGCGCTCGAACCTCACGTACATCGTCAGCGACGGCACCCGCCGGTGGGTCGTCCGCCGACCTCCGCTCGGCCATGTCCTGGCCACCGCGCACGACATGAAGCGTGAGCACCGGGTGATCAGCGCCCTGCATCCGACCGCCGTGCCGGTGCCGGAGCCGGTGCTGCTCTGCGAGGACGACTCGGTCATCGGGTCACCCTTCTACGTCATGGAGTACGTCGAGGGGACCCCGTTCCGTACGGCCGAGCAGCTCGCTCCGCTCGGCGCCGCCCGTACCCGGGCCGCGGTCCTCGGCCTCGTCGACACCCTGGTGGACCTCCACGCCGTGGACCCCGGGTCCGTCGGGCTCGGCGACTTCGGCCGCCCGGAGGGCTTCCTCGACCGGCAGTTGCGCCGCTGGGGCAAGCAGCTGGATGCCTCCCGCAACCGCGAACTCGCCGGGATCGGCGAGCTGCACGCGGCGCTCGGCCGCGCACTGCCCGACTCCCCCGCGCCGACCGTCGTCCACGGCGACTATCGCCTGGACAACGTCCTGATCGGCCCGGACGACGAGATCAAGGCCGTCCTGGACTGGGAGATGTCGACCCTCGGCGACCCGCTGACCGACCTCGGCCTGCTGGTGATGTACAGCTCCGACCTCGGTCTGCCCAAGTCCCCCGTGTCCACCACGAGCGGTGCGGCCGGTCATCCCACCCCCGCGGAGCTGATCGAGCGCTACGCCGCCCGCTCCGGCCGCGACACCTCCGCCATCTCCTGGTACACGGCGTTCGCCTGGTTCAAGCTCGCCGTGATCCTGGAGGGCATCCACTACCGCTACACCCTGGGCCAGACCGTCGGCGCCGGTTTCGACCACATCGGCGATCTCGTCCCCGTCTTCATCGAGCACGGCCTCACCACCCTCCAGGAAGGCTGAGTTACCCCATGGACTTCGCATTCGACGCCCGTACCGAAGAGCTGCGCACCAAGCTGCTCACCTTCATGGACGAGCATGTGTACCCGGCCGAGGAGACCGCCGAGGAGCAGCGCAAGGACCTCGCGTCGCCGTGGGACACCCCGCAGATCGTCGAGGATCTGAAGGCCGAGGCACGCAGGCAGGGCCTGTGGAACCTCTTCCTTCCCGATGCCGGGTACGGTGCCGGGCTGACGAATCTCCAGTACGCCCCGCTCGCCGAAATCCTGGGCCGCAGCCCGCAGTTGGCGCCGACCGCGCTGAACTGCGCGGCGCCGGACACCGGGAACATGGAGGTGCTCTTCCAGTTCGGCACGGACGAGCAGAAGAAGCAGTGGCTCGAGCCGCTGCTCGCCGGGGAGATCCGGTCCGCGTTCGCTATGACCGAGCCGGAGGTGGCCTCGTCGGACGCGACGAACATCGAGACCCGGATCACGCGGGACGGTGACAACTACGTCATCAACGGCCGCAAGTGGTACATCTCGGGGGCGATGAACCCCGACTGCAAGATCTTCATCGTGATGGGCAAGACGGACCCCGACGGCGCGGACATCCGGCGCCAGCAGTCGCAGATCCTCGTCCCGCGCGACACCCCGGGGCTCGAAGTGCGGCGCGCCATGCAGGTGTACGGCTACGAGGACCACTCCCACGGCGGTCACGCCGAGGTCGTGTTCAGCGATGTGCGGGTGCCCGTGACGAATCTGATCGGCGAGGAGGGCGGCGGCTTCGCCATCGCCCAGGCACGGCTGGGCCCGGGCCGCATCCACCACTGCATGCGGCTCATCGGGATGGCCGAGCGGGCCATCGAGCTGATGTGCCGGCGGGCCGTGTCCCGTACGGCCTTCGGCAAGCCGCTCGCCCAGCAGGGCGTCGTCCAGAACTGGATCGCGGACGCCCGGGTCACGGTGGAACAGCTGCGGCTGCTCGTCCTGAAGACGGCCTGGCTGATGGACACCGTGGGCAACCGCGGGGCGCACACCGAGATCCAGTCCATCAAGATCGCCACCCCGCGCGCAGTGGTCGGCATCCTCGACCAGGCGGTGCAGCTGCACGGCGCGGGCGGGGTCAGCCAGGACTACCCGATCGCCGAACTTTGGGCGGCGGCACGGACGTTGCGCCTGGCGGACGGCCCGGACGAGGTGCACCAGCGGTCGCTGGCGCACCGCGAGATCAAGAAGTACATGTAAGACCGACCGGCAAATGGGGGGCGGCAGGCCTGTTCGGGGAGGCGCGTGGTGCGCGCCTCCCCGGACAGCTCAGAAGGTGAGCTTCCAGCTGTCGACGTAGCCGGTGTCCTGCGCGGCCACGTCCTGCACCCGGAGCTTCCAGGTGCCGTTCGCCACCTCGGCCGAGGCGTTGACCGTGTAGGTCGTGATCACGTTGTCGGCCGAGTCGCTGCTGCTCGAATTCTTCAGCCGGTAGGCGGTGCCGTCGGGGGCGAGCAGGTCGATGACCAGGTCACCCCGGTAGGTGTGCTTGATGTCCACGCCGACCTGAAGGGCGGTGGGGGCGTTGCCTGTGCGGCCGGACACCGCGAGCGACGAGGTCACCGCTGCCCCGTTGTCGGGCACGCTCACATCGGTGGTCGTCGAGTAGACGTCACCGGCAGGCGGGGTGACCGTACCGGCGGAGAGGGTCCAGATCGCGTGGGCGACGGCGTCGCTGTTGCGGTCCAGGGCGGTGTCGTTGATGTTGGCCGTGGTGTCGCACGAGGAGTGGTAGCAGCGGTCGAACGCCTGCCCCGCCGTGCCGCCCCACTTCTGGGCCTGCGCGGACGTCTTGGTGTAGTCCGCCCCGGAGAACAGACCTCCGACCGGCACGCCCACGTTCTTGAACGGGGCGTGGTCGGAGCGCCCGTCGCCCTCCGTCTCGATCTCGGTGGGTACGGACAGGGCCGCGTAGTAGTCCTTGAACGTCTGCTCGATGACCGGGTCGTCGTCGTAGACGAAGTAGCCGGGGTTCGGCGAGCCGATCATGTCGAAGTTGAGATAGCCGCTGAGCTTGGAACGCTCCGTCGTCGGCAGGTTGTTGACGTAGTACTTGGACCCGATGAGCCCCAGCTCCTCGGCGCCCCACCAGGCGAACCGGAGGTGCTTGTCCGGTGCGAGCTGGGCGCGGGAGACGGCGAGCGCGGTTTCGAGCACGGCGGCGGAGCCCGAGCCGTTGTCGTTGATCCCTGCGCCCGAGGACACGGAATCGAGGTGCGAGCCGGCCATCAGGACCTGGTTGGGGTCTCCGCCGGGCCAGTCGGCGATCAGGTTGTAGCCGATGGCACCGCCTGAGGTGAACTGCTGGAGGGCCGTGGTGTATCCGGCCGCGTCGAGCTTGGCCTTCACATAGTCGATGGACGCCTTGTAACCCGCCCTGCCGTGCGCCCTGTTGCCGCCGTTGGCGGTGGCTATCGACTGCAACTGGGTGAGGTGGGCCTTGACGTTGGCGAGCGGGATGTCGGGGGCGGCAGCGACCTGCGGGGCCGCGGCCCCGCTCGGGTCCGCCGCCTGCGCCGCCGGGGCGGCGGTGGCGAGCAGGGCGACGAAGGCGAGTGCGGCCGCTGCCTGGGATCTGCGCAGCGCAAAGCGGTTGGGGATCATGTCGGGGCTCCGGATTCCGTTCGGGGACTGACGGAACGTGCGGGGGGCGACCCGGCCGCGCCGTGCCCGACCGGGTCCTGGAGCTACTGGTGCGATGTGCGTGACCGATGGTCAACTGGATGACCGTGCACCGTCAAGAGCGGGAACCGGACATGGCCGTTCTATAAACGGACAGCGTCCCCCGGGCGGTACCCGGGGGACGCGTACGAGAGGTGCTACGGGCGCAGGGCGCGCAGCAGCAGGTCCGCCAGATGGTCGGCGACCTCCTGCTGGCTGAGCGGGCCGTCGGGGCGGTACCAGGTGGACAGATGGTGGACGGAGCCGAAGTGGTAGTCGACCACGAGGTCCGCGGGAGTCGCCGTGGAGAACACCCCGGTCTTCTGCCCCTCCTCGATCAGGGCCCGGAAACGCTCGTGGTAGCGGCGCCGCTCCACGCGTACCTGCTTGTTCTTCTCGGGGCTCAGATGGTGCATAGAGCGGAAGAAGATCGAGGCGTCGTCGAGATTCTCGATGGTTGTCACGACCACGTCCGCCGCCGCGTCCCGCAGCCGCCGCTCGATCGGCGCGTCGGCGTTCGCGTAGGCGTCGAGCCGCTCCTGCTGGAGCCGCAGCACCCGGGCGTACACCTCGTGGAGGAGGTCTTCCTTGGAGCCGAAGTAGTGGTAGAGCGCGCCCTTGGTGACTCCCGCCGCCTCGACGATCTCCTGGACCGAGGTGCGGTCGTAGCCGCGCTCGGCGAAGAGCCGGGTGGCGGCGGCCAGCAGCCTCTGAGGGACGGGAGTGCCGTTCCCGTCCGTCGTCGCCTTGGCCATTGCCGCCACCTGCCTTTCGTACGATGCGTGAACTGTTCTAGCGGGGGGAACGCAGTTCCCGCCTGAGGATCTTCCCACTAGCCGTCTTGGGGAGCTCCGTCAGGATCTCCACCTCGCGCGGGTACTTGTACGCGGCGAGCCGTTCCTTGCAGTACGCGCCCAGTTCGCCGGGCTCGACCGTGGCGCCGGGCCGCAGGCTGACGTACGCCCGGACGGTCTCACCGCGGTACGGATCGGGGACGCCAACGACGGCCGCCTCTCGGACCGCCGGATGGGTGTAGAGCACGTCCTCGACCTCGCGCGGCCACACCTTGAAGCCCGAGGCGTTGATCATGTCCTTCTTGCGGTCGACGACGTAGAGCCAGCCCGACGCGTCCATGAAGCCGATGTCGCCGGTGCGCAGCTCGCCGTCCGGGAAGGCCGCGGCCGTGGCCTCGGGCAGGTTCCAGTAACCCCGGACGACCTGGGGCCCGCGCACGGCGATCTCGCCCTGCTCCCCGAAGGGCACCTCCTGGCCGATCTCGTCGATGATCCGGACGGCCGTGTCCGGTCCCGGGACGCCGACCGAGAGCGTGCCGGACACCGGGTCGACGGGGGCTTCCCGCTCCGGCGGTACGGAGGCGCAGGGGGCCGTGCACTCGGTGAGTCCGTAGCCGTTGCGGATGTACGGGCCGAAACCCGCCCGGAATTTCTCGACGAGGGCGGGCGGCAGAGGCGCACCGCCCGAGGAGATCACCTGGAACGACGCGAAGTGATCGGGTGTGACGTCGGGGTGGGCGGCGAGCGCCATGAAGGCGGTCGACGGGCCGACGGTGTAGGCGGGGCGGTGCTCGGCGAACGCTTCCAGCACGACGCTCGTCTCGAAGCGGTAGGCGAGGATCAGGGTGCCCGCGTTGGCGATGCAGGCGGCGAGCTGGCACACCATGCCCGTGATGTGGAAGAGCGGGGCGAGCGCGAAGTATGCGGAGCCCTCGGCGACGGGGTGGCCGGTGCGCTGCCGCTCGGCGTTGACCATGATGTTGCCGTGGGAGTTCATGGCCCCCTTGGGAGTGCCACTGGTCCCCGAGGTGTAGCTGATCAGCGCCACGTCGGCGGCACCGAGCTCCCGGTCCGCGGGGGCGGCGAGCCCCTGGCGGGCGACGGTCACCAGGTCGTCGGCCCAGTCGTCGGCGCCCGGTGCGGGAAGGCGCTCGAAGCCCAGGACGCGGGGGTCGTTCTTCGTCTGGAGGTCCAGCTCGCAGGCGGTGACGGCGATCCGTACGCTCGGGGCCGCCTCCGCGGTGGCCCGCAGATAGGAGTCCCAGGCGCGGTCCGAGCAGACCAGCGCGGTCACCTCCGCGTCCTTCAGTACGTGGCCGACCTCGCCGGACTTGTACATCGGGTTGAGGGGGACGACGGTGGCGCCGGCCTTCCACGCGCCGAGCAGCGCGATGACGAACTGCGGTGTGTTCTGGAGCATGATCGCGACGCGGTCGCCGCGTACCAGCCCCCGGGCCGCGAGGTGCCCGGCCACGGAGTCCGAGAGCGCGTCCGTCTCGCGGTAGTCGAGGCGCCCGTCGAAGTAGGCGAGGGCCGGGTGCCCGGGCGCGCGGGAGACGGCCGCGCGGAACGCGTGCACCAGCGTCTCGGCCGGGGTCACGGGGGCGCGCTGGGCCTCGCTGAGCAGGGCCAGCCACGGCTTGGCCGCGTAGATCGACTCGGTCATGCGCCGGTCTCCTCCCACTTCTGCTGGAGGTGGTTCATATTGCCGAGCCAGTGGTCGGGGTCCTTGGCGCGGGCCCGGTAGTACCCGGCGACCTCGGGGTGCGGCAGGACGAGGAAGCGGTCCTGCTCGATGGCGTCGAAGAGCGCGTCGGCGACGGCCTCCGGCTCGATCGCACTGGGCGCGAGCACGAGCTCGCCGGCCGAGCCAGCGGCGGTCAGCATGTCCGTACGGACGCCCTGGGGGCAGATCGCGTGGACCTTGACACCGCGGTGCCGGTAGGTCAGCGAGAGCCACTCGGCAAAGGCGACCGCGCCGTGCTTGGTGACGCTGTACGGCGCCGCGCCGATCATCGTGAGCAGTCCCGCGGCGGAAGCGGTGGACACGAAACGGCCGCTGCCGCGCTCCAGCCAGTCCGGGAGCAGCGCCTTCGCCGCGCGTACGTGGGCCATGACGTTGACGTCCCAGGCCGCGGCCCAGACCTTCTCGTCCGCGAAGACGTCGCCGGGCGAGGCCAGGCCCGCGTTGGCGCAGTAGACGTCCACGGTGCCGTCGAGCGCGTCGCGGGCGGCGTCCACGATCTGCGAGGCGTCGCCCGCGACCGCGGTGCCCCCGATCTCCTCGGCGAGCGCCTTGATCCGGGCGATGTCGAGGTCGTTGACGACGACCCGCGCACCCTCCGCGGCGAATCTGCGGGCCAGGGCGGCCCCGATGCCGCCTCCGGCTCCTGTGACCACTACGCCAGCGCCCTGCACCGTACTCATCGGATCCCGCCTCTCTCAGCCGACTGCACCGGCAGACTAACCAGTCGGTATGTGATCCGGGAAGGGGTACGCACAACGGCGGGGAATCTACGCGGGTCCGGGTCGTTCCGTGCGGCCCGCGCCCGCGCTAGCGTGCGTGACCATGACAGTCGGCGCGATCATGGAGGTTGACGAATGAACCTGTCCAGACGTGGTTTGCTGGCGGCCGGCGGTGCCGTGGGAGCCCTCGCGGTCACAGCGGCCGGAACCGGGAACGCGGCCGCCCTCACGGGACAGGGTTCCGGGCGCGGCGGTGTCCGTACCGGTTTCGACCGGCTGGCCGCCGACGGCTACCGACTACTGAAGGGGCAGAAGGCCGGCCTCGTCACCAACCCGACCGGGATCACCTCCGATGTGCGCCATGTCGTCGATGTGATGCACCCCGACGACCGGGTGAACCTGACGGCGGTCTTCGGCCCCGAGCACGGTTTCCGCGGCACCGCGCAGGCGGGCGGCTCCGAGGGCCGCTACGACGATCCTGCGACCGGACTGCCGGTCTACGACACGTATCTGAAGAGCGGTCAGGCACTCGCCGACATCTTCACCGCCTCGGGCGTGGACACGGTCGTCTTCGACATCCAGGACGCGGGCGCCCGCTTCTACACGTACATCTGGACGCTGTACGACTGCATGCAGGCGGCGGCGCTCGCGGGCAAGCGGTTCGTCGTGCTCGACCGGCCGAATCCGGTGACCGGCCGGGCCGCGCTCGGGCCTGTCCTGGAACCGGCGTTCGCGACGTTCGTGGGCCGCCGGGAGATCGCCCAGGCGCACGGCATGACGGTGACCGAGCTGGCCCTGCTGTTCAACGCGGAGTTCCTGGCCGAACGGCCGGTGGAGCTGGACATCGTCACGATGTCGGGGTGGCGGCGCTCGGACTTCTTCGACGAGACCGGGCTGCCGTGGGTGCCGCCGAGCCCCAATATGCCGACGCCGGAGACGGCGCTCGTCTACTCGGGGACATGCCTCTTCGAGGGCACGAACCTCTCGGAGGGGCGGGGCACGACCCGTCCGTTCGAACTGCTCGGCGCCGAGGGCATCGACCGCCGCTGGGCGGCCGCCGCCAACGCGATGGATCTGCCCGGGGTGGCGTTCCGCGAGGCGTACTTCGCGCCGACGTTCTCCAAGTTCCAGGGGAAGACGGTCGGCGGCGTACAGGTGCACGTCCAGGACCGGGCGGTCTTCGACCCGGTCCGTACCGGCATCGCGCTGCTCGTGACGGCGAAGCAGTCCTGGAGCGGCTTCGCGTGGCGCGCGGACAACTGGATCGACAAGCTGACCGGCAACACCCGGGTCCGCACGATGATCGACGCGGGCGCCGGTACGGATGAGGTCGTCGGAGCCTGGGAAGCGGACCTGGCGAAGTTCCGGGCGATCCGGAAGCAGTACCTCCAGTACCGCTGAGCCGAACCCGTCGCGCGGGCCCGCCTCCCGGGCCCGCGCCGGTGGCTAGGTGCGGGGCTCTCCGTACCCTCAACCCCCTTCCGCGCTGCCCCCACCGGGGGGGGGGGCCCCCCCCCCGGGCCCCCCGCGACCATCGCTGCCTTCCTGACACGTACCGCTTCACCTGGGCCGTCTCAGGCTCTGGACGCGTCACTTTTGAATGGAGCCGAATCGGGCAGCCGTACGTCCCATTACGTGACGCCGAAGTACGAGCGACGGAGGTGGCAGTGACATGGCCGGTTTCCGGAGTCTTGCGAGACAGGTCCGCGATCCGCGGGGCGATCTGGCATTGCGGAGGTATTCGCTCCGCAAGTGCCTCGAACGATTCGCCCCTTACGGGCACCGGGCGACCTGGGACCATCTGTGCGCCCGGCACGGGATCGAGCCCGAGGACAGGGCACCCGACCCGGCGCGCCTGGTGGGCGCGCTGAAGGAACTGGAGCAGGCGCGGGCCGTCTGGCTCGCGTACGAGTCGGGATTCGCCGAGCGGCGGCGACGCGAGAAGCGCGACGGGCTACGCCGCCCCGCATCCTTCGACGACTGGCACCGGCGGACCTGGGGCGGCAACGGGATCGCACGCTGCGAGAACCCGGGCATACACCCCTCCGCACCGCTCGCCGAGGTGCTGGGGCGGCTGATCTCGGCCCTGGGATCGGAGCCGGGGACCGCCTGTCCGGTCTGCGCGGAGAACGGCATCGCCTGGCGGCAGGAGCTGGAGCAGGAACCGTGGTCGGGCCCGGTGTGCAGCGGCTGCGGAATCGTGGTGCCACAGCACGTACTGACGCCGGGGGCACTGGCGAAGGCCCGGCGGATACGGCTGCGCGATCTGGCCTCGGCGGCCTGACGCGGGGGGCGGCAGCGCACCGGAGGGGCCACCAGCCCGGCCCGCCACGTCCGACGCTCAGCCGGCCTCGGAGGCGAGGGCTTCGTCCCGGGCCTCCAACGCGGGCCGGCGGTCGTCGTAGGGCAGGTCCAGCAGGTCGATCGGGAAGAGCAGCCCGGGGTCCGCGCCCTGGGCACGCAGCCGAGTGGAAGCGTGCTCGCGCAGCCATGCCTGCACCTCGGCGACCGGCTTGTCGCGGCTGTAGTCGCACCACCAGCCGAACGGCCACTCGTCGTTGATGATGTCGTAGGTATTCAGCTCCACCCATGACTCCAGGTGGGCGTCGGCGACGGAACCAAGGGGCTCCGCGGCCCAGAGCGCGAGAAATGGGGTGGCGGTGCTGAGGGCCGAGACACACGTCTGGAGCACCTGGTCGAAGGCGGGTCCTGCAACGGACACACCGGCCGCCGAAGCCTCCGGCGGCGTACGCAGCGCTTGCGTGAACCACGCCTCGAAGAAGCCGAAGACGGCCTCGCGCTGCTCGACGGGCCATTCGCTCCAGCGGATACCGCCCATCGAGTTCAGGCCACCGTAGTCACTGTCGATCTCCCCGCTCGCGATCAGCACGACAAGATCGGGCAGCAGTCTGCGTATCGACGCGTCCCGGTCGTCGAAGTGATCGGCCACCTCCCTGCCGAACATCGCCAGCACATCGGGCGGCACCGGCACGTCCGGGGTGCGCAGCAGCTCGGTCTCCGACGGCAGGTGGCACCGGCCGCAGCCGGTCTCCGTCGGGCTCGTCATTCCGGCGAAAACGGTGCGTACGCGGGCGATGGCCCGGTCAAGGGAGTGCGAGGACACAGGAGTTGTCCTGACGGGACTCCGGACACGACTGCCGCCGACCGAAGAGCACGACGCTACCAGAGGGCGTCGTGACCCCCTATGCGCACGCCTCCCCCGCACCCTTCGCGGGCTGCGGCTTCCTGCGCTCGGACATCAGGCGCGAGCCCGTCATCCGCTCGCCGGAGATGTCGTTCGGGTTGGAGAGCACACAGGCCTCCAGCGAGAGGCAGCCGCAGCCGATGCAGTCGGTGAGGTGGTCGCGCAACTGGCCCAACTGCTTGATGCGTTCGTCCAGTTCGGTGCGCCACGCCTCGGAGAGCCGCGCCCAGTCGTCACGGTTGGGGGTGCGCTCCTCGGGCAGTTCGGCGAGCGCGTCCCGGATGGTGGCCAGCGGAATGCCGACGCGCTGGGCCGCGCGTACGAACGCGACGCGGCGCAGAGCGTCCCTGGTGTAGCGGCGCTGGTTGCCGCTGGTGCGCCGGCTGCTGATCAGGCCCTTGGCCTCGTAGAAGTGCAGGGCCGAGACGGCGGCGCCGCTACGTGCGGAGAGCTGGCCGACCGTGAGTTCGTGGAGTGTCTGCGGGATCTGTGGCACCTCTCGAACCCTACTGGTCGTCCGTTGACAGGACAGCACTCACCCAAGGATGCTGAGCAAGCGCTTAGACATCAGGGCGCCCGTCCAGGGCGAGTGAGCCGGAAGGCAGGGACCAGGAACATGGCAGAGCCGAAGATCTTCACGTCCGCACAGGAGCTGCGCGACGGAGTGGGTGAGCAGCTGGGCCACAGTGAGTGGCTGGAGATCGAGCAGAAGCGGATCGACCAGTTCGCCGAGGCCACCGGCGACCACCAGTGGATTCACGTGGACCCCGAGCGCGCGGCCGCCGGGCCCTTCGGTACGACGATCGCGCACGGTTATCTGACGCTCTCGCTCCTGCCCGCGCTCGTCCCGCAGGTCATGCGTGTCGAGGGCATGAAGATGGGCATCAACTACGGCAGCAACAAGGTGCGCTTCCCCTCGACCGTCCCGGTGGGTTCGCGCCTGCGCGCCACCGCCGTGCTCAAGAGCGTCGAGGAGGCGGGCGGCGGCGTGCAGGTCACCGCCGTGGTCACGATCGAGCGCGAGGGCGGCGACAAGCCCGCCTGTGTCGCGGAGTCGGTGTCCCGCTACTACTTCTGAGCCGCGACCATCCGCAGGACGAGGTCGGCGTAGAGTGCGCCGACCTCGTCGGGCGTCCGGCTGCCCTGAGCGTTGAACCAGCGCGCCACGTCGATGCAGAGGGACAGCACGGCGAGCGTGGTGCCGGGGACGTCGGGGACGTCGAACTCCCCCGCCGCCACGCCTTCGCTGATGATCCGGCGCACCACGGCGTCGCTCTGCCTGCGCAGTTCGATGATCTCGGTGCGGTGCTCGTCGGCCAGCGCGTCGAGTTCGTACTGCACGACGCGCGCCGTGGTGTACCGCTCGGCGTGCCACCGGACGAAGGACCGTACGGCGCCTGCGAGCCGCTCCGCCGCCGAACCGTCACTGCCGGCCTCGACCTCCAGGAGAGCCAGGGCGCGGTCGTGACCGATCCTGCTGATCCGGTGGAGCAGCTCTTCCTTGGTCTTGTAGTGGATGTAGAGGGCGGCCGGGCTCATTCCCGCCCGGCCGGCGATGTCACGGGTGGTCGTCGCGTGGTACCCGCGCTCGGCAAAGGCTTCGACGGCGGCGACGAGAAGTCGCCGCGCCGCCTCGGGCGTGACCTCGCCCCACGGCGTTTCGTCGCCGGTGTCCTCCGCCGTGCTCATCGTCACTTGCCCCTTCCATCGGCAGGACGAACACCATACCCCGATCCTGAGCAAGCGCTTAGGGGTCTGGAGTGTCAGAGCTTCTGGAAGGGGTCGTGTTCGGCGAGGATCTTCTCCAGCCTGGCCTGGTCGACCCGGCTGACCAGCTGACCCGCCTCCTGGCGGTCCCTGATGACCTTGGCCAGAGTGAAGCACGAAGTGACGAGGTAGAGGACGCCGATGGCGAGGAAGCCGCGCACCCAGCCGTCCGCGTCGAGGAAGAAGATTCCGAGGGCCACCGAACCCATCGCCACCCCGAAGGAGGCGACGGCCTGACCGTAGAAGGCCGCGGTGCCCTGCTGCTTGACCGAAGTTGTCTCACTCATGTGCCCCAGCTTCGGGGGCGGTGACACGGACCACATCGGTCCGGATACTCAGCCCGGTACTCAGACGGCCGTTCGAGTGGCGCGCCGGCGTATACGGCGGTCAGAAGGCGGAGACCCCTGTCAGAGCGCGGCCGATGATGAGCTTCTGAATCTGGCTGGTGCCCTCGTAGAGCGTCATCACCCGGGCGTCCCGGACCAGCTTGCCGACCGGGTACTCGTCGATGTAGCCGTAACCCCCGAAGACCTGGAGGGCGTTGTTGGCCGCCCGGACGGCCGCCTCGGAGGCGAAGAGCTTGGCCGTGGACGCCGCGGTCGCGAAGTCCTGGCCGCGGTCGACGAGGTCGGCGACCCGCCAGGTCAGCATGCGGGCCGCGTCGACGTCCACGGAGATGTCGCTGATCAGCTCCTGGACCAGCTGGTAGCCCGCGATGGGCTTGCCGAACTGCTCGCGCTCGCCCGCGTAGCGCACGGCCGCGTCCAGGGCGGCCTGGGCGATGCCCACACAGCCCGCGGCGACCGACATCCGGCCCTTGGTCAGCGCGCTCATGGCGATCGAGAAGCCCTTGCCCTCGGGGCCCATGAGTGCGGACGCGGGCACCCGGACGTCCTCCAGCACCACTTCGGCGGTGGCCTGGCCGCGCAGGCCGAGCTTGCCGTGGATGGTGCGACGGCTCAGCCCGGGGGTGTCGGTGGGTACGAGGAAGGCGGAGACGCCCTTGTGGCCGGGGGTGTCGTTGGTGCGGGCGAAGAGGAGCACCACGTCGGCCCAGGTGCCGTTGGTGATGAACATCTTGGTGCCGTTGATGACGTAGTCTCCCCCACTCCCGGCTCCGCTCGAGCGGGAGGTGCCCCCTCCATCGAACACGGCCTTCGTCGCCAGGTTTCCGGCGTCGGAGCCCGTGCCCGGCTCGGTGAGGCCGAAGCAGCCGATCGCCTCGCCCGACGTGAGCCGCGGCAGCCACTGCCGCTTCTGCTCCTCGTCACCCCAGGAGGCGATGGTCTTGGCGACCAGGCCCAGCGAGACGGAGACGATGCCGCGCACCGAGGAGTCGCCGCGTCCGAGCTCCTCGGTGACCAGGCAGTACGCCAGGTGGTCGCCGCCCGAGCCGCCGTACTCCTCCGGGACGGTCAGCCCGAGGAAGCCGAGGGCGCCCAGCTTCTTCACGATCGACCTGTCGACATTCTCGGCCCGGTCCCACTCGACGACGTGCGGGGTGATCTCGCGCGCCACGAAGTCCACGGCGAGCTGCCTGACCGCTTCCTGCTCCTCGCTCAGCTCCAGGTTCATCCTGCGCCACTCCACTTTTAATTAGCACTGCTAGTTTCTTGCTTGCAGGCCCTACTATGTGCCGCATGGCCCGACCGCGCAAGCCCCTCCTCAGCAGAGAACGCATCATCGAAGCCGCGGGCGCTCTCGTGGACTCCGAGGGGCTCGACGCCGTCTCGACACGACGCCTCGCCGCCGAACTCGGGGTCAGCGGGCCCTCGCTCTACAACCACTTCCGCAACAAGGACGAGATCCTCGACGCGGTGGCCGACAGCGTCTCCGCGCAGGTCGATCTGTCGATGTTCGACGAGTCCGATCCCCGCGACTGGGCCGCCGCGCTGCACGACTGGGCGGTCTCCTACCGCGCGGCCCTCGCCGCGCATCCGCACATCGTCCCGGTACTCGCCCAGGGCCCCGGCCGCCGCCCGGCCGGTCTGCGGGTCGCCGACGCCGCCTTCGGCGGCATGGTCCGCGCGGGCTGGCCGCCCGCCCAGGCGACGTACATCGGCGCGCTGACGCGGTACTTCGTGACCGGCTCGGCGCTCGGTTCGTTCGCCCGCGGATTCGTCGACGACGAGACGGCGTACGACCCCACCGACTATCCGCACCTGGGCCAGGCCCACCTGCTGGCCGACCGCCGCCAGCAGGTCGACGAGGGCGCCTTCGAGACCGGTCTGCGGGCGCTGCTCGACGGTCTCGCCCTCCAGTACGAGCAGATGGTGCAGGGCGGTGGCACGGTTCGGCGCTCACCGAACCGCGGCTGACGCATCCTGGTCGTATGGCACGCATGACACCCCCCGATCCGGCCGCGCCCCGGCTGGCGGCGCTCGCCGCGCTGCTCGCCGACGAGACCCGCGCCTCGTTCTGCCTCGCCCTGCTCGACGGGCGCGCCTGGACCGCCGGTGAGCTGGCCCGCCACGCCGGAGTGGCACCGTCCACCACCAGCGAGCACCTGGGGAAACTGGTCGCGGGCGGACTGCTGGCCGAGGAGCGGCAGGGCCGCCACCGCTATGTGCGCCTGGCCGACGAACGCGTCGCGCACCTCGTCGAGGAGCTCGCCGCCCAGGTCGTCCCTGACGGCCGGGAACGGCCGCGTACCCTGCGCGCCGCGAGTGTCAGCAGCGCGCTGGCCCGGGGCCGCACCTGTTACGACCATCTCGCGGGGCGGCTCGGCATCAGGATCACCGAAGCGATGACCGTACGGGGGCTGCTGCGGCAGGACACCGGGTTCGCGCTGACCGACGAAGGGCTCGGCTGGTTCGGCTCCCTGGGTATCGGCCTGGAGTCGGGGACGCGTCGGCCGCTCGTACGGGCCTGCCTGGACTGGACGGAGCGCAGGCCGCATCTGGCCGGTATCGCGGGCGCCGCCCTGTGCCGGCACGCGCTGGACACCGGCTGGTGCGTACGGATCGGCTCGGGGCGCGCCGTGAAGGCGACGCCGGACGGGGAACGGGCCCTGGCCGAGCTGCTCGGGATCGAGGCGGCAACTATTCGGTAGGTGCCGAAGCGTCCGGGCCTTACCGTCGAGCGCATGACAACGACACCGACCGCGCCGCCGACCGCCGGGACGATATCCGCCCGCGACTGGCGCGCCCCCGCCGCGGCCTGCACCACGGTGCTGCTCTGGGCGTCCGCCTTCGTCTCCATCCGCAGCGCGGGCGAGGCGTACTCGCCCGGCGCGCTGGCGCTCGGCCGGCTGCTCGCGGGCACGCTGGTGCTGGGTGCGATCTGTCTCGTACGCCGCGAGGGGCTGCCCTCCCGTGCCGCGTGGCCCGGGATCATCGGGTCCGGACTGCTCTGGTTCGGGCTGTACATGGTGGTGCTCAACTGGGGCGAGCAGGAGGTCGACGCCGGGACCGCCGCGATGGTGGTCAACATCGGGCCGATCCTGATCGCGCTGCTGGGTGCCCGGCTGCTCGGTGAGGGGCTGCCGCGCCGCCTGCTGGTCGGCATGGGCGTGTCGTTCGCGGGGGCCGCGGTCGTCGGGCTCTCCATGTCGGGGCACGGTCGTTCGTCGGTGCTCGGGGTGCTGCTCTGTCTGCTGGCCGCCGTGGCGTACGCGGGTGGTGTGGTGAGTCAGAAGCCCGCGCTCCGGCACGGCACCGCCCTCCAGGTCACCACCTTCGGCTGTCTGATCGGTACGGTCGCCTGTCTGCCGTTCTCCGGTGTGCTGGTCTCCGAGGCCGCCGACGCCCCCCTGTCGGCAACCCTGAACATGGTGTATCTGGGTGTCTTCCCGACCGCGCTGGCCTTCACCACCTGGGCCTACGCGCTGGCCCGCACCACCGCAGGGCGGATGGGCGCGACGACCTACGCGGTGCCCGCGCTCGTGGTGCTCATGGCGTGGCTGCTCCTCGACGAGGTGCCCGCGCTCCTCACCATCGGCGGCGGCCTTCTCTGCCTGGCCGGGGTGGCGGTCTCCCGGCGGCGTCCGCAGACTGGCCTGAAGCCGTCGAATCCGGCCCGGCCGGTGGAGGGATCTCGTCATGACGCCGAGCGAGAGCAAGCCGACCGGCCGTAGCCCGGCGGCGCTGGTGACACCCGACGGGCCCGACAGGGACGCCTGGCGCGAGAACTATCCGTACGACCGCAAACTGACCCGGCGGGACTACGAGAAGACCAAGCGCGTCCTGCAGATCGAGCTGCTCAAGCTCCAGCACTGGGTGAAGGAACACGACGAACGGCTCGTGATCCTCTTCGAGGGGCGTGACGCGGCGGGCAAGGGCGGCACGATCAAGCGGTTCACCGAGAACCTCAACCCTCGTGGGGCGCGCGTGGTGGCACTGGAGAAGCCCACGGAGCGCGAGCGGACCCAGTGGTACTTCCAGCGCTATGTGGCGCATCTGCCGAGCGCCGGGGAGATCGTGCTGTTCGACCGCTCCTGGTACAACCGGGCAGGTGTGGAACGGGTGCTGGGGTTCTGCACCACCCGCGAGTACCTGGAATTCATGCACCAGGCACCGGGCTTCGAGCGCATGCTCGCGCGCGACGGCATCCGCCTGGTGAAGTTCTGGTTCTCGGTCTCCCGCAACGAGCAGCGCAAGCGGTTCATGGTCCGTCAGAGCGACCCGGTACGGCGGTGGAAGCTGAGCCCGGTCGACCTCGCCTCGCTGGACAAGTGGGACGCCTACACGGAGGCCAAGGAGCTGATGCTCTTCCACACGGACACGGCGGACTCCCCGTGGACCGTGGTGAAGAGCAACGACAAGAAGCGCGCCCGGCTCGAAGCGATGCGGCACGTCCTGGCCCGCTTCGACTACCCGGGCAGGGACGTGTCCGCGATCGGCGTGCCGGACCCGCTGATCGTGGGCCCGGCCTCCCGGCTCTTCGAGCAGGGCGAGATGGACGCACGGCTGCTCACCCCTGGCCTGGCCGAGGTGGGGCAAGGCTCCTGAGGGCCCGGACCGGGCAGGTCTAGAACACCACCAGGGCCCGGCCGCCCTTGCCCGCGATCATGTTGTCGAAGGCCGCCGGGATGCCGTCCAGGGCGATCCGTTCGGTGACCATCATGGAGAGGTCGAAGCGGCCCGCGCGGATGTGTTCGGCGAGGACGGGCAGGTCGCGCTCCGGGTCGCTGTTCCCGTACACGCAGCCTGTCAGTGACCGGCCCCAGTGGAAGATCTCCAGCGCGTTGAAGGTCACCTCCTGGTCCTTGCCGCCGATGCCGACGACCGTGGTCCGGCCGCCGCGGCGGGTGGAGTCCCAGGCGGCGCGGATGGTGGCCGGGCGGCCGACGCACTCCACCGCGACGTCCGCGCCCTGCCCGGCGGTGAGGCCACGGATCTCCTTCGCGGTCCGGTCGGACGCGATGACGTAGTCCGTGGCTCCGGCCCGCCGGGCCAGGTCCTCCTTCTCCGGCGAGACGTCGACGGCGATGATCTTCGACGCTCCGGCGATCCGGGCGGCCTGGAGCACAGCGAGACCGACCCCGCCGATCCCCAACACGACGACGCTCTCGCCCGCGCGGACCCGGGCGGAGTGGTGGACCGCCCCGTATCCGGTGAGGACCGCGCAGCCGAGCAGGGCCGCGTCGGTGAGCGGAATCCCGGCCGGGGACGGCAGGACGCAGTTCGCGGCGACGACGGTCTCCTCGGCGAAGGCCGCCACGTTCAGGCCCGGGTGGAGTTCCGTGCCGTCGGCGGTGCGCGCGTGGATGTTCGCCGCGCCCTTCAGGGCGTTGGCGCAGAGCCAGACCTCGCCGATCCCGCAGTGGTGGCAGCTCCCGCAGGACGGCGCCCAGTTGAGGACGACACCGTCGCCGGGTGCGACATGCGTGACGTCCTCGCCGACCGCGACGACCGTTCCGGCGCCCTCATGGCCGAGGACGGCGGGGACCGGGACCCGCATCGTGCCGTTGGAGAGGGACAGGTCGGAGTGGCAGACCCCGGCGGCGGCGAGGCGCACCCGCACCTGGCCGGGGCCGGGCTCCGGGAGTTCGATGTCGGTGATCTCCAGCGGAGCTCCGACGGCGGGCAGTACAGCGGCGCGGACCACGAACAGTCTCCTCGATGATCGGGAGGGCGGGCGGACGGACAGGTCAGAACTGGAGGGACTTGGTCTGGAGGTACTCGGCAAGACCGTGCGGGCCCAGCTCGCGACCGACGCCGGACTGCTTGTAACCACCGAACGGGGCCAGCGGGTTGAACCTGCCGCCGTTGACGTCGACCTGCCCGGTGTCCATCCGGCGGGCGAAGGCGATGGCTTCGGCGTCGTCGGCGGCCCAGACGGCCCCGGCCAGCCCGTACACGGTGTCGTTGGCGATACGGAGGGCGTCGTCGACGTCCTCGTACTTCAGGATCGAGAGGACCGGGCCGAAGATCTCCTCCTGGGCGATGGTCATCTCGGTAGTGACATCGGCGAACACGGTGGGGCTGACGTAGTAGCCCCTCGCGTGCGGCGCTTCGGGGCCGCCGGCTACGAGCCTGGCGCCCTCCTCGATGCCCTTCTCGATGTAGCCCCGCACCCGGGCCTGCTGCTTGGCGTTGACGAGCGGTCCGACCCGCTCACCGGGGACGTACTTGGCGACCGCTGCCGCCGCGAGGGCGACGGCCTCCTCGTACCGCTCGCCGTCGACGAGCATCCGGGTCCACGCGCTGCACGTCTGGCCGGAGTTGGACATCACGTTGGCGACGCCCACGTTGACCGCCTTGGCGAGGTCGGCGCCCGGCAGGATCACGTTGGCCGACTTGCCGCCGAGCTCCAGCGCGACGCGCTTGACCGCGGCGCCCGCGGTGGCACCGATCTGCCGGCCGACGGCCGTGGACCCGGTGAACGAGACCAGGTCGACGCCCTCGTGCTCGGCGAGCGCCTGGCCGGCGACCGGGCCGAGACCGGTGACGAGGTTGAAGACACCGGCGGGCAGCCCGGCCTCCTCGATGGCCTCGGCGAAGAGCTGGGCGGTGAGCGGGGTGTCCTCGGCGGGCTTGAGGACGACCGTGCAGCCTGCCGCGAGCGCGGGGGCGACCTTGGCGACGATCTGGTGGAGGGGGTAGTTCCAGGGGGTGATGGCGCCGACGACGCCGACGGGCTCCAGCAGGACGGTGGAGTTGCCCAGCTTCTCCTCGAAGGAGTACGTGGCGGCCAGCTCGGCGTACGAACCGGCGACCAGGACCGGTACCCCCGCGTGCACCGCCTGCGAGAGGGCGAGCGGTGCGCCGAGCTCCGCGGTGACGGTCTCGGCGATCTCGTCCTTCCGGGCGGCCAGGACGTCGCGCAGGGCGGCGATCCGTGCGGCGCGCTCGGTGGGCGGGGTGGCGGCCCAGGCGGGGAATGCCGCGCGGGCGGCACGTACCGCAGCGTCGACGTCCGCCGCCGTGCCCGCCGGGACATGGCCGATGACCTGCTCGTCCGCCGGATTCACGACCGCGATCGTGTCCGGCCCCTCGGCCGGGCGCCACTGGCCGCCGATGTACATCCCGTCATGGGCCTTCATGGGTTTCCTCCCGGGTTCGCGCCGCGTACCGCCGAAGTCGTCCGTCGTACGGCCGCCGTCCGACCCCAAACTAGCGCCGTTAGTTTTTGGGCGCCAGGGACCCGCCGGAGACGCCCGTCACTCCCGGCCCCCGTGCGACAACAACGGCCGGCCACGGGCCGCGCCACACCCGCCCTACACGTCCAGTCCCGGCACATCCCGCGGCAACGGACAGATCCGTCGCCCCTGCTGATCGAAGACGTACAGGTGCGCCAGGTCGACCAGCAGCGGCACCTGCCCACCCCGCCGCAACCGCATATCGGGCCCCGTACGGACCACGAGGTCGCCGGCCGCGAGCGCCGGCCGGTCGGGGCTGCGCGGAGCCTGCCGCTCGGGCTCCGGCTCGTCGAGGACGACAACGGGCCCGCTGACGTGCCCGGTGGCCCGCTCCCGAAGCCGCTCCAGAACTCCCACGCCCGTACCGCCACCGCCACCCGCACGACGCCGCCGCACACTCGGCTGCGGCCGGGCCGATTCCAGCTCGGGCACCACGGCCGGCTGCGATCCGGTGTTGAGGTGGACGAGCGCCTCGTGCCCCTGGTACTCCACATGCTCGACGATGCCGCTGAGGGCGACCTCGCCGGGACGGGCATGGCTGGGCGGCGCGATCCGCACCGCCTCGGAGCGCAGCCCCACAATGATGTCGCGGCCCTGCTGGATGCGGAGCAACTGATGGTCGGCACTGAGCGGTTCGGGCAGCGCGAGCCGCTGCCGGCCGAGATCGATCGACATGCGCCCCTCCAGCGGGGCGTGGACCACGGCGCGGAGCAGATTGATGCGCGGGGTGCCGATGAACGCGGCGACGAACACGTTCTCCGGCAGGGCGTAGACCTCGCGCGGTGTGCTCACCTGCTGGAGCACTCCCCCGCGCATCACGGCCACCCGGTGCCCGAGCGACATCGCCTCCGCCTGGTCGTGCGTCACGTACACCGTGGTGACACCCAACTCGGCTGTCAGCTGCGATATTTCGGCCCGCAGATGGTTGCGCAGCTTGGCGTCGAGATTGGAGAGCGGCTCGTCCATCAGGAAGGCGGACGGTCTGCGCGAGATGGCCCGCCCCATGGCGACGCGCTGGCGCTCACCACCGGAGAGCTGGGCCGGGTAACGGTCCAGCACGCTCTCGATGCCCAGCATGCGGGCCGTGGACTCGATGCGTTCGCTGTGGTCCTGGCGGGGATGCTCCAGCTTCAGCGGGAAGCCGATGTTGGCTCGATTGGTCATGCTCGGGTAGAGCGCGAAGTTCTGGAACACCATGGCCATGCCGCGCTCGCTCGGGGGCATGTCGTTCGCCGGTTCACCGTCGAGCAGCAGCTCTCCGTCGGTGACCTCCTCCAGGCCCGCGATCATGCGGAGCACGGTCGATTTCCCGCAGCCCGAGGGGCCCAGCAGCACCACGAACTCCCCGGGCTCGATGGAGAGCGAGAGGTTGTCGACGGCGCGCGGAGCCCGTCCGTAGGCCTTGCTGACATGGTGCAGGGAGATGGCGCGAGTCATGGGTTGTCCGCCCGGCAGGGTGAAGGGAACGCGCGGCAGAGAGCGGCTGCGTGGCCTGAAGTTAGCCCACTGGACGGGGTGTGGGAATGACTCGCGCGAAGGTTGGGGCAAGCGTGATCCGGCGGGCCGCAAGTGTCAGATGGGGTTCCGGTTCGTGGGGGTGTGCGCGGTGTGCCGTACGGGCCCGGCGGGCTCCCCACCGGCGGACCGGCCGCCACCGCCCCGTACACCGAGGCCCGCCGCTCCGAGGAGCAGCGCTCCGAGCATCACGAACGGCGCCGCGGTGCCCGCGAATCCCGCGACCAGCCCGGCGGACGCCGGGGCCGCCACCTGCCCCAGCCGGTTTCCGGTCAGCCGCAGGGCGAGCGCGGTGGAGCGGGCCCGCTCCGGGGCGGCCTGGACGACCGTGGTCATCGACAGGGGCTGTCCGACACCGAGGCAGAAGCCGAGTACGGCGAGCATCACGGCGAGCACCCACACCGGGACGGGCAGGGCGATGCCCGCGCAGAGAAGTCCGGCGAGCAGACAGGTCGTGGTGAGCAGGGCCGTGCGGCCGAGGAGCCGGAGCATCGGCGTCATCACCAGACGGCACGCGATCGTGGCGGCGGCCCGGAGGCTGAGGAGCAGGCCGATGGTGGCGGGCGCGATGGAGCGTTGCTCGCCGACGACGGGCAGATAGGCCGTGAGGATGTCGGTGGCGGAGAGCACGGCGAGGCTGATGAAGATGCCCGCGGGAACCCCTCGCGTACGCAGGATGCGGCCGACGGGTACCTTCGCCGCCCGGTCCTCGGGGGGCCGGGAGGGGGCGCGGTGTTCGATGCGCCAGAGGGAGACGAAGGAGAGGGTGGCCACGGCCGCCGAGACGACGAGAGCGAGTGCGCTGGTACGGGCCATGACGCCGTCGCCCGCGGAGATGACGTAACCGGCGGCGATCGGGCCGATGAGCTGGCCGAGCGAGGCCCCGATGGTGAAGTGCCCGAAGTTGCGGTCCTGCTCGGCGGGGGCCGACTGCCGGGCGACGATCGACTGCGCGCCGATCACGAAACAGAGATGACCGAGCCCCATCACCCCGCTCCAGGCCGCCATCGCCGTGAGGGAGCCCGCCGTACCGCTGAGCGCGCAGCCGCCCGCGATCAGGATCACGCCGACCGGCAGCAGCGGGGCGCACCGGCCGTGGTCCGTGCGGCGGCCCAGGGGTACGGCGGCGAAGAGCGGAAGCAGCGCGTACACGCCCGTGATCACGCCGATCGCCCGCTCGTCCGCACCGAGCGAAAGGGCCCGGTAGGAGACGGCGGGCCGCGCCATCGACACGGCCCCCTGCGCGAACGAGAAGGCGATGACGAGGCGCAGCAGCCAGCTCCTGCCGGGCCCGGATCGGGCGTCCATCAGATGATGCCGAAGAGGATTCCGGCGCCGAGCACCACCAGCGAGGTGAGCGCGGCCCACTTGACGGTGAACTTGGTGTGGTCGCCGAACTCGACCTTCGCCATGCCGACGAGGACATAGACGGCCGGGACGAGCGGGGACGACATGTGGAGTGCCTGGCCGACCAGGGAGGCGCGGGCGATCTCCAGCGGGGAGACGCCGTGGGCGGCACCCGCCTCGGCGAGGACGGGGACGACGCCGAAGTAGAAGCCGTCGTTGGACATGAAGTACGTCAGCGGAAGGCTCAGTACACCGGTGACGATGGCCATGTGCGGGCCCATGCCCTCGGGGATGGCGCTGACGAGCCAGTCGGCCATGTGCTCGACCATGCCGGTGCCGGTGAGGACGCCGGTGAAGACGGCGGCGGCGAAGACCATGCCGGCGACGTTGAGGACGTTGTCGGCGTGGGCGGCGATGCGGGCCCGCTGGTCGGGCATGTGGGGGAAGTTGACCGTGAGGGCGAGCGCCGCGCCCAGCAGGAAGAGCACCGGGATCGGCATCAGTTCCATGATCATCGCGGTCAGCAGGGCGACGGTGAGACCGGCGTTGAACCAGTAGAGCTTGGGGCGCAGCGTGGCGCGGTTGGGATCGAGGCCCTTGAACTCCTCGTCGTCCTCGTCCTCACTGCCCTCGTCTGCCGCGCCGGTGGCCGGCAGCTCCGCGTCCGTACCGCCGGAGCCCGATTCGGAGCCCTTGCTGAGCCGGTCGCTGCCGCCGCCCGCACCGACCAGCACGGTCTCGGATTCCGTGACGAGCACGTCGTCGAGGGAGAGCGTGCCGAGCCGCTTGCGCTCACGGCGTCCGAGCACGAACGCCAGGATGAAGACGGCGAGCAGTCCGACGGCGAGCGCCGGAATCATCGGCACGAAGATGTCGCCCGCGTCCAGCTTGAGGGCGGTCGCGGCGCGGGCGGTGGGCCCGCCCCAGGGAAGGGTGTTCATGACACCGTTCGCGGTGGCCGCCACACCGGTCATCACGACCAGGCTCATCTTGAGGCGCTTGTAGAGCGGATACATCGCCGAGACGGTGATCATGAACGTGGTGGAGCCGTCGCCGTCCAGCGAGACGATCGCCGCCAGCACCGCCGTACCGACGACGATCCGAAGCGGGTCCGCCTTGCAGAACCGCAGGATGCCCCGGACGATCGGATCGAAGAGGCCGACGTCGATCATCACGCCGAAGTAGACGATGGCGAACATGAGCATCGCCGCGGTCGGCGCGAGATTTCCGACGCCTTCGATGACGTAGTCGCCGAGCTTCGCTCCCTGTCCGACGGCGACGCAGAACAGTGCGGGGATCAGAACCAGCGCCGCGATCGGCGACATCTTCTTCGTCATGATCAGGACCAGGAAGGTCGCGATCATGGCAAATCCGAGGATTGTCAGCATGTGGGGTACCTCACGTTCACCTTTGAACTCCCACCGGAGTCGGCGGTTCGGATGACGTTAGGGCTCCCGTTACGGCGTTAACAAGATGTTGACGTGTGAGCAATACGAGCAAAACCCCAGGTCAACGACTTGATGCTAGGCAATGGGGGTCACGGACACCGGTATGGCGTTGAGTACGGCGGTGCCGGACAGCGGGTCGAGGAGCGTGCCGTCGAGCAGCTGGTTCACATTGACGCCGGGGGCGGCCGAGGCGACGGACATCCGGGTGCCGGGCCGGTTGTGCCCCCAGCCGTGCGGCAGGCTCACCACACCCGCCCGTACCGCGTCCGTGATCTCCGTCGGCGCCTCGATCTCGCCTCCGGCCGCCGTGATACGGGCGGTGGCGCCGTCCACGAGGCCGATGCGGGCCGCGTCGTCGGGGTGGATCTGAAGCGTGCAGACGTTCGAGCCACCGCTCAGGGCGGCGACGTTGTGCATCCAGCTGTTGTTGGAGCGCAGATGACGGCGGCCGATGAGGACGAGCCCGGCCGGTTCCTGGTCCAGCGCCCGCCGGAGCCGGGGCAGATCGGCGGCGATCGGCGCCGGGAACAGCTCGATGCGCCCGCTGCGGGTCTTCAGGAGCTGCGGAACGCGGGGCTCCAGGGGGCCGAGGTCGATGCCGTGCGGATGGGCGAGGAGCTGGTCCAGGGTGAGGTCGTACGGGCCGAGGCGCAGCATCAGATCGAGGCGCCGTTCGGGTCCGGTCGATCCGGACAGGTCGCCCGCGAGTTCCTTCGGCGCCCCGGCCGCGGCAAGGGCGGTGTCAATGACCAGGTCGTCGACCGCGTGGGGCGGAGCGCCGTGCATCCCGCCGACGGCGAGCACGAGCCGGGCAAGGATCTCGCTCTCGTCCATCCGGTCCGCCTCCAGGGGAACGGCCGGGCGGGTGTAGCGGACCTGGTTGCGCACCGCGAAGGAGTTGAACGCGAAGTCGAAATGGGCGCTCTGCGAGGGCGGGGGCGGCGGCAGTACGACATCCGCGTGGCGCGAGGTCTCGTTGAGATACGGGTCGACGCTGACCATGAAGTCGAGCCCCTCGGCGAGCGCCCGGTCGAGGCGGTTGCCGTCGGGGGCGGAGAGGACGGGGTTGGCGGCGAGCACGAGCAGGGCGCGGATACGGCCCTCCCCCGGGGTCTCGATCTCCTCGGAGAGTGCGGCGATGGGGAGTTCACCCTTGGCCTCGGGGTGCCCGGAGACCCGGCTCGCCCAGCGGCCGAGGGCAAAGCCTTTGCCGGGCGCGGCGGGGCGGGGCGCCCGGGCGGTGGCGGCGAGGGGGAAGAGTGCGCCGCCGGGGCGGTCGAGGTTGCCGGTGAGGATGTTGAGGACGTCGACGAGCCAGCTGGCGAGGGTGCCGTGCTCGACGGTGCAGCTCCCGATGCGCCCGTACACGGCGGCGGTGGGGGCGGCGGCCAGTTCGCGGGCGATCGTACGGATGGTGGCGGCGTCGATGTCGCAGACCGCGGTGACCGCTTCCGGGGTGAAGTCCTTGAGGGCTTCGGTGAGTTCACCGAGGCCTTCGAGGTGCTCGGTGAGCGGGCCGGGGTGGGCGAGCTTCTCCTCGACGAGGACGTGGGCGAGTGCGGCGAGGAACAGCGCGTCGGCGCCTGGCCGGATCGCGAGGTGACGGTCGGCGAGCCGCGCGGTCCTGGTGCGGCGCGGGTCGATGACGGTGAGGGTGCCGCCACGCCGCCGCAAGGCCTTGAGCCTGCCCGGGAAGTCGGGAGCGGTGCAGAGGCTGCCGTTGGATTCGAGCGGGTTGGCGCCGATGAGCAGCAGATGGTCGGTGCGGTCGAGGTCCGGCACCGCGATGGCGTTGGCGTCACCGAAGAGCAGTCCGGAGGCGACGTGCTTGGGCATCTGGTCGAGCGTGCTCGCGGTGAAGACGTTGCGCGTGCGGAGCGTCTTGAGCAGGACGGGCGGGTATAGCGCGCCGGCCATCGTGTGCACATTGGGGTTGCCGAGGACGACTCCGACACCCTGCGGCCCGTACTCCTCGATCAGCGCCGGGATGTGGGCGGCGATCGCGTCGAACGCCTCTTCCCAGCTCGCCTCCCGCAGAACCCCGTCGCTACGGACCAGGGGTGTGCGCAGCCGGTCGGGGTCGGCGTCGAGCCCGCCGAAGGCGGCTCCCTTGGGGCAGATGAACCCCTGGCTGAAGACATCGTCCCGGTCACCTCTGGCGCCGGTGACGGAGGTCCCCTCGATCGTGAGGGTGAGTCCGCAGGTGGCCTCACAGAGGGGGCAGATACGCAGAGCGGTACGGGAGTTGGTGGACATGGGTCCTCCCCGGTGAGCAATGGCGGCACACGGACAGGGGTGAGCATACCGACCGGTACGGATGGTGGGGAGGTGTCGGCGGCACCAATCCTGCGGACGTGCTCGGTTCGTCTACCCCGTCGGGTGCCCCTGGGGCTCGGGGCCCTGTCGGTCGAGGGCGGGGGCGAGGTACGAGCGGAGCAGGTGACGCGTCTCATCGACGATGGCCGGATCGCCGGTCGGTTCGATACGGAAGGCCAGCTGGAACAGCGCGTCGGCGGCCTCGACACAGACGAGGATCATGCGGAGCAGGTCCTCGTCCGGGATGCGGCCGAGGTGGGCGCCGAGCAGTTCGGCCAGCCGTCCGGCGACCCGGACGTTGGCGTCGCCGCCAGGGTCCTGGGCGGGCGCCGGGGCCCCGAAATCGACGAGGGTGAAGCCGGGGACCGAACGCTTCATGGCCAGGTACTCGTCGAGCACGGCATCGATGGCGGCGCGCCAGTCGTCGGCCGGGATGGCCGAGAGCCGGGAGGTGATGCGCTCGGCATAGCTGTCCAGGTTGCGGTGGGCGAGGGCGTCGACCAGGGCCCGCTTGTTCGAGAAGAACCGGTAGACGGAGCCGATGGGCACCTCGGCGCGCACGGCGACGGCCCGGGTGGAGAGCTGTTCGTAACCCGTCTCGTCGAGGAGCTGGGCGCAGGCGTCGAGTATCCGGGCGAGGCGTTCGGCGCTGCGCTGCTGCACGGGGGCGCGGCGGAGGCTGGTATTCGCAGGGGGCACGGGCTCCATGATGCCGTGAGGCCTCCTCTCCGGGGCGGTCTCCGGTGGGTCTCCGGGGCAGTCGGTGACCTACGGCCCGTCAGGCGATGAGCAGGGTCAGCCCTCCGATGGTGTACGCGATCATCAGGATGAGCAAGGGCAGTTGCCCCGCGACGGCCCGGCCTGGCGGAAACAGCCGGACGGACCGGTCGTGTGCGGCGATGACGCCGAGGACGTGACCGAGGACGACGGCGGAGACCTGGAGGACGGCGAGCCCGCCCGGCCCCAGGGGCGGTTCGGGCCCAACTGGACTGTCAGTGCCGGATGCCACCATGACTGTGCGTGGCCCTTCGGTGACGAAGAGCGTGAAGTAGTGGGCGACGAGATAGCCCAGGGCGATGGGGACGAGCGAGTGGGCGAAAGCCGTGAGGGGGTGCGGCAGGGGGCCGCAGATCAGTCGGGTGGCTCCGGCGCAGAGGGCGTACAGGGCGGCGACGAGAACGACGGCGCCGAGCAGTCCGAAGGTGCCCGCGGTGGTGCGGCCGAGCGGGGAGGTCTGGACGGCGGAGATCCAGGAGGGGGCGTCGGAGAAGCCGTCGTAGGCGGTGGAACCGAGCAGGACGCAGACGGTGGCGACGAGGCCGGGGGCCCGGGGGGTGGCATCGAGACCGTTGAACGGGGAGCGCAGGACGAGGCGGCGGTCGGCCGGGCGGCGGCCGAGTGGGGAGAGGCGGGCGAGCAGGCCGGAGTAGACCTCGAAGGCATCCGCCTGGTCGAACCAACGGGAGCCGTGGCGGGCGGCGCCCACCAGGTGGCATGCGGCGTAGAGCGTGAGGAAGAGGAGGAGGGCGCTGCTCGACGCGGGTTCGGGGGCGACGAGTTCGAGCCAGGTGAAGGCGAGCAGCCCGGTGGCGGCCGGCCACAGGCCGAGGTACGCGGGCAGGGGGCGGCCGACGACGGGATCGCGGCCGCGTGCGCGGCAGAGGAGGAGGTGGAGGGTGCGCAGAGGGTTGAACAGACGCCAGACGGGGCCGAGG